>CAMCWM010000233.1 GCA_945882215.1 Akkermansia muciniphila | reverse complement strand
GACGCGCTCGGTTGCTATGGCTCGAAGCACGTCAAAACACCTAACATCGACCGCCTCGCCAGTGAAGGCGTGCGTTTTGCCAACACCTTCTGCACCACCTCGCTCTGCTCGCCGAGCCGCGCCAGTATCCTCAGCGGTCTCTACGCGCACGCACACGGTGTCACCAACAACTTCACTGAATATCCCGCCAGCATGCCCAGCTTCCCCGGCCTGCTGCACGATGCCGGCTACGCCACCGCCTATTTCGGCAAATACCACATGGGCGAGGACAACGACGAGCCGCGCCCCGGTTTCGACAGGTTCGTGACGCACAAGGGCCAGGGCAAATACTTCGACACCGAATGGAGCCTGCATGGCAAGGAGCGCAAAGTCATCAAAGGCTACTACACCACCGTCGTCACCGATTTGGCGATGGAATGGCTCAAACAGCAAAGCGCCGACAAACCATGGTGCGCTTTCATCGGCCACAAAGCCCCGCACAGCTTCTACACGCCGGAACCGAAATACGAACACGCCTTTGATGACGTGCGTGTCTCCTACCCCGCCACGGCCTTCCAGCTCGATGACAAACCCGCATGGATGAAGCAGCGCCTGCACACCTGGCACGGCATCTACGGCCCGCTCTTCGAGTGGCGGAAAAAATTCCCCGATGACCGCCCCGAAGCCGTGAAGGATTTTGAAAACATGGTACACGGCTACTGGGGCACCGTGCTCAGCGTCGATGACAGCGTGGGCAGAATCCGCCAGTGGCTCGAGGAGACGAAGCAGCTCGACAACACCATCATCGTCTTCATGGGCGACAACGGCCTGCTCGAAGGCGAGCACGGCATGGTCGATAAACGCACCGCGCACGAGGCCAGTCTGCGCATACCGCTAGTCGTGCGCGCTCCGCAACTCACGAAGGAACCCAAGACCATCGAGAAGCAGGTGCTCACCGTCGATGTGGCACCCAGCCTGCTGGAACTCTGTGGTGCCTCCGCGCTTCCCAAGTCTCACGGTCAATCCTGGGTCAAGCTCGTGCAAAGCGGCGACGCCAACTGGCGGAAGGGCTGGTTCTACCACTACAACTACGAGAAGCAGTTTCCCTACACCCCGAACGTCCGCGCCATCCGCACCGACCGCTGGAAATTCATCCGCTACCCGCACGGCGACGGCAGCCCAGACAAGCACATGGCCGAGCTTTACGACCTCAAGGACGACCCCGGCGAAACCAAGAATCTGATCAATGATCCGAAGCTGTCTGGCATCATCACCGGATTGAAGGCCGAACTCGCCAAGCTCATGCTCACCACCGGTTTGAACGCCGAAACTGACAAGATGCCGCTGGATGAGGGGGTGAAGAGCGAGCTTCCGGACGCGAAGATCCGCTAAACAGCGCCACCTGGACGCCCCCTGTCTCACGAACAACTATTTGCCATTGCTCTGGCGTGGGGCGCAAATCGTCCCCACCACCGCGCCAATCACACCTCCAAACAGAACGACGATCGGCCAGAACAGCGGGCCGCCAACATCTCCTGATAGCGCTGCAATCACAAAGAAAACGACAGGCCCAATACACCCGCAGCCAAGCGACCCTCTCACGCATCCAGCGAGACGACGACGCTCCGGCAAAGGCTTGCAAGCCGCCGGACTCTGCGGTGGCGCATAAGGATTGAGTTCTTCGTTCATCGGATGAGTTCCCGTCATTAATGGCAGGCATCAGAAGCGTCAAAACTGAACATCAACGAACACCGACACGCTACAGTCAAGCCAGCAGGGCAATCGGTGCGAACCGTCGAGCATGCAGGCCATCTGCTCCGCGTGTTGCCAAAAATTCGAGTATTGACACTCCAGGGCGGGAGTCTCAGCATCGCGGCCTAACCATGAAACAGGAAACCAGTCCCGCCGGTCTTCCTCGTCACTCAGACGCCACACGCACAGGTCTGGACCCGGCCCAGATCGCTGACGCGTTTCAGGATAATTTGAATTACCTGCTCGGGAGGTTCCCGGCGATTGCCTCCCGCAATGACAACTATCTCGCCCTCGCCTACACCGTGCGTGACCGCCTCTTGCGGCGCTGGATCAAGAGCGCCCAGACCTACATGGACCGCCAGAGCCGCACGGTGTGCTATCTCTCGGCTGAGTTCCTGATGGGGCCGCAGCTTGGCAATAATCTTATCAATCTCGGCATCGAGAGCCAGGTGCGGCAGGCGATGCAATCGCTCGGCTTGAACCTGGACGATTTGATCGAGCATGAGGAGGAGCCGGGGCTGGGCAACGGTGGTCTTGGACGACTGGCCGCCTGCTATCTCGATTCGCTGGCCACTTTGGAAGTGCCCTCCATCGGCTACGGCATTCGCTATGAATTTGGCATCTTTGAGCAAAAGATCCGCAACGGCTGGCAGGTGGAGATGACCGACAAGTGGCTGCGATTCGGCAATCCCTGGGAAATCGCACGGCCAGAAATCGTGCACGAGGTGAAATTTGGCGGCCGCACCGAAAGCTACGAAGAAAACGGTGTCTATCGCGTGCGTTGGATTCCTGACGAACTGGTGTGTGGCACCGCCTATGACATGCCGGTGCCGGGTTATCAGGTGAACACGGTGAATCTGCTGCGCCTGTGGAAGGCCGAGGCCGCCGAGTCCTTTGACTTCGCCGCGTTCAACCAAGGCGACTACTACCGCGCCGTCATGAAGAAGATGTCCTCGGAAAACATCACCAAGGTGCTCTATCCGAACGACGAGTCTCTCCAAGGCAAGCGCCTGCGCTTGCAGCAGCAGTTCTTCTTCGTCTCCTGCGCCTTGCAGGACATGCTGCGGCTCTATTTCCAGCGCAACAAGAAGCTGGACTTGTTCCACGATAAATTCTGTGTGCAGTTGAACGACACGCATCCCGCCATCGCTGTCGCCGAGCTGATGCGGCTGCTGGTGGACGAGCATTGCATGCCGTGGGAACCCGCGTGGGAGATCACACGCAAAACCTTCGGCTACACCAACCACACCTTGCTGCCGGAAGCGCTGGAGCGCTGGGGCATCCCGCTGTTCTCCAGCGTGCTGCCACGGCATCTGGAGATCATTTATGAGATCAACCGCCGCTTCCTGGATGAAGTGCGGCTCCGCTTCCCCGGCGATGATGACCGCATTGCACGCATGTCGCTGATCGACGAAGGCGGCGAGCGCTACGTGCGCATGGCCAATCTCGCCTGCGTCGGCAGCAGCGCCATCAATGGCGTGGCCCGTCTGCATAGCGACCTGCTCAAGGAAGGCGTGCTGCGTGACTTCCATGACTTCTCTCCGGAAAAATTCCAGAACAAGACCAACGGTGTCACGCCGCGCCGCTTCATGCTGCTGAGCAATCCCGGCCTCGCCGCGCTCATCAGCCGCAGCATCGGCCCCGGTTGGGTGAAAAACCTCGATGAGTTGAAGAACCTCGAAAAATTCGCCGATGATGCCCAGTTCTGCCGTGAATGGCGCGACGTAAAGCTGGAGAACAAACGCCGCCTCGCCGCGTTGCTGAAGGAACGCTCCGGCATCGTCGTGAATCCCGACACGCTGTTCGACATCCAGGTCAAGCGCCTGCACGAATACAAGCGCCAGCACCTCAACGCGCTGTTCATCATCACGCTCTACAACCGCCTGCGCCGCAATCCGTCCCTCAAGATCACGCCGCGCACCTTTGTCTTCGGCGGCAAAGCCGCGCCGGGCTACCACATGGCCAAGCTCATCATCAAGCTCATCAATTCCATCGCCGAGGTGATGAACCACGACCCTGCGGTGAAGGATCAGATCAAGGTGGCCTTCTTCCCGAACTTCAACGTGAAGAACGCCCAGCACATCTACCCGGCGGCCGATTTGTCCGAGCAAATCTCCACCGCCGGCAAGGAAGCCTCCGGCACCGGCAACATGAAGTTCGCCCTCAACGGCGCCCTGACCATTGGCACGCTCGACGGCGCCAACGTCGAAATCCGCGAGCAGGTCGGCGAGGAAAATTTCTTCCTGTTCGGCCTCACCGAATTCGAAGTCGCACAGACCAAAGCCCACGGTTACCGCCCGTGGGAGTATTGCGCGACCAACGACGAGCTGCGGGAGGTCATCGAACAGATTCGCGACGGCTTCTTCTCCCCCGACCAGCCCGATCGCTTCCATCCTCTCGTCAACTCGCTGCTTCAGCATGATGACTACCTGCTCTTCGCCGATTACGCCGCCTACGTCGCCTGCCAGGACCGCGTTTCCGCAGCCTACCAGGACACAGATGCCTGGACCCGTATGTCCATCCTCAACGTCGCCCGCATGGGCTACTTCTCCTCCGACCGCTCCATCCGCGAATACTGTGAGGAGATTTGGAAAGTGAAGCCGGTGACGATTTAGGTTGAGAAGAGGATTTTGGTGTCCATCAAGGTAGCCACTACCCTGCCATGTTCCGTTCCATTCTCTTTTCCGTACTTTCAGCGGGCTTTCTACAAGCCGCCGACACACCGCCGAACATCATCGTCATGCTCATCGACGACATGGGCTGGACCGATCTTGGCTGCTACGGCTCCAAATACTACGAGACGCCGCACATCGACCAGCTCGCGAAGGACGGCATGCGCTTCACGCAGGCATATTCAGCCTGCACCGTGTGCTCGCCGACGCGTGCGGCCATGATGACTGGCAAATCCCCTGCCCGGCTGCACATCACCGACTGGATCGCCGGGCATGTGCCGGACAATGGCCGCCTCGTCATTCCGAATTGGACGATGCAATTGCCACTGGAAGAGGAAACCATCGCCGAGCGGCTGAAAACACGCGGTTACGCCACTGCGAGCATCGGCAAATGGCATCTCGGTAACGAGGAGTTCTATCCGACGAAGCAAGGCTTTGATGTGAACATCGGCGGTACGCACGGCGGATCACCGAAGAGCTACTTTTCGCCCTACAACACGCCCACGCTGACCGACGGGCCGCAGGACGAGTTTCTCACCGACCGCCTGACGAGCGAGGCGGTGAAGTTCATCGAGAAGAACAAAGCGAAGCCCTTCTTCGTCTATCTGCCGCACTACGCCGTCCACACGCCGATCATGGGCAAACCGGAGGTCGTGGCGAAGTATCAGGCCAAAAAAGCGGCGGGCGGACACAGCAATCCGGTTTACGCGGCGCTCGTCGAGAGTGTGGATGACAGCGTGGGTGCTCTGCGTGCGAAACTGAAAGAGTTGAACCTCGCTGAGAACACGCTCTTCGTCTTCACCAGCGACAACGGCGGCCTCAGCGGCACGGTGAATCCGCAGGGCTGGTCACGCGGCCCCACGGACAACAGCCCCGCACGCCTCGGCAAAGGCAGCGCGTATGAAGGCGGCGTCCACATCCCGCTCATCGTCACCTGGCCCGGCAAAGTGAAGCCCGGCAGCACCTGCGATGTGCCGGTCATCACTTACGATCATGTGCCGACGCTGCTCGAAGCCACGCAGACACCGCTCAAAGAGAATCAGATCATCGATGGCGAGTCGCTCATGCCTTTGCTCACCGAAACGGGCACGCTCAAGCGCGAGGCGATCCACTGGCACTACCCGCACTATCATCCCGGCAGCGCCACGCCTTACAGCGCCATTCGCGAGGGCGACTGGAAGCTCATCCTTTTCCATGAGGACAACCACGCCGAACTCTACAATCTCAAACTCGACGCTGGTGAGAATGACAATCGTGCCCCGCATGACTCCGTGCGTGCGTTGCAGTTGCGCGACAAGCTGGACGCCTGGCTCAAAGACACCGGCGCGCAGATTCCCGAGCGCAATCCGAAGTACGATCCTGACAAGCCGCTCAACGAGCCAAAGAAAGCGGGTGGGAAGAAGAAAGCATAAGCTTTCGTATTCGCTGGCAACCATGAGTGCCAGCCAGCCCCTTTCCTCCCGTCGTCAGTTTATCACCCGCAGCGCCACCGCGGCCGCCGCGTTCGGATTTCCCGCCATCGTCAGTTCACGTTCGCCGAATGCCAAACTGAACCTCGTCTTCATCGGCGTCGGTGGCCGTGGCGCGGGAAACATCAAGGATCTGACCGGCATCCCGCTTTACACACCGCCACGCGGCAACAACGCGAAGAAAGACGCCCCAAAGACCGATGCGGGCGCACAACCACCGCCCCCGCTCGAACCACGTGAGAATGTGATCGCGCTGTGCGATGTGAATGGCGAAAACCTCGACCGCGCCGGAGCAGCGTTCAAGGGCGCGAAGAAGTTCCGCGACTTCCGCAAGCTCTACGACGAGCTAAGCGCCTCCGAGATCGACGCCGTGGTCATCAGCACCACCGAGCACACGCACGCGTATGCCACGCTGCCTGCGCTGCTGATGAAGAAGCCGGTGTACTGCGAAAAGCCGCTCTCTCACAACGTCGCCGAGGCTCGATTGATCACGGAAGCGGCGGCCAATGCTGGCGTGGTGACACAGATGGGCACGCAGATTCACGGCATGCCGAATTACCGCCGCGTCGTCGAGCTGATTCAAAGCGGAGCCATCGGCAAAGTGACCGAAGCGCATGTGTGCGTGTCACGCGCGTGGGGTTTGCAGAGCAAGGAGGACGCGGAGAAGAACGGCGACATCGTGTTCGTGACCGAACGGCCCAAGGAAGCCGAAACACCGCCGCCCTATCTCGATTGGGACCTGTGGATCGGCCCCGCGCCGATGCGGCCTTACCACAGCGTCTATTTCCCCGGCCCGAAATGGTATCGCTGGTGGGATTTCGGCAACGGTACCATGTCCGACCTCGGCAGTCACTGGAATGACCTGCCGTTCTGGGCGCTGAAGCTCGACGCGCCGCTCAGCGTGGAGGCCTTCGGCCCCGCACCGCACCCGGAGATCGCTCCTGCGTCCATGCATGCCGTGTATGAATATGGCCCGCGCGGCGACATGCCCGCGTGCAAGGTCCACTGGCATCAAGGAGCCAGCAAACCGGACGTGTGGAAGAATGATCCCTACATCGGCAAGTGGAACAGCGGCGTCCTCTTCATCGGCGACAAAGGCATGCTGCTCTCCGATTACGGCAAGCACGTCCTGCTGCCCGAGGCGGACTTCAAAGACTTCCAGCGCCCGAAACCCTTCATCGCCGACTCCCCCGGCCATCACGCCGAGTTTTTGGCCGCCATCAAGAACGGCACGCCCACCGGCAGCCCCTTCAGCTATGCAGGCCCTCTCACCGAGGCCAATCACCTCGGCAACGTGGCGCATCGCGCTGGTGGCAAGATCGTGTGGGATGCCAAAGCCATGCGCATCACCAACAATGAATCCGCCAATCGTTTTCTCAGCCGTGTGCCGAGAGAGGGCTGGAAGCTGGGGTGAATGAATCCTTCCCACCGCTGGAGGAGATCGTGGGTGACCCTCCAGCGCATTTTGACTTTTGTTGCCACAGGCTGCCTATCAACTGCCCGTATATTCCACTGGTTTACGTATTCTGCCGCTCAAGATGGTGACCAAATTCACCCTGCGGGTGAAATCCAGAACAACCATGTCACCGGATGCGGACGCGTTTGCTACTTGTCGAAGAATGAGCTTTCCTCGCGGTCACCGACCTTGAGATAGCGGTAGTACACTTCGAGCTGCAGCGTGCAGAGGCACTGGCGGTAGATTTCATCCGCAGCATCTCCCGCAGGCCAGTTTGGACGGCCGCGTTTGAAGGAGCCGTCTGGCTGCTGAGCGCTGAGGATCTGCGGCAGGAACTGCTGGTTGTAGAACTTCCAATCCTCGCCTCCCTGCTGGAAGAATGCCTGGGTGTAGTAGTACCAGCAGTAGAGATTGCAGTTCTTGTTCCAGTCCAGCGGCTCGGCGGTGAGGAACTCAGTGAGGAACTTCATGCCCTTCTTGATGGGAGTGGTCTTGCCCTTGGCCATGGTCTGCAAGCCCAGGATGCCGACGCCGGAGAGGCTCCACTGATTGTAGTGGGCGTCACGGTTCGCGCCGCCGAAGCCACCGTCCTTGGTTTGCATGGATTCGAGGTAATCGGTCATCTTGCCGATGCAGGCATGGAGGCCGTCGATCTTGAGACCGGTGTTCTTGGCAGCCTTGATGGCCTGGAACTGCCAGCCGACGACGGAGAGGTCGTTGGCGTTTTTGTTGTACACGATCTGGTCCTTGCCGCCGTAGCCCCAGCCGCCCTTGGCTGACTGGTTGTCGATGATGACCTTGACGCCTTTTTCAAAGGCTTCACGCATGCCGGGGAGGGATTTGGAACCGAGACGGGCCAAAGTGTACATTTCACCGAGGGCGTAAGTCGCGATGCCGTGCTCATAGGTGCCAGCGCCGCCTTTGCCACCCGCGGCCTCGCCCTTCCAACCATCGGAGAAGATGCCGTGGGGGTTCTTTTTGCCCAGTTCAATGAGGTACATGATGCCCTTCATCACGTTGTCGCCGTAGAATGGCGATTCCGGTGTCTCACAGCGGCCCAGATAGCACAGCAAGGCCAGTCCGGTCATGGCGGACTTGTTGCCCCGGCCCCAGGAGCCGTCGGGGTTCTGCTTGCCCTTGAGCCATTCCAACGACGCGCTCACTGCTGCCTCGCACTCCGGCGTCCCACCGTTCTGCCGCAGCTTCTCCAACCGCTCCTGCGTCGAGCAACGCGCACGCATCGACGGCGGCAGCGTCACAAATCCTGCCGCACCTCCCATCCCCATCCCTTTGCCAAAGCCACCACCGGCTCCGCCCGTGCCAAAGCCGCCGCTCGCGCCCAACGCTCCGCC
>CAMCWM010000232.1 GCA_945882215.1 Akkermansia muciniphila | reverse complement strand
CACACGCGGCACGGATGCCATCATGCGAACCTGCGCCCTCACGCCGCGCCAGAATCACCAGCGGCTCACCCGCGAGCTTTTTCCATGGCAGTGAGGTCAGTTTGGCCCACGGATGATCCTTTGGCACCGCCGCGCAGAATTTCTCCTCGCGCAGCAGCAGCGTCTGCAAACCCAGCGCTTGATGTGCCAGTACTGGACGCGTCAAACCGACCGAGAGGCGGCCCTTCGACACCATTTCCCACACACGCTCCGGCGTGCGCTCTTCCAGGATCACCGTCACGCGTGGAAAGCGCTTCGCGTATTCCTTCAGCAATCGCGCCATGAACATCCGCGTCGGCGGCCCGATGTAGCCAAGGCGCAACTCACCTTCCTCGCCGCTGGCCGTGCGCTTCACGCGTCGTAGCGATTCATCGAGTCGTTCGAGGATGAGACCCGTCTCGTGCAGCAGCACCGCGCCTGCGGGTGTGAGTCGTGGCGAGCGGCGCTCGCGCTCGATCAATTGCGTGCCCAGCTCCCGCTCCATCTCCTGCACAGCGCGACTCAATGCGGGCTGGGCGATACGCAGCCGCCGCGCCGCCTTAGAGAAGCTCAGCTCCTCGGCCACGGCTTGAAAATAACGCAGATGACGCAGTTCCATGATCGGCACGCTCTATACCGCGCCGGCATCAAAGCGATAGCGAAAGTCTATTTTCGTTACCAATGATCCTGCGCCAAAAAACCAACGCAGATGCATCCCGTGCGCTCACTCATCCCTTTCACGCTTCTTTCCATCGCTTCGATGGCGGCAGAACCATCCACGGGAATCGCCGACCAGCTCAAATGGAACTTCCAGGCCCGTGTGCGTGGCGAGATGCGCCACAACGTCTTCGATTTCGACAATAACCGCAACGCGGTGACGGATGACTCGTGGCTGCTGCATCGCATCCGCCTCGGTGTCGAATGGCAGCCGGTCGAATGGCTGCGCATCACCGTGCAGGGCCAGGATGTGCGCGAGTCCTTCTCCAAACGTGCCGACATCCCGCTGCAAAACGGCGCGGAGGGCGATGACGCCTTCGATCTGCGCCTCGCCAGCATCGAGGTCGGTGATCCGAAGCGTCTCAGCCTCAAACTTGGCCGTCAGGTTCTCAGCTATGGCGATGAGCGCCTCGTCGGCCCGCTGGAGTGGCTGAACTTCAGCCGCACCTTCGATGCGGTGAAGCTGCACTACCAGGCGCCGACCTGGTGGATCGACGCTTTTACCTCCAGCGTCGTGCGCCTTCACGAGTCCGAGTTCAACCGCTCCGACTGGCTCGGCAACGGCGATGTGCGTCAGCAGTTCTTCAGCGGCCTTTACTTCAGCAGCCAGTTTCTGCCTTTCCAGGCCACGGACCTCTACGCCTTCCATCTGCACGAGGAGTCCTTCACTGGCGGCACGGATTTCGTCACGCTGGGCACACGCCACAAGGGTGATCCGCTGAAACTCGACGGATGGGACTACACCGTCGAGCTTACCGGCCAGACGGGTCAGATCAATGGCCGCCCGCTCAGCGCCTATGCCTATCACCTCGAAGGCGGCTACAACTGGCTCAAGTCTGCGTGGAAGCCGCGTCTCGCACTCGAATACAGCGCTGGCAGTGGCGACAGCGATCCCAATGACGGGCGCGTTCACACCTTCCAGAACCTTTTTCCCACGAATCACCCGCCGTATGGCTTCATGGACACCTTTTCGTGGCAGAACATGCATAACCTCGTGCTCCGCCTCGCCGCGCAGCCGCATCCGAAAGTGAAGACCTCGCTCGACTTCCACTCCTTCTGGCTCACCACCACGGGAGATGCTTGGTATCGTGCGAATGGCACCACGCGCGTCCGCGCCATCAATCCGAACGCGAACAGCCATGCAGGCTGTGAAATCGACTTCACTGTCAATGCCAAGCTCAGCCAGCATCTCGACATGCTCTTCGGCTATTCCCACCTCTTCGCCGGAGCCTACCTCGCCGACACGGGCGCCAGCGATGACGCTGACTTCGCTTATCTGATGCTCACACTGAACTACTGATCCAACCACCAACGCGCATGAACAACGTCCACCTCGCCGTCCAATTCTTCCTCCAGATCGCGGTCATCCTGCTCGCGTGTCGCGTTGTCGGAGCCATCGCCGTGCGCTTCGGTCAGCCGCAGGTCGTGGCGGAGATGATCACGGGCGTTCTGCTCGGCCCGTCGTTGTTCGGATTGCTCGCGCCGGAGTGGCAGCAGTGGCTTTTTCCTTGGGACAAGGCGCAGAAACTTCGTGACACTTCCTGCTATCTCTTCCCCGCCTCACAGCTCGGTCTCGCCCTCTACATGTTCATCGTCGGCATGGAGTTCCGCGTGGACATCGTCCGCAAGCGCCTGAAAAGCAGCGTCGCCGTCTCCATTGCCGGAATGGCGACACCGTTCCTGCTCGGGGTCGGTCTCGCGTGGATTCTCTTCCATCACACGGAGCTGTTCCCGGAAAAAACTTCGCTCATGGAGGCCATGTTGTTCCTCGGTGCTTCCATGTGCATCACGGCATTCCCGATGCTCGCCCGCATCATCCACTTCAAAGGACTTACCGGCACCACCATGGGCACCGTGGCCATTGGCGCGGGCGCGATTGATGATGCCACCGCCTGGATTCTTCTTGCCGTCGTCCTTGCCAGTTTTGATGACAACATCGGCGGCGCGCTTTACAACATTGGTGGAGCGGTCGGCTACGTCGCGCTGACACTGCTCATCATTCGTCCGCTGCTCGCCAAATTCTCCTCGCTGGTCATTAAGGACGAAAAACTCACCGATGCTGGTCTCGTCATCGCCATCGCCATGATGTCCCTCGGCGCCTGGTTCACTGATTTGATCGGCCTGCACGCTGTCTTTGGCGCTTTCGTCATGGGAGCGGCGATGCCCCGCGGCATCATGGTGCGCGATCTCGTCGCCCGCATCCAGCCGCTAACCGTGGCACTCCTCTTGCCGCTGTTCTTCACCTACTCCGGCTTGAACACCAAGATCGGCCTGCTCAACACCTGGTTTCTGTGGGGCATGTGCCTCGCCGTGCTGGTGGCTGCCGTCATGGGCAAATGGCTGGCCTGCACCCTCGCCGCCAAGGCCACCGGCATCTCCGGTCGCGAGGCGATGGGCATCGGCATCCTCATGAACGCCCGCGGCCTCATGGAACTGATCATCATCAACATCGGCCTTCAGCGCGGCATCATCTCGGAAGGCCTCTTCGCCACCCTCGTCATCATGGCCGTCGTCACCACGCTGATGGCATCGCCGATCTTCGAGCGCCTCGTCGGCTCCGGCACCTACAAGCCGGAGCCGGACATCACGACGTGAGGCTCATGGCGAAATCCGAATGACGAACGCGGAATGAAGGGCCATTGATCGCGCCCCATTCGCATGTCCGCCCCGCTTCCGATCTTCGAACTCCGCCAGTCCTTCACCGCCGCTCTTCTCGACCCGGCGCTGCCGAATCTGCTGATCAAAGCGCCCACCGGCTCCGGCAAATCCACGCAGATTCCGCAGTTCGTGCTCGATTCGGGCATTCTGCCGGAGGGCAAACGCTGCGTGGTGCTCCAGCCGCGCCGCATCGCCGCACGCATGTTGGCGCAGCGAGTCGCACGCGAGCGCAATGTGCGACTCGGCGGCGAAGTCGGTTATCAGGTGCGCTTTGAAAACATCACCAGTCGCGAAACACGGCTCACTTATGTCACCGAGGGCGTGATGCTGCGCATGCTGCTAGAAGACCCGATGCTGGATCGCGTGGGCTGCATCGTGATCGACGAATTCCACGAGCGCCACCTCGATGGCGACCTCGTGCTGGCCTTTGCACGGCGATTGCAGCAGTCGCGGCCGGATTTGAAGATCATCGTCATGTCCGCCACGCTCGTGCCGGGGCCGTTGGTCGATTTCATGCAGCCCTGCAAGCTGCTCGAATCCGAAGGCCGCACGTTTCCCGTGGAGGTGCGCTATCAAGCACCGCTGCAACTCAAGACCGGCTATCCCGAGCCGATCTGGGATCAAGCTGCACGCGCCTGCGAAGATTTGGCCAACTCGCCCGGCTTCAGCGGCGACATGCTCGTCTTCATGCCCGGCGGGCACGAGATCCGCAAGACCATCGCCGCGATCCAGGGCCGTGCTTTTGCGCGAGGACGCCGTGTGGTGCCGCTGCACGGCGAATTGACGCCGCAGGACCAGGACGCCGCCGTCACGCCCGGTGAGCAGCCGAAGATCATCGTCAGCACCAACGTCGCCGAGACTTCGCTCACCATCGAAGGCGTGAAGGCCGTCATCGACGGCGGCACGGCCCGCATCGCAAACTACGACGCCCGTCGCGGCATCAACACGCTCACCGTGAACAAAATCAGCCGCGCCTCCGCTGAGCAGCGTGCCGGTCGTGCCGGTCGGCTTGGCCCCGGCATCGCCGTGCGCTTGTGGACACAACGCGAGCATCTCCTGCGGGCTGAATGCGAACTGCCCGAGGTTCAGCGGCTCGATTTGAGCGAGGCGCTGCTGGCGCTGCGAGTTTTGTCGAAGGAACCCTTTGATTGGTTTGAAGCACCGACGCCTGCTGCTTTGTCGCGTGCGGAAAATCTGCTGCACGACCTCGGCGCGATCGATTTGGACGGCCAGATCACCGGCATCGGCCGGCAGATGAGCAAGTTCCCGCTGCATCCGCGATTCTCGCGCATGCTGCTCGCCGCAGCGGAGTTTGGTTGTCTGCGCGAGGCCGCGTTGTGCGCCGCCGTGGCTCAGGGACGCGACATTCTGCTCGTCGGCAAAAACAACGCCTCGCACAAGAACGAGGAGTTTTGGGAGAACGGCGATGTGAGCGAGTTCCAGGCGCTGCTGCGGGCTTTTATTCGCGCTGAGGGCATGAACTTCGATCCCGATGCCTGCGCTCGTTACGGCGTGCATGCGATGGCTTCACGTGAATCCGCACGCAGCGCGGATCAATTCCTCCAGCTCGCCAAACGCGCCGGGTTGAGCATCAACGACGAAGTCGCCGATCCCGAATCGCTGGCGAAGACGCTGCTCGCCGCGTTCAGCGATCACCTCGGCGTCGAAACCAGCCCCGGCAGCCGCATTTACCGTCTCGCAGGCGGTTACACCGGCCATCTCGATAAAGACGCGCACATCAAGGCCCCGCGCTTGCTGGTTGCTTCGGAAATTGTCGAGGTGCAGGGCAAGGCGCTGACGGTTAAGCTCAACAACGTCACCCGCATCGAGGAAGAATGGTTGCGCGAGATGTTCCCCGAAGACCTCAGCACCGGCCGCAGCGCCCGCTACGACAGCGTGAACCGCCGCGTGATGAACATGGAGGAAACACGCTTCCGCAGCCTCGTGCTCGCCAGCAAAGAACGCGGCGAACCGGATGAAACCCAAGCGGCGTCCTTGCTCGCCGCCGAAGTCATCGCAGGACGCCTCGAACTGCCGCTGTGGAACGACAAGGTTGAGCAATGGATCACGCGCGTAAACTGCCTGTCCCAATGGATGCCCGAGCTCGAAATCCCGCCCATCGGCGAGGAAGACCGCCACATCCTCATCGAGCAGCTCTGCCACGGCTGCACCACCTACCGCACCCTCAAGGACCGCGAGGTCTTCCCTGCCCTGCACCAATGGCTCAGCCACAGCCAGCGCGAGATGCTCGAAAAATACGCCCCCGAACGCTACGCCCTCAAGAACGGCAAGACCGCCCGCATCGTCTATGACGAAAAGCAGCCCCCCAGCGTCAGCGCCGTGCTCCAGCACATGTACGACGTGAATGAGAACCCCAAAGTCGCGGCGGGACGCATCAGTGTGACTGTGCATTTACTCTCGCCCGCGCAGCGGCCGATTCAGACGACGGGAGACATCGGGAGATTTTGGCGCGAAGGTTATCCAGCAGTCAAAGCGCAGCTTCGCGGGCGGTATCCGAAGCACGAGTGGCGGTAGGTTCTCAGAGGTTGCAATCCCGCGCCGATTGGCTCAGCATCTCCCGCATGGCCACGCCTGACGATCCGCACGCCGCCTCTCCTGCTGAGATTTCGGACGATCTGGCGACGCTGCCTCTCAGCACCGAAGAACGGCAGAAGATCACGGCACGGGCAGCGGAGCAGGAGGGCGATCTCATCGGCCCCTACAAGCTCTTGCAGCAGATCGGCGAGGGTGGCTTCGGCTCGGTGTGGATGGCGGAGCAGAGCAAGCCCATCTCCCGCAAGGTCGCGCTCAAGATCATCAAGCTGGGCATGGACACAAAGGAGGTCATCGCCCGCTTCGAGGCGGAGCGGCAGGCGCTGGCGATGATGGATCATCTCAACATCGCCAAGGTCCTCGACGCGGGCGCGACGGAGCAAGGGCGGCCGTTCTTTGTCATGGAACTGGTGAAAGGCATTCCGATCACGCAGTTCTGCGATGAGGCTCGGCTCGGCACGCGCGAGCGTCTGGCGCTGTTTGGCGACGTCTGCTCGGCAATCCAGCACGCGCACCAGAAGGGCGTCATCCACCGCGACATCAAGCCCTCCAACGTCATGGTCACGCTGCACGGCGACAAGCCGGTGGTGAAGGTCATTGATTTCGGCATCGCCAAGGCCACGCAGGGCAAGCTCACCGACAAGACGCTCTTCACCCGCTTCGAGCAGTTCATCGGCACGCCCGTTTACATGAGCCCGGAACAGGCCAGCCTCAGCGGGCTGGACATCGACACGCGCAGCGACATCTACGCGCTCGGCATCCTGCTTTACGAGCTGCTCACGGGGAAGCCGCCGTTCGATGCGAAGACGCTGGCCTCGGCGGGTTATGAGGAAATGCGGCGCATCATCCGTGAGGTCGAGCCGCCGAAACCCTCCTCGCGCCTGAGCACCGTCGCGGGTGACGAGCGCACCACACTCGCGAAAGCTCACCGCATCGAGCCGGAAAAGCTGGGCCGCCTCGTCGAGGCCGACCTCGACTGGATCGTGATGAAGGCCATCGAAAAGGATCGCACGCGCCGCTACGAGACGGCCAGCGCCTTCGCGCAGGACGTCGCGCACTTCCTCGCCGATGAGCCGGTGAGCGCCAGGCCGCCGAGTGCGGTCTACCAGTTCCGCAAGTTCGCCCGGCGCAACAAAGCCGCGCTGCGCGTGGCGGCGACCATCGCCGCCGTGCTCGTCGCCGCCACGCTGGTGAGCATGTGGCAGGCGGTCAGGGCCACGCGGGCGGAAAAGGAAACCGCCGAGACCCTGGTGCAAGTCGCCGCCGAGCGCGACGCAAAGGAGCTGGCGCGCAAGGACGCGGAGGACATCGCGAAGTTCCTCGGTGAAGTCTTCCAAAGCCCCGACCCGAGCCGCGATGGACGCGAGATCAAAGTGGTGGAGTTGCTCGACAAAGCCGCGACGAAACTGGACACCGATCTCGCCACCCAGCCCGCCCAGCGGGCGAAGCTTCAGCACACGCTCGCCAAGACTTACGATGCCCTTGGTCTCGCGCGGCAGGCCATCCCGCTGCAGGAGAAAGTGCGGGATTATTACCTCGCCACCTCCGGCCCGGAGCATCACGACACGCTAGCGGCGATGGGCAATCTGGCGCTTTCCTACTCCCACTTAGGTCGCCGGGACGAGGCACTCAAGATGCAGGAAGACTTGCTGAAGCACCGCCGCAAGGTGAACGGCTTGGATCATCCCGAAACGCTCTCGGCAATGAACAACTTAGCCAGCACCTACGCTCATGTCGGCCGCCAAGACGAGGCGCTCAGGATGCGAGAAGAGGTGCTGGCGCTCCGCCGCGAGGTGCTCGGCCCGGAGCACCCCGACACGCTCGGGGCGATGGGCAATATCGCGATTTCTTACAACGACGTAGGTCGCAAAGATGAAGCTCTCAAGTTGAACGAGGAAGTGCTGGCGCTCCGCCGCAAGGTACTCGGCCCAGAGCACCCTGGCACGTTGTCGACGATGAACAGCCTAGCGGTTTCCTATGCGGCTTCTGGCCGCAGGGATGAGGCGCTCAAGTTGAACGAGAAAGTGCTGGCGCTCCTCCGCAAGATTCTCGGCCCGGAGCACCCAGACACGCTCATGGCGATGAACAACCTGGCAGTTTCCTACGCTGGTCTCAACCGGGAGGACGAGGCGCTCAAGTTGGGCGAGGAGGTACTGGTGCTCCGCCGCAGGTTGAGCAGCCCGGAGCACCCAGACACGCTCATGGCAATGGGTAATCTGGTGGCTTTTTACAACAAAGTCGGCCGCCGGGAAGATGCGCTCAAACTGCGCCAAGAGGTACTGGCGCTCCACCGCAAGGTGAACAGCCCAGAGCACCCCGAAACGCTCAAGGCAATGCACAACCTGGCGATTTCCTATTTCGACGTCGGCCGCAAGGACGAAGCACTCAAGATGCGCGAAGAGGTTCTGGCGCTCCGCAGCAAGACTCTCGGCCCGGAGAACCCAGACACGCTTAGGGCGATGAGCAGTCTGGCGATTTCATACTCCAATGCCGGTCGCCACGAGGAGGGACTCAAAATGCACGAGGACACGGTGGCGCTTAGCCGCAAGGTGCTCGGCCCGGAGCACCCAGACACGCTTAGGGCGATGCATAGTCTGGCGATTTCATACTCCAACGCCGGCCGCCAAGACGAAGCGCTCAAGCTAAAGGAAGAGGTTCTGGCGCTCCGCAGCAAGATTCTCGGCCCGGAGAACCCAGACACGCTTAGGGCGATGAGCAGTCTGGCGATTTCATACTCCAATGCCGGTCGCCACGAGGAGGGGCTCAAAATGCACGAGGACACGGTGGCGCTTAGCCGCAAGGTGCTC
>CAMCWM010000231.1 GCA_945882215.1 Akkermansia muciniphila | reverse complement strand
ATGGGGGCGGTGAGATTAGACGGTGTGGCGGGGTTGGAAACCGCAAAGTTCATCTAGGCAACGAGGCCGGAGGCGCTAAAGTCGTCCGAATCTGATTTTTCATTCATGAGCGCCCACGAACCTCGCATTCCGGTGCTGCCGACTTTGATGACGGCTGGCAACATTCTCTGTGGCTTCGTCGCCATCCTGCAAATCTTCGACGGCAGGCATCTCGACGACCACCAGCATTACTATTATGCGATCGTGTTCATCCTGCTGGCCTGCCTGTTTGACGCGCTGGACGGCCGGGTGGCGCGCATGGGCGGAACGGAAAGCCCGTTTGGCCGCGAACTCGATTCCCTGGCAGACATCGTCTCCTTCGGCGTGGCCCCCGCCCTGCTGGTGCATGACATCGTGCTGAAGGAGATCGACACGCCCAAAGGTCTCGGCTGGCTGATCTCATGCGTGTACCTCGTGTGCGGAGCGATGCGCCTGGCACGCTTCAATTGTCTCGCGGCGGCGGACGTGAAAAGCAGCAGCAAGAGCTTCCGCGGCTGCCCGATTCCGGCGGCGGCGGGCGTGATCTCCTCGCTGACGCTGCTGGTCATCTGGCTGGACAGCAACGGGAAGGAAATCGGCAACTGGAAGTATGCCCTGGCCGGGTTGATGGCGCTGCTCTCCTACCTGATGGTGAGCAATCTCGAGTATCCGAGCTTCAAGGCGGTGAACTGGCGCACGAAGCGATCCTTCCACTGGGTGCTCATCAGCATCGTGGTCATCGCTTTCACGGTGATGAACTGGCACTGGATGCCCTCGGTGATTTTCGTGACCTACTTGATCTACGGACTGGCCCGGCCATGGGTCTCGCGCAAATGGCGGCAGGAGATTGAGATCGAGGCGGAATCGATCGAGATCGACGCGGATGCCGAAACCCTTGTGCTTAACGGCGATCCGGAGGTGTCGCGCCGTTCGGGCCATGACCATGGGGTGCAAATTTGATTTGAAACAAAATCGTTTCGCAAACGCCCGGCACGCTCGTAATTGAGCGTTCACCGAACTCTCCATGGCAGACTTTTACCAGCACGCGCGCGTGCCCACCCTTCATCATCTGGCACACGCTGACAGTTCCGCGCGTGAGAGCGAGATGCTGGAATGGGCGCGGAACAAGCCGGTGGTGCTGCTGCTTCCCGCACTCTACGCCGAATGCGAGCGCCCCGCCCTGCCACGCATCCTGGAAGAAGTCTCGCAGGCCGGGCACATCAGCGAGGTCGTGCTGAGCATGAATGGCATGGACGCCGCCGAGCATGAGCGCGCGCTGATTCTCTGCCGGCAGAACTTGAAGGACAAGAAGGCGCACATCCTCTGGAACGACGGCCCGCAGCTCTCCCAAGTGTATCAGCGCATGGAAGAGGCCGGGCTCGACGGTCATCACGCCGGCAAGGGCTCGAACATCTGGATGGGCATCGCTTACCTCCATGCACGCGGCTTCAAAGGCATCATCGTCAGCCATGACACCGACATTCTGAACTACAGCCGTGATCTGCTGTGGCGTCTGTGCTACCCGCTGCTGCATCCGCGCATGAGCTATCACTTTGCCAAAGGCTACTACAGCCGCGTCTCGGATCGTCTGTATGGCCGCGTCACACGGCTGCTGATCTTCCCGCTCATCCAGGCCTGCCGCGATGTGCTGGGCTCCAAACCGCTGATCGAGCAGCTCGACAGCTACCGCTATCCGCTCTCCGGTGAATTTGCCGCCGAGATGAATGCCATCGAGCGCTTCAGCCTGCCCGGCGGCTGGGGTCTCGAAATCGCCATCCTGTGCGAGGCCTTCCGCCACCTGCCCGGTGAGCGTCAATGCCAGGTCGATCTCGGCTTTCACTTCGAGCACCGCCACCGCAGCCTCGCGCATGATCAGATCGGCGTGAACGAGCCTGGATTGATCACCGCCGCCGCCGATGTGGCGCGCTGCCTTGCCTTCCAGGTCTTGCGTGAGTCCGAACCGCGCTCCGCCGAAAGCCTGATGCGTCTCATCATCGAACGCTACCGCCCGCGTGCCGCCGAATGGCTCCAGCGCTACGAGCATGTGGCCCTGCTCAACGGCCTGCGTCACGATCACGCGGAAGAAACTGCCGCCGTCACCGCCTTCGGCCAGGCCTTGGACCAGTTGCTGCAAACCTTGGGCGAAGACGGCCTGCGCGTGCCCGCCCTGCGCGAAACTCCGGCCAAAACTCTCGAACGCATCCCGGGCCTGGCCGAGGAAATCCTGGCGAGCGCCGCGGTGGTGTGATCACACTATAATCATCGCCACACTTCGTGTTTGTTTGAAGTGGTGGCTCGGGACGGGATCGAACCGCCGACACTAGGATCTTCAATCCCATGCTCTACCAACTGAGCTACCGAGCCTCTGACTTCGAGGGCCGCTATTGGAGCATGCTTCAATCCTGGCGCAACGTGTTTTTCATGCCCTGCGCAGTTTGGACCGGAGGCTCATTTCCCCTGCGTTGAGATCGCGATGAGCGCCCAGCCGATCATGAAGCTCAGGCCGCCCAGCGGGGTGACGGCGCCAAGCCATTTCATGCCGGTGTAGGCGAGCACATAGAGCGACCCGCTAAAGAGGAAAATGCCCGCCAGAAACATGCGCCATGCCCAGAGCATCGAGGGCTTCGTGCTGGCAAACAACGTCAGCAGCAGCAGCACCACGGCATGCGGCAGATGATACTGCACCGCCGTGCCCCAATGCTCCAATTCACCCGAGGCCTTGAGCTTGTCATGCACGCTGCCGTGCGCGCCGGAAGCACCGAGGGCGATGGCGAGAAAACCCATGAGGGCGGAAAGACGGAGGCGGAAAGGATCAGGCTGCATGGGGGAATGACGAATGATGGAATGCAGAATGACGAATGGGAGAGTCTGCACAAGCCCGGCCTTTGCCAGTTTCGTCATTCTTCATTCGGAATTCGTCATTTTTTCAGATCCACTCCTTGATCACTCGGCCGGACACATCGGTAAGACGGAAGTCGCGGCCTTGAAAGCGATGGGTGAGGCGCAGGTGGTCGAAACCGAATTGATTCAACAGCGTGGCGTGGAAGTCGTGCAGATCGACGGGGTCGCGCACGATGCTCCAGCCGATCTCATCGGTCTCGCCATAGGTTTGACCGCCTTTGATGCCACCGCCGGCGGCGAGCATGGTGAAGGCAAACGGATGATGATCGCGCCCGGTGGCGTTCGGATTGCCGCCACGGTTTTCACCGAGCGGCGTGCGGCCAAATTCGCTGCCCCAGATGACCATCGTGTCCTCCAGCATGCCGCGTTGCTTCAAATCCTTCAGCAGCGCGGCGATGGGCTGATCGGCCATGCCGGCATTGTAACTGAGCTCATCGTTGAGATTGCTGTGATGATCCCAGCTCGCGTGCATGAGGCTCACAAAGCGCACACCGCGCTCGACCAGACGCCTTGCGAGCAGGCAGTTCTTGGCAAAGGCTTGATACTGGCCCGGACCGCCGCCACGCGAAGCCTTGATCGGCGGATCTTTGCGATTCACACCGTACATTTCGAGCGTCTGCGGGCTTTCGTCTTTCAGGTCGATCAATTCCGGCGCGGAGGACTGCATGCGGAAGGCCAGTTCATACGCGGCGATGCGACTGGCGATCTCGGGATCACGCAGATGCTCGTAGCGGCTCTGATTCAGCTCCATCAGCGTGTCCAGGCCCTTGCGCTGAAGATTCATCGGAATGCCGGGAGGATTTTTCAAATTGAGCACCGGCTCGCCTTGATTGCGGAACAACACACCCGCGTAAGTGCTCGGCAGGAAGCCGCTTTGCCAAAGTGAAGCGCCGCCGCTGGTGCCGCGACCGGCGCTGAGCACGACGTAACCCGGCAGATTGCGCGACATGCTGCCGAGACCGTAATTGAGCCACGAACCGATGGTGGGCAGGCCGAATTGAGCGCGACCGCAATGCAGCACGAGCTGGCCAGGGTGATGATTGAACTGATCCGTGTGCAGGCTGCGGATCATGAGCCAGTCGTCGGCATGCTTCGCCATGTGCGGCAGCAGATCGCTGAAATCCATGCCACACTGGCCGTGCTTGGCGAACTTACGCGGGCTGCCCATGAGCTTCGCGGTCTCTTTGCGGATGAAGGCGAAGCGGACGTTCTTCGTCATGCTCTCCGGCAGCGCCTGGCCGTTCAATTCGTTCAACTTCGGTTTCGGATCGAAAAGATCCATCTGGCTCGGTCCGCCCTCGAAGAAGATGAAGATGCAGTTCTTCGCCTTCGCCGGAAAATGTCCGGCTTTCGGCGTCAACGGATCAATCACCGCTCCCGACTCCATCGCCGAGGCCCGAGAAATGAGCCCCTCTTCCGTTAACAAAGCCCCCAACGCCAGCGCTCCGATGCCATTGGCGCTCGTGGCGAGAAATTCGCGGCGTTTGAGGAGGAGTTGCTGCTCAACAGGATGCATGGGGAAATAACGCGTCTGGAGAGGCGGAACTAACAGCCCCAGCCAGCACGAGCTTCCGCGATGAAACGTGCCACCAACGCGAGATCCTTGATCCCAGGCTGTGATTCGACACCGCTGGCGACATCGACGGCGATGGGATTCGTCTGCTGCACGGCTTGACGGACGTTGTCCGCCGTCAGACCACCGGAGAGCAGGATGTGCTTCTCTGGAAACATCTCTCGCGCACGCACCGCCAGTTCCCACGGAAACGCATGCCCGCCACCGCCGTAGGTGCCGGGATTGTAGGCGTCGAGCAGAATGGCAGCGCAAGGAAACTCGCCGATCTGTGACAGCGAGGCGGCATCACGCACTTGCAGGGCTTTGATGACGTTCACGCCACGACTCATGAGCCGTTCGACCGCTTGCGGCGTTTCATCTCCGTGGAGTTGCACTGCTTGAAACAACTGGCTGGAGGTCGTGGCGTTGAGCAGAGCGTCATCAGGATTGACCAGCACGGCGACGAGGGCGTTTTTCGCCGCCACGTCCTTGAGTGAGTCCACTGCGACCGACAACGGCATGTGACGTTTCGATTTGGGCCAGAGATTGATGCCCACCGCGTCCGCGCCGAGCGCAAAAATCTCCGCCGCCTGCTCCGGGCGTGTGATGCCGCAGATTTTGACACTGTGTCGATGGGGATCAGGAAACATGCGGTTACAGAGGCGGAAAAGCAGGATTGGTGCGCTCGGGCAGCAGCGAGGCAGTCAGCGAGAGCAGCACGTCGAGCTTCGGCGGCAACGGCATGCTGCCACGCACGCGAACGTCGCGCTGGAGCTCCTGAAAGCGCATTGAATCCGTGGGGCGCATCAGGAAGATCACTGGAGGCGCGGTGTGGACGCCCCGATGCACCAGCGGATAGGCTTTGCTCAGCAGACGGTCGAGCATGTCCCCCGTCATGTCCGGCAGCGGCAGTGAAAACAGAAACAGCGAGTACTCACGGCGCAGGGCCATTTCGAAGGCACGCTCCCCACTGGGAGCGTCATCGACCTCGCAAACACGGAAGGCCATGAGGGCTTCGCGAATCACACGGCGATAAGGCAGGCTTTCCTCCGCCAGCAGCACTCGTGGAACGGCAGGTGTGGCCGGATCGGATGTCATGGAAAGCGCTTTCAGCTTTCTGGATACACTGCCACCGCCATGACGCCCTCGCTGGGCAGCCAGCCGACGACTTCCGCGCGCTTGAGCGGCTTCGAGGAGGCGCCCATGCCCTTGCGCACGGTTTCCAGCACTTTTTTCTGCGTGTCCTCGGTCGCAGCGGAGCCGAAAAGGCCCGCGAGATCGGTCAAAACAAGCGCGGAGGCATTCACCCCGCCAGCCGTGGTCACCGGCGTGCGGGTCTGACCGCAGGCGAGAATCGCCTCACGTATCGCCTCGGGCGTCATGTCCCCGGAGACAACGATCAGACGGCGCAGGCGCGTTTCGGCCGTGGGCGTCTGCACAATCGACACCGGAGCCGCCGCCACCGCATCACTGACGGGCGGCTTGATCGACTTCGAGGGCTTCAAGAAGCCACGCGGGCCGTTGGCATTGAAACCAGCTCCAGCGCCCAGCGATTGCGGCAAAACCGGCTCTTCCGCATGGGATGCGGCAGAACAGAGAATCAGGCAGACGAGCAGTCGGGAGGTGGGGAATTTCACAGGCGGACGAGTTTTTATCATGCCGCCTTTCTGGTGACAATCATAAAGATGGCCCTCGCGGAACAAACTGCCGCCAGCCCAGGACAGGCCTGCGCGAAGCGCTACCCAGCTCCGCATAGTGCCCCCCTTGAAGAGGAAATGCCCCCTGAGACCAAAGTTCGACGAACCTTGGACTGCATGATGGAAGGCCATTGCCCTTCGAGCACCGAGCCACGTTCACTCATCCCACGCCTTCAGCCCCGTCACTGGCAGCAGAGCATCGGCCGCTGAGCGCCACTCGGGCGTGCCTGCTTTCTTGAAGAGGTCATAGATCAGCTTCTTGCTGTGTGGATCAGCGACGGAGTTCGGCGCATTGCGCCACAGGCCAAGCCTCAGGCCGCCCTCGTGAGCGTGATCGACATGGCGATGGTAGATGAAAGCATCCACCGTTGGCAGAGTTTGAATTTTCTCCCATGCATAAGCATAAGCGGCGGCTTGCAGCTTCTCACCGTCCGGCGTGAGCAGCGTGTGGAAGCCTTGCTCGCTGAGAATGATGCGGCGTGGCTTGCCTTCAAAGAGGAGTTCGGGCTTCGCAAGGTGCTGGGCGAGGACTTGGAGGTTCTTGAAGGTGACTTTGTTGGTGTTGTCGTCGGTGGTGATGGATTTGTCCGCCCAAGCGCGCGGATTGCCGAGGTCTTCGGGGTAAGGGTGCCATGCGACGTTCCAGTCGAAGTCACCGCGTTCGCGGACAAGACGCGCAAAGGTGTCGAGGAAGTCACGGCCCGGCGTCGCCTCCTGCGCACTGACGTTGTGCATGCTGCTGGCCCAGTGATGATCAAACGAGACATAAGTGCGCGCATGCTGCGAATGCTTGCGGATCGCGGTGTGGGCGATGCGGTAAGCTTTTTCATACTCGCTGGCGGCTGTTTCGAGCGAGACAAGTCCCATGTTGCTCCACAGGAAGTGCGAGTTGACCTCATTGCCAACGATCCAGCCCCACACGCGGCCATGCTCCTGATGCGCACCACTCCAGCGCTCCGCCAGCAGGCCGATGACGGCTTCAAGAAAGCGATTCGTCGTGTTGAAGCCGCCCACGCTGAACTTGTAGTCCTTCCGGTGCCCCAGATGCAGCGCGATGGCATCGCGCGCCGGGTCTTTGGACGGATAAACCAGCAAGATCATGTAAACCAGCACGCCCCGGTCCGAGAGCGGTTTGATCTGACGGTCCAGAGACTTGAGGTAGTTCTGATTGAAAACGAACTCGCCCGTTTCGGGCTTCGACTTCATGTCCAGCAAAGCCGTGAGGTTGATATTGATGCCCGCGTGATGAATGCCGAGCGCCAGAGCATCATCGACCATCTGTACCTGAAGCCCCTTCTGATTCGGCGGCGTGGGAAAGGTGTCGGTGTTTTGAGCGCTGGCAAAACGGGCGAAAGCGAGGCAAAGAAGCAGGAGAAGACGCATGAGTGACGAGCCGATCCATCCACCCACGCCCGCCGCGGAGCAACCCCAACCTGCCTGCGAACGCTGCGGCAAGCCGGGCGCGTCGAAATTCGGCGATGAGTTCATCTGTGATGACTGCTATGTGGCCTGCGGGGCGTGTTGTGCAGGTGATGAAACTGTATGACTTGCGGAGCGGATATGATGCTCGACAGAATGAGCTCTCACCCAATAGTTCGGCTAATCAGCATTTCCATGAAGACGTTTATACTTTTTTTAGCTCTCAATTGCTTTCTGTCTGCTCGCGGAAGCGACCTTCTCGATTCTTCCGGTCTTCCGGTGGCTGTGACCTCCGAATTGCGCTATTCTGAAAAGGTAAAGGAATTGCAGCATCGTGAGGAGATATTCAAGGTGGGTGATACACCTTTGATGTTGAGGGGTACTTGGTTGGAGAGTGATGGAAAGACTATCGTGCGAACGGTTCACCGGCTCTTGTGTGATAAAAGGGATGTGGTTGTAGTTTATGACTTTCAGAAGTCGGTTCACCATGAGGAGAACCATTCTTCGATTACCCATTTTATTCCAAACGGTGCTAGGCTCATGACATCGCAAGGCGACATCGTTTCTCGGGCGGAATGGCGGGTTATAGGAGCTGATAATCGAGTATTAGCGTCTTTCGTGAGAGAGTCGGACGGACTGATAAGGCCGCGAACTCGTGCTGAATTTGACGAAGATCAAAGTAAGCGAGAAGCAGTGTTGTCACGTAAATGAATGGCTGGTAGAATCGGGCAGAATGATGCTCGAAACCCGCAACATGCGCTGAGACTCCACTCATTCGCCACGTAGGATGTGTCGATGTCACTCGAATCTTTCTTCCACCCCCGCAGCATTGCCTTGATCGGAGCCACGGAGCGTGTGGACAGCGTGGGGCGGGCGATTTGGGAGAATTTGCGTGGGTTTGGCGGTGCGGTGTTTCCGGTGAATGCGAAGCGGGCGGAAGTTCTTGGCGTGAAGGCGTTTCCAAACATCGCGGCGCTGCCAGAGGTGCCCGAGTTGGTGATCATCGTCACGCCAGCAGTCACGGTGCCGCAGATCGTCGAAGAAGCCGGTGTGGCAGGCGTGAAGGCGGTGGTGGTGATTTCGGCGGGGTTCAAGGAAACCGGCGCGGAAGGCGCGGAGTTGGAGAAACACGTGCTCAAAGCGGCGAAACGGCATGGCGTGCGTTTGATTGGGCCCAACTGCCTCGGGCTGAT
>CAMCWM010000230.1 GCA_945882215.1 Akkermansia muciniphila | reverse complement strand
AGGCTGCTGATGCGTCCGTCGGTAAACTTTGGCTCCACCCCCTGCACGTCAGCGTTCGGAAAGCCTACTGTGAACACAGCCGCGCCCATCGTACCCTCGTTCGTCATCAGCGGCAGCCATTTGGCCGCAGATTCCTTGGTTTTCAGCACGGCAACGTCCCCCGCAACGTCGGTTTTGACCACGGAGGCCTTGCGGATCACGCCGTCAGCTCCGCGCACATCGACTTCCTTGGCATCTTTCACTACATGCTGATTGGTCAGCAGCCAGCCCTCGCTGTTGATATAAAAGCCGGTGCCAGTGCCCGAGTAATTCCCAGCCATGAGAAAGTCCGCCACCTTGCCGCGACCCTTCGATGCTGCACGCTCCTGACCAAAGAGCAGCCCGCAAAATTCCTTGGGTGAAAGCCTGCCGCCCAGCCAGTTGAAAATCACTGGATTCGCACGAACTCGCGGTTCCATTCGTTCGGCCAGGAAGTCGCGCATGTCCTTCGGATCGTTATTGGCATCGGCATCAGTGAACAGTTTGTCCGCCTCGGCGTTGGCCGCCTCGATTTCGCGCATGATCTCGCCCGCTGCCTTTTCATTGCCCTCGCAAAGCGTTTCGGTGAGGAATTTCCGCAACCCGTCAAGCAAAGCAGCTTTTTCGGCAGCCTCCTCCTGCTTGACCTTCGCCCCTGCGGCACGTTTGGCCGCAAGCTGGCTTTTGATCTCCGCCCCCAGCCCTTTTTCGGCCTGCTGTCGTTTTTTCAGCGCATCGTTCAAATAATAAAAGCCTCCTCCCACAATACCGACCCCCAGCAGAACCAAGCCTATCATGATGACCGCCGCCATTCCCCCACCTCCAGCCGCAGGAGCCTTTGCCACGATTTTCTGGCCTGAGCGCGAAGCCGGAGCACGACCCGGTTGTGAAACTGCCGCAGGACGCTGCGCTGGGGTGGGAACCTGCCTCGCTTGCACCACCGGCACCGGCGGTGGAGCCACCATGAACAACTGCTGACAGGAAGGGCACTGCATCTGCTGCCCGGCAAAACGTGGATCAATCGCCAGCAGCATCTGGCAGGAAGGGCAGTTGATTTGCAGGTTCATGAATAGGCACGTTTAAGCAAGAACCTCTTTTAGGCGCAATACTAAAATCAAACCACCCGTGGCAGCACCTCGACCACATCCGCCAGCACACGGCCGCTGCCGTGGCGCAGCTCATTGCAACGCCCGAACAGCATCTGCCCGCTCGTCGCGCCCAGGAGGTCGGCGAGTCGCTGATCCACGGAAATGCGGAAATAACCCCGCGGGTGGCTGGAATGCGGCACTTCGTAACGCTCCAGGATGGCTCCGAACGGCACATGGCCTTCAAGGACGAGTTTTTGCGCTTCTTCGGGCAAAATATCGAGATGGATGCCAATGGCGCCGAATTCAACGGGCTTGCCATCGCTGTGGCGGTGCAGAACGGAGGCGCGGACGAGATAATTGCCGATGCGAGCACGGGCGGCGACATCGAGGTCGATTTCGCAGCCGTGGAACTCGCGTAGGCGCGGTGTCATGTCCTTCTCATGCACCAACAGACTGCGCTCCTGCTCCGCCAGCGCGTCCGGCTCGACAAACGTCACACGCGGACGAACGCTGCCGATGCCGTAAAAGAAGATCAGGGGAGCCAGGATGTCCTCGTCGGGACGGGCGGCATCGACATCAGGTGTAGCGCGCATACTGGCGGTGCTGGGGCAGGAAAAAGTCGTGCAGCAGGCGGTCCACCTGAAGCAATCCATCGCGGGTGAGCGTGATGCCCTCGGCATCGAGCGTGGCAAAGCCTTCTTTCGCGAGATAGTCGAGCTGCGGGCCGAAATGCTGGCGCGGATCTTCGCCGAACTTCTTGATGTAATAGTCGAACTCGCTGCGGCCGAGCTTGAGCTTGAGGATGAACTCGCGCACGAAGCGGTCTTCGGCCGTGGTTTGATAAGCCCGGTAGATCGGCCGCTGCCCGGCATCGAGCGCCTGCATGTAGGGGCCGACATCGGCCTGGTTCTGATAGTGCACGCCGCCGAGATGGCCGAACGATGCCACGCCACAGCTCAACAAATCGGCACCTTCCCACAAGGCATCGCGATAGACGAATTTGATGCGCTTCGGATCCTTCACCACGGTGTAGGCGCTGGTGACGGTGTAACCAGCCTTCTGAAACTCGTCGAACGCGTAGCTGACCCAGTCACGCTTCGTCTGCCAGTCGGCCACGGGAGCAGTCACCTTGCCCTCGGCCTTCATCTGCTGATACATGGTGGTGTTGTAGGGCACCTCCATCTGATAAATCGTGACCGCATCCGGCTGCATGGCGACGGCCTTGGCCACGGTGTCCTTCCAGTTCTCATGCGTCTCGTTCATCATGCCGGCGATGAGGTCGATGTTGATGTGCTCAAAGCCGAGCGTGCGGGCAAAACGGTAGGATTTTTCGATCTCACCACTGCGGTGCGCACGACCGTTCGTTTCAAGAATGTGGTCGTCGAAGTTTTCCACGCCGAGGCTCAGGCGCGTGACCCCGATCTCGCGAATGCCAGTGAGCTTGACCTCGTTCAGCGTGCCGGGTTCGGCCTCGAAGGCCACCTCCGCCGCACCTTCCCATGAAACAAGATCTTTCATGCGGTTCGTGAGGTCTTTGAGCTGCGGCACCGAGAGATAACTCGGCGTGCCGCCGCCGAAGTACACGAAGTGCGCCTTGCGGCCCTTCAGATAGGGCTGGCTGGCAAAGGTCGCCATCTCACGCATGCCAGCGTCGATGTAGGCCTTGACCTCCTGGGCATTCTTATCGGTATAGACCTTGAAGTAGCAAAAGTGGCAGCGCTTGCGGCAGAACGGGATGTGAAAATAAACGCCCAGCGGAATGTCGGATGGAGCAGGACGTTGCAGCACTTCATCGACGAGTGAAACCTGATCAGGCTTCCAGAACGAGAAGGGCGGGTAGTTCGAGACGAAGTAATTGCCGGCCTCGGTCTGTTCGACCTTCTTCGGCGCGTTGACTTCGGTCGCAGCCGAAGCCAGCGGGGAGTCGAGAGTGGTTTGCATGATTGGGGGTGAAGAAGAAACGCGGCAGCGCGGTGATTTTGACACGCAAAGTCGGGAAGATGCGGGGAAGGTCAAGGATATGTCGAGGAATGGTCAAGAGGCGCACCTGACCTGCTTGACCACCTTGACCTCTTGACGACTCTCACTTCCCACGCACCAGCACCACGCGGAAGCCGATCGTGTTCCGCCGTGTCTCCGGCGGCACGGGCATGCGGGCGGAGGCCAGCAGTTCCTCCTGCGCAGCGGTACGCCAGTTGCCGCCACGGGTCGTGCCGAGCGCAGGTTTCGCCTGCTCGCCCGGTTTGGCGGCGGGAACTGGCTCGTAGTCCGTGTCCACCCATTCGGAAACATTGCCGGCCAGACCCGAGATGCCGCGCTCATTCGGCTGCAACGCCGTCACCGGGGCCAGAAACGGAAACTTGTCCTCATAACCGGGAATGGCGCTGTCCAGGCTCGCTTTGCGCGCGGCATTCATGTCCGCCAGATTGTCCACGCCCGAAGGCGGCGGCCAGTCGAAGCCCCAGGAATAAATGCCGCGGATGCGGCCGTTGCGATCTTCCGGGGTGGTGCCGCGTTCGAGCGGCAGGCCGACTGCGCGACTCCATTCCTCATCCGTCGGCAGGCGATACACATCCTTGGGACCGATCAGACCGGCGTTGCGTTCGCGCTCGGTAAGCCAGGCGCAAAACGCCCGCGCTTCATTGCGATCCACCCCCGCCACCGGCAGCGAACCGCCTTTGCCGCTGTCTTCCACCCGGCCGGGACGGCGGACCTGCGCGGCCTTGGAGTATTCGATGAAATCACGATGTCGCGTCTCCCAGGCGGAGATCATCACCTCGCCCAATGGCACAAAGTTCATGCCCAGGCTGTTCGCCTTCCACTGCCGGCCAAAGGTCACCGCCTTGCGTGTCTGCATGTCAGCAAACAATTCCACCTGCTCGCCTTCCTTCACCTCGCCCTCCAGCACGACATCGGCGAAGCCCTCCTCCCGCAGCTCAAACTCCACCGGACCTGTGCGCACGCGTGGGAGTTCCAGCGGCGTCTCGCCCAGAAACTGCTCGTGCTGAAACACCCGCACCTTCTCCGGCTGGCTGCGCACGATCACGCTGCCGTAGGTCTGCCGCTCCACGCGCAGCAGGAACGCGCGCCAGTTTTTCTCCTCGTCAGGATTCGTCTCCGTTTCACGACCGTCCGGCATTTCATCCGCCGCAGGCTGCCCGCTCTCGACAAAGTAAAAGGGCTCCACCGCATAATGGTGCTCCTGGCTCAGGAACGCCTCGCTGCGGTCACGATCTGTCAGCCAGTAACGGAACGCCTCCGCATCCCCATCCGGCACGACGACGAGATACGCCGTCTCCTGCTCCTTGCCTTGCTGAAACCGCACCACCTTGCCCTCGAACGAGCGCCCCGAGGCCTCCAGGAAGCGCCGGAAAAACTTCATCTCCACCGGATCAACGCTGACATGCCCGCCCTGCCCCGGTTTGAAGGCCATGCCGAGGCTGTTCATCCAGCGCTCGCCTTTTTGCGGCAGCCGTGAGGCCTCCAGCTTCAAATCAAACACCGCCGGCTTTCGTTCAGACGCGATGTGCTCGATCTCGAGCTGCTTGTGCCCCGGAAGCCGCAGTTGATAAATCACCGGCACGCCCTCGGCAGGATCGAGTTCCAGCGGTGTCACGCCGAGCTGTCCCTCACCCGCAAAGACAATGGCACCCGGTGGCGTCGTGACGATCTTGAGACGCGGCACACGGTTGTTCACTGCCATCAGCGCCTGGGCGCGGTGGTTCTGCGCCAGCCACATGCCGAAGCCCACCGCCAGCAGCAGCGCCACCGAACCGGCCACGACCCACGTCCACATCAAGCGGCGCGACGACGGCAGCGGCTCTCCACGGAGCGCCAGGGCCATTTCACGCGCATTCACGAAGCGCTGCTTCGCCTTCGGCGCGCAGGCCGTGCAGATCGCATCCTGCAACCTCCGCCACACCTCCAAATCCGCCCCCGACTCCGTGCATGACGGCAGATCCGGGAAATCCAGCCGGTCCTTTCCCGTGCTCGCCTCATACAGCACCATGCCGAGCGAAAAAATGTCCGACGCCGCCGTTCCCGGCCCCTCGGGTGCCACGAAACCTTCCGTGCCTACAAAACTCCGCTGTCCCAGCAACGCCACCAGCCCGATGTCTGCCAGCCGGCAGATGCCGTCGATGAAAATCAGGTTCGACGGCTTCACATCGCGATGAATGAGTTGGTTGCGGTGCAAATAATCGAGCCCCTCCGCAATCGTCGCTCCCAGCTTGATGCACTGCTCCGCAGGCACGCATTTGTCCTTCCGCATCTGCAATCCCAGCGTGTGCGGCTTGTAGGTCTCCGCGTCGATGTCGCGCCCGCGTTCCAGATCATCCGCCAGCTCCATCACGTAATAATAGAAGCCTTCCTGGTCCGAGCGCCCCACTTGCAGGATCGGCACCAGCGCCTCGTGGCGGCGCGAGATCGGCTCGAAGCGTTTGATCGCTTCAAACTCGCGCTCAAACGAGTCCGGCCGGTCATAATCCTCCCGCCACACCACCTTCACCGCCCGCAGCACGCCCGTCACACTCCGTGCCAGCCACACCTCCCCAAACGCCCCGCGTCCGATGAGGCGGAGCGTTTCATGGTCGCGAATGGCCGGGGGCGTGCGTGACGAGGACTGCATGCAGGAGGTTGGAATGCTGGAATTACACTTCAACCCCGTCACCTTGTCGAGTTGCGAAGTCACGAATTTCAAAAGTCACCGCTTCGTGCTTGGCGTTCCGCGTCCCGTCAACCTGTCCTTGGGAGACGCTGATTAAATCAAGATTGGCTTCTTTCCTCATGCTCATACTCCTGCTCATACTCAATTTTGTGTCTCCATGCCCTTTGAGTATGAGCACGAGTATGAGTAAGAGCAGGAGTAGGAGCAAGATTGGCTCGCTTTTTTGATTTATTCAGCGCTTCCCAAGCCGTTCTGAGGCAAGACCAAGGGCATTCAATCTCAAAGCGGCCGACCCCTCGTCGCTCGACCCCTGACTCCGCGTCACTCGTGCCCTGACTCATCGTTACTCGTCCCCCTGACTCCTCGTCACCCGTGCCCTGTCTCCTTGTCGCTGGACCCCTGACTCCTCATCGCTCGTGCCCTGACCCCTCGTCACTCGACCCCTGACTCCTCGTCGCTCCTGCCCTGCCCTCTCGTCGCTCGACCCCTGACCCCTCGGATCACGAGGGGTCAGGGTAAATGCCTGCCTGACACCGCCTTACGGTGCCTGGGCGAGCGGGGCGGGATAGGTGAAGGTGCGCAGGCTGCCGTTGATCTTCGCCACCATGCGCGCCGTGAGGGCACCGCTGAGCGCGGCGGGCACGATGGCCGTGAAGCTCTGGGGTTCGATGTCCGCATACGAGGTGCAGCGCACCTCCGCTCCGGCACCCGGCTTGAGGAAGAGGCCCTGCTGCACGTCCGCGCGGTCAAATTTGAGGTTGTTCCCACGGATCTGCACCATGTCTCCCGGCGCGTATTGGTTCATCGTGCCATTGGCCTGATTGAGGATGCTGTCGATGTTCGGCAGCACCTTGCCCAGCTCTCCGAGGTGCTCCAGCGTCAGGGTTTCCTGCCAGTCGCGGATCACATCCGCCGTCAGCGTGAGGGCGATGTCCGCGTTGATGTCTGCCGCATTCTGAAAGCCGTCGGGGGAGGGCGAGCTGCCGCCGCTGGTGGGGAAGAAGCGCAGCAGGCCCAGGAAGCTGTTGGAGTAGATGCAGCCCGCCGAGCAGGTGGTGAGGTGGTGCACGAAGCCGCGCAGCACCGCCTCCGTGATGGCAGGCGTGGTTCCCGCCTCGGTGGCGATGTGGTTCAGCAGCTCCGCGTCGCTGATGGGCTGGCCCTTGACGGCCGTGGTGGTGTAGCCCCCGTGAGGGTTCTGACGGGTGTTGTATTGGAATGTGGACATGGCGTTAGGTTGGTAGGTTGTTGCATGTGTTTGAGGTTTCGCCCTGCGGCGAAAAGGCTTCTTCCGCTTCACCGGCGGCGTGGCTGGTGGCGTGGCATAGGGCACAAATCCAGGGTCTCCAGGCTCCAGGTAATAACTAGGATTACCCCATCTTAAATTGGGATCGCCATAAGTGAATGGCGTTCCCGTGATCGGGTTGATCGCATCCAAGATCAGCGGTTTCATGACTGGAATAAGGAATTATGCCTGTAATTCCACCAAAAACGCCGCAGCATGGCAAGATCGTTTTGGGAGACGCTGGCGTTCTCGCCCAGCGTGACGGTCGCAACCCGTTCGTGCTCAAGAAGTTGGGCGCACGCGCGGGCGGGCCGATTTTTTTCAGCCTGTGGTCACGGGGGACGCGCAATCCTAGGGGGACGCTGATTGAATCACCACAGAGGGCACGGAGGATCACAGAGTTTCTGTCTGAGACCTCTGTGTCTCCCAGTGGCCTCTGTGGTGAACCTCAATCATTCTTCCTGCCGGATGACTTTTGGATTTATTCAGTGTTTCACGAGGGGGGGATCGTCAGACGGGAAGCTGGAGCACACGCGTCCCGCGTGTCGGCGGCGGCGTCCCGCCGCAGCCCGTCCCTGATGCCTGCGCCGGGTCTGCCGCGACGGACGAGCTGGCGTGAGCCGCAGCATGGTTTCCCGCGAGGACGCGGAAAACAGCACGCGGGACGCATGCGCTCCCGGCCGCCGCTACGGTGCGGTCATCTCGACGACGATTCGGAAGCCGTTGCCGTTGTTGCGAAAGCCGGGTGTTAAGTGAAGGCGGCTGGACGACAGCAGATTGCCGCGGTCGTAGAAGAGGTGCCAGGAGCCGCCGCGCAGCACACGGTCTTTTTGCGCATTGTCATACCAGTCTTCACACCACTCCCAGACGTTGCCGCCTAGGTCATAGATGCCGAGTTTGTTCGGCTTGAAGCTCATCACCGGTGCGGTGGTGGGAAAGCCGTCGTCATAGTCTTCGAGATACTGTGCCGCACCATTAGGTGCCTTCGCCTTGCGGCTCGCATCACTGTAGTTCCCGGCTTGGTCCTTGGTTTTCGGTGGGAAGTCGCCACCCCACGGGAACTCAGTGCTCTCTTTGCCGCTGAGCATCGCGGGAGTGGTACCTTGGGGCCGCTTCTCCGCACGGCCCAGACCCACGGCGATGCTCCACTCTTCATCCGTTGGGAGACGGTAGAGCTTGCCTTCCTTCTGGCTGAGCCAGGCGCAGAACTTCTGCGCCTCTTCCCAGCTCACTTGGGTGACGGGGTGCTCCTCTTTGCGCTCCGTGAGTGCGTAGCCGCCCGCGCTTTGATCTTTCCAGGTGCCATCCACGCCTTGGGCCTCTGCCGCATACGCAGCGTAGTCGCTGTAGCGCACTTCATGGATGCAGAAGAGCACATCGGTGCCTTTCACCGGCAGGAACTTCATGCCGAGGGTGTTGGTGAAGCCGTCTTTCAAAGTAGTCGAGAGCTTTAGCTCGTTCTGGGGTGGTGCGGTGGCGCTGCTGGCTGACGCTGCCGGAGCGGACTGAAGTCCGGGACTACTCTCCCGATACTCCTTCACGGTCTTGGCATCGGGCACGCGGTCTTTCTTGGTGAGGTCGGCTTCGAGCTGCTTGAGGCGGAGGGTGAGGGGATCGGTGAGCTGCTTGAGGTTCGCCACCCGCGCGGCCTCAATCTTGGCATAGGCGGCGCGGTAGATGGCGCGCAGGGCCTTGAGGTTCGCCGTGGTGCCTTCGGCGTCTTCGGCGGGGATGGGCTGCTTATCAGCAAGGAGCTTCTTCTCCGCCTCCAGCGC
>CAMCWM010000229.1 GCA_945882215.1 Akkermansia muciniphila | reverse complement strand
ATCACCGCGCCATTCGACGGCTGGCTCGGTCTGCGCCGCATCAGCGTGGGCGCGCTGGTCACTCCAGGGACCGTCATTGCCTCGCTGGACAAGATCGACGTGGTGAAGATCGACTTCTCCGTGCCGGAAACCTATCTGGGCACCGTGAAGCCCGGAACGCTGATCACCGCGCGCACGGATTCGGATCGCGAACGCAAATACGAGGGCAAGGTGTCGCACCTCGACTCACGCATCGATCCTGTCACACGTTCCATCCCCACGCGTGCCGAGGTGGCGAATCCCGATCTCGCGCTCAAGCCCGGCATGCTCGTCATGGTGCGGCTCGTGGTGGAGCCGAAGATGTCGCTCTCCATTCCTGAGCGTGCGCTGGTTCCCATCGGGGCCAAAGCTTACGTGTTCACGATCCAAGGAGACAAAGCGAAGCGCGTTGAGGTCAAAACCGGCCGTCGCAAGCCGGGCTTTGTCGAGATCACGAGCGGACTGAGTGAAGGGCAGTTGATCGTGGCCGATGGCATCGTCGGTTTGCAGGACGGTGCGGCGGTGAAGATCGCCGGTGACTACGGCGGTCCGGTGAAGGCCTTCAACCCCGAACAACCCGCCACGACGACTCCCTGACATGTGGCTTTCGGATACATCGGTGCGTCGCCCTGTGCTGGCGATGGTGATGAACCTCATCCTCATCGCCTTCGGCGTCGTGGCTTACACGCGTCTGCAAGTCCGTGAGTATCCCGACATCGAGCCGCCCATCGTGACGGTCGAAACTTATTATCGCGGCGCTTCCGCCAGCGTGGTCGAGCGCCGCATCACGCAGCGTCTCGAAGACCGCATCTCGCAGGTGGAGGCGATCAAAAACATCTCCTCCATCAGCGTCGATGGCAAATCGGAGATCACCGTCGAGTTCAATCTCGGCCGCGATCTCGATGCGGGCGCCAATGATATTCGAGAAGCCATCAGTCCGATCCTGCCGACGATGCCGGAGGAGGTGGAGCCGCCGAACGTCGGCAAAACCGAGCTCAGCGCCGAGGTGCTGATGTACCTGAACCTCGCCAGCGACACCCGCAGCACGCTGGAGCTGAACGATTACGCCGAGCGCTACCTGATGGACCGCTTTTCGCGCCTCCCTGGCATCGCACGCGTGCGCATCTCCGGTGCTGCGCGCTATGCGCTGCGCATCTGGCTGGATCGTGAGGCGCTCGCCGCGCGCGGACTGACGGCGCTGGATGTGGAGGAGGCCTTGCGCCGCGAAAACGTCGATCCCCCTGCGGGAACGGTGCAGTCGCTCGACCGCCAGTTCACTGTCCGCATCAACCGCCAGTATGAGACGACGCAGGACTTTGAGAAGCTCGTCATCGCGAGAGGCGAAAATGGCTATCAGGTGCGTCTGGCGGAAGTGGCGAAGGTGGAACTCGGGGCTGATGAGGCGCGAACCTCGTTCAAAGGCAACCGTGTGCGCATGGTCTCGATGGGCATGATCCGCCAGTCGCGGGCGAACCCGCTCGATGTGGCGAAGGCTGTGCGCGCCGAGGCTGAAAAGATCCGCGCCACGCTGCCGAAGGACATGCGGCTGGACAACAGCTACGACGTCAGCCAGTTCATCGAGGAATCACTCAACGAGGTGTATCGCACGCTCCTCATCGCCCTCGTGCTGGTGGTGGCGATCATTTATCTCTTCCTGGGCAACATGCGCGCCGTGCTGGTGCCCATCGTGGCTGTTCCAGTCAGCGTGTTCGCCACCTGCATCGTTTTGTATGCCCTGGATTTCTCGATGAACACGCTCACGCTGCTCGCGTTCGTGCTCGCCATCGGCCTCGTGGTTGATGATGCCATCGTGGTGCTCGAAAACATCCACCGCCGCATCGAGCTGGGCGAAAAGCCGCTCGTGGCATCCTTCCTTGGCACGCGGCAGGTCGGATTCGCCGTCATCGCCACGACGCTCGTGCTGCTGGCGGTGTTTGTGCCCGTCACGTTCATGCCGGGGGACACGGGGCGCTTGTTTGCCGAGTTCAGCGTCACCCTGGCCATCGCCGTGGGTTTCAGCGGCTTCGTGGCGCTCACGCTCTCGCCCATGCTGGCCTCCAAGATCATGCGGGACCGCGAATCCGACGGTTTCGTGGCCCGTCTGTTGCAGCGCATCTTTGAGCTGGTGCAGGGCCTGTATCGCAAAGCGCTGGTCCTGCTGCTGAACTTTCCCGCCACGGCCATTCCGGTCGTTCTGGGCCTCACGGCGATGTGCTGGTGGCTGTTGAAGAACATCCCGGAAGAGTTCACGCCGCGTGAGGATCGCGGCTCCTTCTTCGTCACCGCCACCAGTCCGCCGGGCACGACCTTTGCCAACACGATGCAGACGCTCGACGCGCTCAACGAGCGCCTGATGTATCTCGTGGAAGAGACGCACGAAGCCACGCGGGTGAATGCCCGCGCGCCGCGCAGCTTCGGCGCCTCGTCAGATTTCAACGAATCCATCGCCGTGCTCACGCTCTCACCGTTTGGCACGCGACGGAACGGCTTCGACATCATGGCCGAGATCCGCAAGAAGACCGCGGACATCCCCAGCGCCAAGGTGTCCGTCGTCATGCGCCAGGGCATGATGCGCGGCCTGAACAAGCCGGTGGAGATCGTCGTCAGCGGCCCCACGTTTGAAGAACTGGCCGGGTGGCGTGACATCATCCTCAACAAGGCGCGGGAGAATCCGAAGCTCGTCGGCTTTGACTGCGATTATCGCGACACCAAGCCGCAGCTCCGTGTGAGCATCAATCAGGCGCGTGCCGCCGACCTTGGCGTGTCCTCGGCCAACATTGGACGAACGCTCGAAACCCTGCTCGGCGGTCGCCGGGCCACCACCTTCATCTATCAGGGCGAGGAATACGATGTGATGCTCGAAGGCAGCTACGCGGACAAACGCAGCCCGCTGGACCTCAACAACATCTTCGTGCGCAGCGAGCGCAGCAAGCAGCTCATCCCGCTGGCGAATCTCGTCACGATGGAGGAATTCGCCGACAGCGGCACGCTGAACCGCTACAACCGCATGCGCAGCATCACCTTCGACGCCGAGCTCGCCAACGGTTACAGCCTTGGTGAGGCCGTGGCCTACATGGAGCAGTTGATCCAGGAGAACCTGCCCACCACCGCCATCGTCGGTTACAAAGGAAACGCCCTGAAGATGAAGGAGAACAGCGGCAGCATCGGCTTGATCTTCGCACTGGCGATGTTGATCGCCTTCCTGGTGCTGGCGGCGCAGTTTGAGAGCTTCGTGCATCCGCTGACGATCATGCTGACGGTTCCCGTGGCTGTGGCGGGCGCGTTGCTCGGCTTGCAGGTCATGGGCATGAACCAGAGCATCTACAGCCAGATCGGCCTCATCATGCTCATCGGCCTGGCGGCGAAGAACGGCATTCTCATCGTGGAGTTCATCAACCAGCTCCGGGATGAAGGCATGGACTTCCGCGAGGCCATTCTCACCGCCAGCGAACAGCGTTTGCGGCCCATCGTGATGACCGCGCTTGCCACCGTGATGGGCGCGTTGCCGCTCATGCTCGGTCACGGGGCAGGGTATGAGACGCGCATGGTCGTCGGCGTGGTGATTGTGTTTGGTGTCTCGCTCGCCACCATCGTCACCTTGTTCCTCGTTCCCATGGTTTATGCCCTGATCGCCCGGCACACGGGTTCGCCACTCGATGTGACGCGCAAGCTCGAATCAGCCCTGACTGGCGAAGCGCCCAAAGAGAAGTCGAATTATCCCGCCTTGCTGCATCTGCTGCTGTTTGCCTTTCTCCTGCTGCCTTCTTGCAATCTCGCGCCGAAATACTTCGCTCCGAAGCCTGATCTGCCGACCGAGTTCAAAACCAGCGGCCCCTGGCGCACCGCGAAGCCGCGTGACGATGCCAGCCGGGGCAACTGGTGGAGCTTGTTTGGTGATTCACGCTTGAGCGCCCTCATGCAACAGGCGCAGGCCGGCAGTCCGACCTTGGAGCTGGCCGCGCATCGCGTCACCGAGGCCAAAGCACTCGCACGCGCTGACCGGGCCAGCCTGTTTCCGTTTCTCACGCTGAACGGCTCCGCGAATCGCAGCCGTGGATCGAGCAACATGCAATTCCAGTTCGCCGGCGGCCGCACACGCACCGTGTTGGGCGCGACGCTTGATTTCGAGTACGAACTCGATTTCTGGGGCAAGCTCCGCAATCAAACCCGCGCCGGGGCTTCCCGCGCCGAAGCAGAGCAGGGGGATTATCAAAACGCGCTCCTCGGCCTGCAGAGCGAACTGGCGATGAATTACTTCGCTTTGCGCGCGCAGGATGCGCAGATCGCGTTGTTGAAGCGCACGGTCGCCCTGCGTCGCAGGACCGTCGAGCTGGCGCGGACACGTTTTGAGCAGGGGGACATCGCGCAAATCGACGTGGCGCAGGCGGAGACTGACATGGCGGCGACGGAGGCGGAGGCCATCGGTTTGGAAAAACGGCGCGCAGAACTCGAACACGCCATTGCCCTGCTGCTCGGAAAGACGCCGTCCCAGTTCAACCAGCCGGCGCATGAAATCAGCGGTGCGCCACCTGCCGTGCCTGCCAGCGTGCCGAGTGATCTGCTGGAACGACGCCCTGACATTGCCGCGGCGGAGCGTCAGATGGCTGCATTGAACGCCGAGATTGGCGTGGCAAAAGCGGCCCTGTTTCCCAGCCTGAGCGTCGGTCTCACGGGCGGCACGCAGACGAGTTACCTTTGGAAGATTGGTGATGCGCAGAGCCGCGTGTGGGGCTTGGGGCCGGCGGCGGTCGAATGGCCCTTGCTGCGAGGCGGAGGAGTCAGGGCGAACATTGAAGCGACGAAAGCGCGCTATGACCAGGCGGCGGCGAGTTACAAAAGCACGGTGCTCGGCGCCATGCGTGATGCCGAGGATGCCCTGAGCGGCGTGGCCGTGCTGAAGCGGCAGACGGCGGCCCAGGATGCCACCGTGGCCTCGGCCCGAAAGGCGCTGGAGCTTTCCCAGAAACGCTACGATTCCGGGCTGGTGGCCTATTACGAGGTGCTGGACAGCCAGCGCACGCATCTGCGTGCGGAACAGGAGGCCACGCGCCTCCGGGGCGAGAGCTTCCTGGCCTGCGTGCTGCTCATCAAGGCCCTTGGCGGCGGCTGGTGAGCGTAGATTGCGGTTTCCAAGACGGAAATTGGCGGCAACTTTGCCTGCCGGTCTAATTTTTCCCCGTGCCTGCCCGTTCCAACCCTGAATCAACGCATGCCCGCCCAACACGTCCAGGATGAAGCCTCCGTGCTGGTCAGGCGAGCTTTAGACCAGCATGAAAGCACACTTATCGCCTACACAGCCGGCATCCTCGGTGGAGACATCGAGCGTGCGCGAGATGTCGTGCAGGACGCCATGCTGCGGCTCTACCTCACCGAACCGGAGCGCGTTCGTGAGAACCTCAAGTCCTGGCTGTTCACCGTCTGCCGCAACCGTGCCTTTGACATCCTGCGCAAGGAGCAGCGGCTGGAACTCGGCAACGACGATGTCATTGACGCCGCGACGGACCACGAGCCCGACCCCGCCCAAAGCGCCGGCATGCATGAGCTTTACGCGCACATCTGGCATTGCGTGGACCGGCTGCGGCCCAACCAGCGCGAAGTCGTGCGGCTCAAGTTCCTTCACGACTGTTCCTACCAGGAGATCGCCGGCATCACCGGGCTCAGCGTGGGCAATGTCGGTTTCATCATGCACCACGCGATCAAGAAGCTGCGCGAACTGATGAGCACTGATCTGAGCGAAGAATATTCCCCCACCCATTCATGAATCCCCAAGACAATCCCCATTTCACCGCTTACGCGCTCGGAGAGCTGAACGCCGAGGAGGCGCGTGTGCTGCACGAAATGCTGGCCACCACGCCAACTGCCGCGCACGAACTGGAGCAGATCGAGGCCGTGACGGATGCTTTGCGTCATGGCGCGCCCATTCCGCAATCACGTCTCACCCATGAGCAACGCCACGCCGTGCTGCATCCGGCCAATCTGCCGCGTCGCGTTCAGCCGATGATGCCACGCAAGCCTGCCGGGCGTCCGCATCAGGCTTTTTGGCCGGTGATGGGCACTCTGCTCAAGGCCGCCGCCGTCATTGCCCTGACAGGTGCTGCATTCTTCGCAGGGTGGTCGTTCAGCCCGGTGGTCAAGGATGCGGCGCAGATTGTGGCGACGCCGCCCAAAGCAAAGCTGCCGGTTGAGAGTGTCGTCAAACCGCAGCCCGTGGCCGAAAAACCGGCTGCTGCGCCGGTGGTGGCCGCCGCTCCGGTCAAGCCAGAGCCGGTCAAGAAGGTGGAAGTCGCGCCCACGCCCGAAAAAATCATCGTCCATGCGCCACCTGCTGCCATGACATCAGAAGTGAAGGAGGCCAGGGCGGTCAAAGCACCCGCTCCTCCGCCATCACCTGCCGTGGCTGCGGTGACGCCAAACCTGGGCTTCATCATGTCCGCCGGACGTGGGGCGTTTGCCAGCACGACGAAGCAAGTTTCCGATCAATTCAGCCTGCGTCCGGCGCAGATCAAACCGCATCTGCCGAAACCCCAGGGGCAGGTGTTTGCCTCGCCGCAGCCGCCAAACGCGAAGCCCGACGCCAAACCTGCGCGTGTGGCTGAGTTGTACATTCATTCGTGGAAGGCCGAGGTGGCTGCCTGCCCATGGAATCCTGCCAACCGACTGCTCCGCGTGGTGATTCAGGTGCCTGCCGATCAGCCTGCCGTTCTCGCCGGAGATCAGAGCTTTCCGCTCCAGATCACCTTTGATGCGGTGAATGTGAAGCAGTTCCGCATGTTGAGTGAGCGTCACTTGGCGGCGGCCGAGCTGCGCAGCGCCGGCACCCATGTGCTGTGGTATGAGTTCCAACCGAATGGCAGCGTCGAAGCCGGTCGTGACAGCGGGCGGCAGATTGCCACGGTCATGCTGCCGAACGCGCGCTTCACCTCGCAGACCGTCGGTCCGTTCGACAGCAGCAAACTGCAGGTCATTGATCGCGGTTACTCACTCCAGAACGCCCGTGAAGATTTTGTGTTTGAGACTTCCGTGGTCGGCTTTGGCCTGTTGCTGCGCGGCGCGGAACAAATGGGCAGCCTGAACCACGACCTGGTGCTGGAACTCGCCAAGCAGGCCAAAGGCGCGGATGCCAGCGGCGAGCGTGCGCGCTTCATCCGGTTGGTGCAGGATGCGCGGCGTGTGGCCGGATTGTGAATCAAGCGCGACCGCCCAGGAGGCTCCCGCTGAAGCGCGAGCCATGGGGTGCATAGAGCTTGTGCCCGAGGGCGAGATAACGCTCCCGCAGGCAGCCCCGGTGCTCATCGATCACCTGCACCCACGGGCTGTGGCGCATCGAAAAGGCGGGCTCGCGCGCGAGGTTGGCGAGATCCTGGTCTCGTCCGAGCAGTTGACCGAGTCGCCGTGCCCGTTTGACGCGTCGTGCCGATCCAGAAAGCCGCGGCAGCGCCAGGGTTTGGAAATAAAGGTCTTTCACACGATGCCGCCAGCGGTGCAGGGTGCGGCTGTCCGAAGTTTCACAGGATTGCTTCATCAGGCGGCGGCCTTTGCGATAGCAGCGCGCATGCTCCTCAAGAAGCTGCTCTGCGGACAGTGATTCGATGCAGGTGTTGTCGATGAGCTGGCCCAGCGCATGCAACTGATGATGCAGATTGGAAGTCGTTGGCGCGAGAGGAGTGCTTCCTGCGACGGCTGGACGATGTTTGGGGGCCAGATGAAAACGCCGAGCCAGCTTGTCGATGAGCTTGCGCTGCACCACGTGTTCACGGTTGCCTGCGCAGGCGTTTTTGACCGTGCGGATGTGCATGCGCATCGCCTGCATCGTGTGTTCCTCAATGCCTTCGCGTGCCAGACGCAGAAGGGCGAGCATTTTTTTCATGCGCACACGGAGCTGATGCGTGGCGACTTCCTCGTGCGATGAAATCCGCGTCACATCATCCTGCGCGCGCTCACACAACTGATGCAGCAGACGCTTCAACTGCCGGCCTGACAGGCTTGTGAGTTCGCGTTTGCATTTCATGGCTCCTGCATTCAGCACAGAAGCGTTTGCGACGGCAAGGAAGAGTTTTTCACATTCGTCATCAAATTCTGGCAACAAGCGCGCCTGGCCTGTGAATTGTCTGAATCACTGGAGTCAGTCGATCTGCTGGGAGTGTCGTCACATTCGTTTGGACGCCTTTTTTTGGCGAAAGCAGAGGGAGTTGGTGAAAAACTTTGATTGATTCGCCTGCTGCCAATGCCAGCGTGCATGCGTAACCCTTTTTCAAACCCACCCAAAACATCATGGCCAGCGAAGCAGTCCTCACCATCACCGAAGCAAATTTTGAAGCCGAAGTCACACAATCCACCGTGCCGGTCATTGTGGACTTCTGGGCTGAGTGGTGCGGGCCATGCCGCATGCTGGGGCCGATCCTCGACGATCTGGCGAAGGATCAGGCCGGGAAGGTGAAGATCGGCAAGGTGAATGTGGATGAATCGCCGAACCTGGCCGCGCAGTTCAGCGTGCGCTCGATTCCGATGCTCGTCTTCTTCAAGGATGGCGTGGCCAAGGACACCGTGGTCGGCGTGCAGTCCAAAGACGCGCTGGCCAAGCGCCTCGCGGCGCTGGGTTGATCCCGGCTTGCTTCACTCACGCTGCTCCTGCCATCACATGTCTCCAAAGGAGATGCCGATGGCGCGGGCGGCGTTGACGATTTCGCTGTCCTTGTTGACGAGGCGGAGTTGATGCACGGCTTCTTCGATGGGCACATCGCCCACCTGATACTGCTGGTAGCTGACCATGCGGCCAAAGCTGCCCTGTTCGATGAGATCGACGGCCTTGGCACCGAAACGCACACCGAGGA
>CAMCWM010000228.1 GCA_945882215.1 Akkermansia muciniphila | reverse complement strand
CGCAGCCGCACGGCACCATTGGTGAATTTCGTGTCCGGTGCGGTCAGGGAGAGATACCACCGACCTGCCTTGATCCAGCCATCATTTGCCGCCGCCTGCGCTGCCATTTCCGCGTCCTGCGGCGGCACCTTTTTCCACACGGCCTGAGTGGATGTGAAGGCTGGAACGGAGGAGGTGGAGGCGAGGACGCATCGGAAGCCACCGCCCTGGATATCGCGTGTGGTTTGTCCGCGTCCGTCGCGGCTGACCAGTTTTGTGGCAGACTGGTCTTTGCAGGTGAATGATCGTCCCCGCATCACTCGGTATTGCTGCTCCTGACGATACCAGTCCTCGCACCATTCCGCTGCATTCCCACCGAGGTCATACAGCCCAAAGCGGCTCACCCTGAATGAACCCACAGGCGCGGTGTAAATGAACGAGTCGCTCCAATCGTTGAGCACGGTGTTGAGGCATTCTCTGAAGACCGGAAGGCTGAGCATCGGAGCAATTTCCTTGCCTGCGTAGTTGCCTGCGTCTGGCGGTGGTGGCCAGGCTCCACCCCATGGGAAATCCGATGTTCCAGGTTTGTCGCTCCTCTCCTTCGGCGTGAGCACAGGGTCTTCAAACTCACTGATGCCAGCCGCACAGCTCCACTCGAAGTCGGTGGGCAGGCGGTAGGTGTCGCCCGCTCTGATCTTTCCCGCCTTGCGCTCGCGCTGGGTGAGCCAGACGCAGAAGGCCTGGGCATCCTCCCAGCTCACGTTCACGGCGGGATGATCCGGTCCTTGCTCAAACTGTGGCCGTTCGAGCCGGTGCTTGGCTTCCTTCACGAACGCCTCGTAGTCCTGCACCCGCGTCTCCCAGACGGAGAAGAGCACGCGCTGGTCCTTGGTCGGCCCGCCGACGATGGGCACGGGGACGAATTGCATGCCGAGGGTGTTGACGAATGGGGCGGTCTGGGTGGCGGAGGCGGGAGAGGTGGAGACAGTGAGTGTGGAAGTGGCAGGAGGCGTGCTGGGGGCGAGGACGCAACGGAAGCCGTAGTGTGGGCTTGTCGCGGAACCCAGCGACCAGAAATTGCGGTAGGATGACAGTAGATTGTCACCGCCGTAACTCGCCCAAGCTCCCCCGCGCAACACCGGATCTTTTCTCGAGGCATCAAACCAGTCACTACACCATTCCCGCACATTCCCGGCGAGATCATGCAGGCCCATTCTCTCCGCCGGAAAACTTCCCACTGGTGCTGTCTCCACATAATTGTCGCGGTAGCCTGACAGCGCTCCGTCGATGTTGGTATGCTTTCCTGCTGCTTTGGCGGCTTTCAATTCCTCTCCAGCGAAATTTCCAACTCCAGGTGGCGGTGGCCACTTGATCCCCCAAGGCCAGGCACCCTTGAGCTTCGCATTTTTCTCGCTCGGCAGCTTTGCGGGGTCCTCAAGATGTCCAATGCCTGCGGCACAGCTCCACTCGTGATCGCTCGGCAGGCGATAAAATTCGTTCGCACCGAGATTGCCCGCCTTGCGCTCGCGTTCGGTGAGCCAGACGCAGAAAGCCTGTGCATCCTCCCATCTCACCATCACCGCTGGATGGGTCGGGCTTTGCTCGAACTCCGGTTTCGGCCACGGGCGCTGGGTCTCATTCGCAAACTGCTCATAATCCTGCACTCGAGTCTCCCACACGCTGAAGAGCACGCGCTGGTCCTTGGTCGGCCCGCCGACGATGGGCACGGGGACGAACTTCATGCCGAGGGTGTTGATGAAGGGGGTGGCCTGGGTGGCCGACAGGAAAGTGGTCCGCACAGTCCCCTGTGCGGTTTCGGCGGTCTGGTGTTCCGCGTCAGACCGCACAGAGGACTGTGCGGACCACTCTCGGGGCTTGTTCAGCACGAAGAAGGCTCCAACTGCGAGCATGGCGATGACGAGGGCCGCCAGCGCGAGACGTTTGCCATTCCCGCTTTTTTTCTTCGGCACCATGGGATGATCGGTGACGCGTGTCACATCGCTCTTGATCTCGCTGGCGTGTTGGTAGCGGCGCTCGGGATCCTGGGCGAGGGCTTTGAGGACGATGCTGTCCATGCGCACATCGAGTTCGATCTTGTGGCTGGGGGCTTCGATGGCGCCGTGCGGCGGATCGCCGGTGAGCATCTCGTAAAACATGGCACCGAGGCTGTAGATGTCGGCGCGGTGATCGACACGCTTTCCCAAGGCCTGCTCGGGGGCCATGTAGGCGCGGGTGCCCATGACGGCGCCGGTCATGGTCATGTGCGTGCTTTCGACGTCGTCGGCATGCATCGTTTTGGCGAGGCCGAAGTCGGCCACTTTCACCTGGCCGCGTTTATCGACCATGATGTTGGAGGGCTTGATGTCGCGATGCACGATGCCGTGCTCATGGGCGAACTCGAGCGCGTCGCACACCTGGCTGATGAGGGTGGCGGCGCGTTTGGGCGAGAGGTGGCCCTCGCTGCGCATGATCTGCTGGAGGTCGGTGCCGTCGATGAACTCCATGACGAAATAAAGAAAGCCGGACGGGGAGGGCGTGGCGGTGACGCCTGGCTCATCACGCGGAGCGGTGATGGCTACTTTGGCTTCGCCGAAATCGAAGATGGAGAGGATGTGGGGATGGTTGAGCTTCGCCATCGCCTTCGCCTCCTGCTTGAAGCGGGTGGCGAACTGCGCGTCCACCTCGTTCATCATGGGCGGGAGGATTTTGATGGCCACAGCGCGGTCGAGGCTGCGCTGCATGCCTTTGTAAACAGCGCCCATGCCGCCGCGGCCGATGAGCGCCTCGATCTCGTAGTCAGGGAGCATTCGCTGGAGTTCCTCGACGGTAGGTGGCAGCCACTGGCCGGAGTGCGCACCGGCGGAGAGCATGCGCTGGATGGCGCTGTCGCTTAGCTCATCCGACCGCGAAAACGGGGATGGCTTGGGTGCAGGAAGCGTGGGATCGTCCGAGTTCATGGGCTTCGGTCTGCGGATACCGGCCGGTTCTGCCTTTGTTACAGCAGGAGTGCGGAAAGATGGCAAGCCGGAAATGGAGGGACAGGCGGATCGAGAGTTGGCAAAGCAGTCTTGGGGAGGATTCCGGTGCTTGTGGGTGATGGCGAGGGCGGATTGATCGAGGACGAGTTCGAGTAGGAGGACGAGCACGAGGGCAAAGAGACATACTTTGGGACGTTGATCCCCGCAGACCAGACCGCTACTCTAGGCCCTTAGCCCTACGCTCTACTCATGCCCACCCGCATTCCCCAGATCGCCGTGCTCGTCGATACCTCGCGCTCGTATGGGCGCGACATCGTGCGCGGCATTCGGCGGTATGTGGCGGAGCAGGGGCCGTGGTCCTTGTATCTGGAGCCGCGGGATCTGCGCAGCAGCTTTCCAGACTGGCTGAAAAACTGGCAGGGCGACGGCATTCTCTCGCGCACGGTCGATGAGACGATGCTGCGGCAGCTCAAGGCCACGAAGCTGCCGGTCATCGAGCTGCGCACGAGTGTTTTGAGGCATCCGTTTCCGTTTGTCGGCATGGACAACAGCGTCATCGGCGCGCGTGTGGCGGAGCATTTTCGGAACCGCGGCTTCCAGCGCTTCGCGTGCGTGCTGGACGTGTCCGAGGCCTTCTTCATCGAACGCAGCGAGCGTTTCGTCGAGGCGGTGGGTGGATTTGGCTTCGGCTGCCCGGTGTTTCAATCCAAGCGCATCCATTGGGAGCAGCATCAGCGTGATCTCGTCGCCTGGCTGCGCGAGCTGCCCAAACCTGCGGGTGTTTTTGCCGTGAACGATCAGCTCGGCTTCTGGGTGCTGGATGCCGCGCGGCGTGCGGGCATCGCCGTGCCGGAGGACCTCGCCGTCGTCGGCGCGGAGAATGACAACATGCTCTGCGAGACCGCCTCCCCGCCGCTTTCCAGCCTGCGGCTGCGTGGCCAGGCCGTCGGTTACGATGCGGCGCGCATCCTTGACGAGTGGATGGCTGGCAAACGCATCCCGCAGACTGGCGAAAAGCATCTGCACCTGCCCGGCGACATCGTCGTGCGTCAGTCCAGCGACATCGTTGCCGTGGAAGATCCGCGCATCGCCGCCGCGCTGCGTTTCATCCGCCAGCATGCCACCGAGGAGGACATCGACGTGCCGCGAGTCGCGCGTGAAGTCGCGCTGTCACGCACCGTGCTGGAGCGTCGCATGAAAGCGCTCATCGGCCGTAGTCCCGGCGAGGAGATCAACCGCCTGCGTTTTGCCGCCGTGGAAAAACTGCTCTCGCAGACCGATCTCACGCTCGATGCCATCGCCGCGCGCTGCGGCTTCACGCATCCGCAGTACATGGCCGGTGCTTTTCGGAAGCGGAAGGGGATCACGCCCGGCGAGTTTCGGAAGCGTGCGGCGGTGTGAGAGTACCGCATCACGCGGTTGTCTGGAAGGAAGTGACCGCACTTCTCTCGGGGCTCCCTTGTCCGCCAAAAAAGAAAAAAGGGCGGCCCGAAGAATCGGACGCGCCCCGTGAGTGATTTGAGGGTCAGCTTACTCGATGGACTTCACGCTGGAGAAGATCTTGCCGAGCGTCTCCAGGCTCTTCTCACTGTCCTTCTTCGAGATCCAGTAGGTGATCGTCAGCACCTTGCCATCGCCCACTTCGGAGAAGAGAAAACCGACGACGGCCGGGCCCCATTCCTTGCTTTCAGCGGACCAGGAGATGCGGCTCCACTTGCGACCGCCGTCTTCAAAGTCTTTTTCCTCTTTCGTGGCGGCATCCACTTTCACCTCGTGGTCCGTCACCAGCCATTCGAGGCTGCTTTCGATCGCGGCTTCCATTTCCTTTTCATCGGCCACGAGTTCGAGGAAGATCGTCGCCACGTTGTCGGGGGACTCGGCCAGCACGCCGCCTTCATCCTCCTCAGGTTCCCAGCTGTCCGGGATGTTCACGGAGGCGGCGGGTTTGTCCGCCGGGATTTTGATCGTTCCAGCCGGGGCCAATGTGGTGAACAGGGCGAGGACGAGGGTGGCGATAGCGAGGGTGTTTTTCATGGGGGTGTGTTGGGTGCCAGGGGGGGGGCGGCAGGCCATTCATCGGCTTCGTGCCCTCCTGCAATGGCAATCATGACGCGTTTGTTGTTTTGCTCATTCCCGCCTCGATAAAAAAGAACCGGGGCGGATCACTCGATCCGCCCCGGCTCTTTGAAGTGTGTACCAACAGCCATGCAGGAACCACTATCTGAAATGTGCGATCCGCAGCCCGATGCTGCTCTCTTGATCTGGTGGGAGATTCGCACAGTTCAGAAACGATGTGTCAGACAGATGTAAAACTTTGGCAACGATGGTGAAATTTTTTGCCGGTCAGCCGAGAGGCTGGATTTGCTTGTTTGGCGTGGAAGCCAGGGCGTGTCGCCAGCTAGATGTCTCAGGTTCAGTGCCTGCGGATGAGAAATGATTCGTCACTTCTCGTAGATTTGGCCTGCAACCTGCCTTTTCCTTGATTGCATGCCTGAACTCATGACCCACTGGACCGCTTTTCTCACCGCCATTCTTTGTTTGCTCACCCTCTCAAGCTGCGAGACGCCCCTCCAGCGCGCGCAGCGGGGGAAGGAGGAACGCCTGCTGCAAATCAAACGGCCCGCCATGGCCGAACCCATCATCCTCGATGTGGTGGAACTGCCGGAGGATGAAAAGCCCACCATGTGGGACATCGCCCAGACTTTTCCTGCTTACGACTGGTCCATCAATGCCTTCCACCGCGACGGCCTGACGAAGGTGCAGGACGACCACTTCCTGCTCGAAGGCGACCGGTCCCAACCCCCGATCGAGATCAAGCAGATCTCCGAGAAACCGCCGCTGAAAGTCGAGATGGCCATCGGCCCCATACACGACGGCTTCGGCTTTCGGAAACCGAAGCTGCACTACACCTTCAAGCGCGTGGAAGGCGGCTGGAAGCGGTTGAAATGGAATGTGAGCTACCACGGCCCGGCGAAACCCGATGGTGAGGAAGATCCCCCGCTCAGCGAGGAGGAGAACCGCGAGAAGATCGAAAAACTCACCGGCGAACCCTACGTGGATGAGAGCGAGGCTGCCAGCGCACCGAGCACTCCGATGTGAGCCAAACGGTTGGCAAAGATGGAACGGCATTCTGTCCCACGGCATCGCGGGCCCGTCTTCTCGTAAAAACTTGCGCCCTCATGCCGGGCTGCTGATGCTTGACCCGGCGGCGGCCTTGGTGAACAAGCGCTCATGCTCAAACAGATCATCAAAGGCTTCTTGGACCACCTGGGGATCGAAGTCCGCCGCGTGCGCCTGCCAGACCCACCCGGCAGCCCGCCCATCCCGGATCGCGAGCTTTATCGGCCGCTGTTCTCGCCGTGGCTCGGCGGGGGTGACTTCCGCCGCTACTACGAGCTGGCCGCGCCGAAGACGCTTGTCTCGCCGGATCGCTGCCATGTGCTGCAAACACTGCTGCGTCAGGCGCTGCATGTGCCGGGAGACGTGTGGGAGTGCGGTGTTTATAAAGGCGGCACCGCTGGCATGATGGCCGCCATGCTTCAGGACGCCGGCTCCGCCAAGCGCCTCTACCTCTTTGACACCTTCGCGGGCATGCCGGAAACCCACGCCACGAAGGACTGGCATCGCCAGGGCGATTTTGCCGACACCAGCGTTGAGGCCGTCACCCGCCACGTCGGTCATGCCGACCTCTGCGTCATCAGCCAGGGTTTCATCCCGGAAACCTTCGCCGGACTGGAGGACTCGCGCGTCGCCTTCGCGCACATCGACGTGGACATCTACCAGTCCATTCTCGACAGCCTTGCCTTCATCTGGCCGCGTCTCAGCATCGGCGGCTTCGTGGTCTTTGACGACTACGGTTTCCCGACCTGCCCTGGCGCCCGCGCCGCCGTGGACGAGTTTTTCAAAGACCGTCCCTGCGTGCCGCTCTGCCTCTCCACCGGCCAGGCCATCGCCTTCAAGAGCGTGACCTGAGTCCGTGGTGCTTCACGTCTCCTTGGCCGTCGTCCGTTCCTTTTTGATTTGCCAAACACCTCATGGGGGTCAAGCTGGCAAAGCCATGAACTCCAAACGCATGCTCATCCTCGTTTTGTCCCTTCCCATGGTGGCGCTCGCCGGGTTCAAACTGCCGTCGAAGGTTTTTGAGGTGGAGGAACTCGAAAAAGCGCAGGTTGAGGCCGCAGCCAAAGGCAAGCCGATCGCCTTTCTTTTTTCCAACAAAGACACCACCTGCCCTTTGTGCAGCGATGCCAGTGCCACCATGATCCGGGAGCTGGGCTCCAAAACGGTGATGGTTTATGTGCGCAACGTCACCGGACTCCCGGAGTCAGTGATCAAGGCGCTGACACCGGGGCAATACATCCCCAAGATTGCCGTCCTCGACGACAAGCTGGAAAGTTCATTGGGCACCGTCACATACGAAGCGGTAAAAAGTGATTCCCGTTCCGCGTTTCGCGATGTCGAGAAAGCCATTCGCGAGTACAAAAAAGCGGAGTAGGGCAGGGAAGCGCAGGTCCGGTGGCGGACGAACATGTGTGAGCATGTCACAAGGAGCTGTGTGGCTGACATAATGGCCAAGGTGGAATCTCAAGATCCGCCGAATCCCTGCGAAAATGCACCACGTGCTTGGAATCCACCGCAAGCCGCGTTTAGTGTGCGCAAAATAACCCCGCATGGATTGGAATGAATGGCAGCGCGTGCTGAAATGGCGCGCACTCGAAGAAGGCGATGCCGATGGCGTTCTCGTCAACGCGGAGCGTCGTCGCGAGGCGACGGCGCACACGCGGGCCGGGCTGGCGTCCGAGGAGATCAAGGGCGACACGCTGGACGAGCGCTCCGAGTCGTTTCTGGACAAACGGGCCGAATGGCTGGAGCGCGAGGCGGTAGGCTGGCGCGGCGAGTTGATCCGTGTGTTGGAATTGCTGCGCGTGCCGCAGGGACGCTGGTCTTGGGCGCTCATTGGTTGGGCGCTGGTGCTGATTACGGGCTACTGGCTTTCGGATCTCGGGCAATCGAGCGAGTTCAACCTGCTGGCACTGCCATTGGTCGGTTTGCTGGCCTGGAATGCGGTGGTGATCGTGCTGGGCGTTTTTTTTGAGCTGATGCCTGCCTCGCCCTTGGCAGGGCATGGCGGCTGGCTGGCGGAGTTTCTGGCGAATGGCATCTCGCGTGTCGGCAAGGCGACCAAGGAAGTCGAAACAGGGGTGGCCGCTGCTGTGCGCACACGTTTTGAAGAACTCGCATGGCCGCTGGCCTGGCGACGCTTGCAGATGCGGCTGCGCACGTGGCTGCATGTGGCGGCGGCGCTGCTGGCGATCGGCGGCGCGGTGGCGCTGTATGCGCGGGGCTGGTCGCGTGAGTATCGCGCGGTGTGGGAGAGCACGCTGCTGAGCAAGGATCAGGCGGGTGCGTTCTTTGAAACCTTGTTCAAGCCGGCTTCGACCGTGCTGCGCAAGCCAGTGCCGCTGGATCAGATCGAGGACATGCATCGCACGGCGGGCAAGGCCGCGAAATCGGCCCCGGCGCTGCCGTGGATTCATCTGTATGCGGGGACGATGCTGGTGCTGATCGTGGCGCCGCGTCTGTTGCTCGCTGGCATCGGCGCGGCGCGCAGCGGGCGCGGAATTTCGCACGGTGCGCGTTCGTTGAATTGGGGCAACTATTTGCGCGGCCTGATTCGTGCGGTCGAGGGCGGCGACGAGCGTATTCAAGTGCTGGTGCATGCGATGGAGCCGACGCCGACGCATCGCGAGGTGTGGGATCGCGGCATACGCGGACGCTTCGGCGGCATGGCGCGGGCGGAATACGTGCGCATTCCTGCGGGCGATGAAGATGAGTTTGCCGCCGCCTGGCAGCCTGTCTCGGCGAATCTGGTGATGCTCTTCAGCATGGCGACCACGCCCGAGGCCGAGGTGCAGCGGCG
>CAMCWM010000227.1 GCA_945882215.1 Akkermansia muciniphila | reverse complement strand
GCCTTCCAACAAGAACTCGGTGCCGCAGCGAGTGAGGATGCGCAGATCGCCTTCAAATACAGCCTCGGTGGTGGCTTCAAGACCTCGAAGGGCTGGGAACCGCTTGGACCAGCAGGCGCTTACGACACCTTTGGGCCGGAGTTGAGCTTCGCAAAGACTTTGCGAGCCACGGAGAAGAGCAACATCGCCATCGCGAAGTTCACGCACAGCGGCACGCAGATGAACGACTGGACCCCCGAAGGCACGACGGCCAAGGACATGCATGTTTACCCGGCGTTCATCGCTTTCGTGCGCAGTGCGATGCAGGAGCTGAAGGACCAGGGCCACAGCGTGGAGCTAGCGGGCATTTTTTATCATGCAGGCGAGAACGACATGGCGTTCGGCCCCTATCGCAAACAAGCCGCGAAGTGGCTGCAATCGACCGTGGCGCAGAGTCACGTGGATTTGGCGATGCCGTCGCTGAAGTGGTTTGTGAGCCAACAACTGCCGCCAGATGAAAAAGGGCTCAACCAACTCGACATCACCGCCGATCTCGCGGCCCTCGCGGCGGCTGATAAGGCCTTCATTCACGTCCAAGCCTTCAATTTGCCGCCGCAGCCCGAGAAGCTCGTGTTCGACACCGCAGGCGTGTTGAAGCTCGGCGAGGTGCTGGCGCAGAGTTATCTGCATGGGCCGCCTGCGATGCCGAAGTCGGCCGTGGTGCCAGCGGCGGAAGTCATCGAAGGCGAGATGGCCGGATATCTCTTCGCACCAGCGGAAAAAGTGCCGGAGGAGTTCAATGGCGGCTTTTCGCTCTATGCGGCGGCGTGGCCGCTGGTGGGCACGTATCCGGGGCATCGGTTTCAGACGGGGCTTTGCGGGACGTGGATGCATCCGCAGTGGTCGGAGGCGGAGAAGCCGAAGGAGAAGTGCTACACGGACATCGAGGGCGGGCTCGGCTGGTGGCGTGACACGCATTTTCCGACGATCACGCCGAAGTTTATCATGGGCGGTGTGGGGCCGAACTTCTCCGTCATCGCGAACGGTCCCGGCTACGGCGCGGGCACCTGGGAAAAGCCGCGCGGGCAGTATGGCGTGGCGCAACTCAGCCCGTGGCTGCTGATGCCGCTCGATGGCCTGAACCTCAAGCAAGGCACGAGCGGCGAGCTTTTCGGCTACGGCTACCTGCCGCTGCCGCTCACGAACAAAAAGAGCACCACCGCAGGCAAAAACGTGCCAACGGGCAACCAGTGCTGGACGCTGTTTTTGAGCACCGGCAACTTCAAAGGTCCCGTCGCCTTCTTCACGCCGTTTTTCTGGTCGCAGGCACTCATCGAGCATCCGGAGTGGACCGGCAAACTGCTCGACTCCTGCCCCGCAGGTCCAAACAAGCCCATCCAAATGGAGACTCAGCATGTGCCCGCCATTTTGACCGACAAACAGGCTCGCGTCGCGCCCACACGCTTCCCCATCGGCGCGGATGGCACGTCCACCGTGCTGCATCGACTCACCGCGTATAAAAAAGAAGCGCTGTGGAATGACGTGCAGCGCTGGTTCGATGGTGGCGAAGCAGCGAACGGCAAGATCAAGCCCGAGGCCGCGGCGATTCACACCTTCCGCAGCGGCGGCGGCTCAAACTGGAGCATCTACCCGCCCGGCACGAAGCGCGGCGACAAGACACCGCTCGCCTGGAATGCCTTCGCCACGTCCTTCACGCCGAACCCGATCACCTTCGGCTATCAATGGAACGCACAACTCACCCGCCGCGAAGGCTCGCTCGTCGTTCTGCCCGAGTATTTCCAACTCGGCACCAATCCTCGCGGCAAGCCGCTGTGGCAGGTCATGGATGCCAAACAAGCCCCTGCCGATGCCAAACTCACCGAGCACCGCTTTGAAACGCCGAAGGAAAAGCCGCAGGAGCCACGCACGACACCCGACGATGCCAACAGTTGCTGGAAAAAGCCCGGTCCCATCGCCGGTCCCTTCAAAGCCAAACTCGGCGATGGCAGCACGGTCACCTACTACTGGTATCGCTTCGCCGACCAGCCCGCGATGCTCAACGCCGACCTCACACCCGAAGAACGCGAGCAAGTGCAGCAACGCGTCGAGAAACTGCATCGCGCGTGGACGAAGGATCGCGATTACCTCACCCCGCCCGATCTCGGCAAGTTGGCGGATATTGATCCCGCGCTCATTCTCACGCCACCGAAGGGTTTTGAGATCGGCTACGTGCCCATCGCGACGAGGCAGGAGATCGAAACACCATGAGACTCTTCCTTCTGCTTCTTTCGGCATGCGCCATTGCTTCGCTTCGCTCACTCCTTCGGAGCATCACACGCTTCGCGGTGCTGGCTGTCTCGCTTTGCTCGGCTCCTCATTCGTCATTTTCGGCTCCGCCGAACATCCTACTCATCCTCGCCGACGACCTCGGCTATGGAGATGTCCGCTGCTACAACGCCGATGCGAAGGTTCCGACACCGAACATCGACAAGCTCGCGGGCGAGGGCATGCGCTTCACCGATGCGCACAGTCCGACCACCGTCTGCACGCCATCGCGCTACAGTCTGATGACCGGTCAGATGGCGTTTCGCGTGCCGAATGGCGGGACGGTATTCACCGGTGCCGGCGGACCGTCGTTGATCGCCAAAGGGCGGCTCACGCTTCCGGCGATGCTGAAAAAGAGTGGCTACATCACCGCCGCCATCGGCAAATGGCATGTGGGGCTCACGTTTCGTGACAAGGCGGGTGCGCCGATTCACAGCGGACGCTTGGAGGAGGTGCAGCGCGTGGATTTCTCCCGCCGGATCGAGGGTGGGCCGCTGGACGTGGGCTTTGATCGCTTCTTTGGCACGGCCTGCTGCCCGACGACGGACTGGCTCTATGCCTTCATCGACGGCGACCGCATTCCCGTGCCGCCGACGGGGCCGCTCGACAAATCGAAGCTGCCGCAGCACCCGTATGCCAATGATTGCCGCGCAGGCATGATCGCGCCGGATTTTCCGATGGAGGAGGTGGACCTCGTTTTCTTGAAGAAGAGCCGCGAGTTCATCGCGCAACATGCACGCACCTCACCGAAGCAGCCTTTCTTCCTCTACCATGCCACGCAGGCCGTGCATTTGCCGTCGTTCGCCGCGCCGGAGTTCCAAGGGAAATCGAAGGCCGGACCGCATGGCGACTTCATCGCCGAGTTTGACCACATCGTCGGCGAATTGATGCGCGAACTCGAAAAGCACGGCCTCGCCGAAAACACGCTCGTCATCCTCAGCAGCGACAACGGTCCTGAAGTCGCGAGCATCGTCCACATGCGTGCCGATCACGCTCACGACGGCGCCAAACCCTGGCGCGGCATCAAACGCGATGCCTGGGAAGGCGGTCACCGCGTGCCCTTCATCGTGCGCTGGCCTGCCAAAGTGAAACCCGGCACCACCAACGATCAAACCCTCTGCCTCACCGACATTTTCGCCACCGTGGCAGCGATCACCGGCACCGAGTTGCCGCACGATGCCGCCGAAGACAGCTTCAACCTGCTCCCCGCCTTCGAAGGCACCGCCGCCGCTCCCATCCGGCCTTATCTGCTCACCCAGGCCTTTGGCGGACAGCGCACGCTATCGATTCGTCGCGGCCAGTGGAAATACATCGCCCACCGCGGCTCCGGCGGAAACAACTACGACAAAGGCGAACTCAAGCCCTTCGCCCTGTCCGAAACCGATCCCGAAGCCCCCGCCCAACTCTACGACCTCGCCACCGATCCCGGCGAGACGACGAATCTTTACTCCAAGAACCCGCAGATCGTGGAGGAGCTTCAGGCGTTACTCGAACAATCGATAACCGCTGGCCGCAGTCGTCCATGAGAAGCGCGTGAGCGCGCGGCAGCTCTATCCCGAAACTTTCCTCGGCGACAATGTGGTGGTGGCTGACCAGCGAGTAGGTAGGTAAAGCCGCGTCAGGTCTGACGCGGCTTTACCTTGCTCGTTGTGGGCTCGATGCAGCGAGCATCAATCCTGCTCCGGCATGCCGCCCTTGATGCCTTTGCCGCCGCGACCGGGGCCGCCTTTGCCCTGGCCTTTGCCTTTTCCCTTACCCTTGCCTTTTCCTTTGCCGTGCATGGCTCCGGGGGCGGCTTCTGGCGGGTTGTCTTGGCCGGCGGCGGCTTTCATGCCGGCTCCGCGGTGGGCGAAGGCGGTGGGGATGGAGACCGCGAGCGCGGCGGCGATGAGTGTGACGAGTGTTTTCTTCATGGTGCGTTGGTGTGACCGGGTTGTTTCAGTCACACGCCCATGATGACTCGCGAGCATGACGCGAAGGTGATGCCTCAGCCCTTTTTCAGAGTAAAACTCAACACGCCGCGAGACAGCGAAGCGTCTAGCCGACAACCGATGGCGCTGGCTGCCTGCCGGGCGAGCGAGAGGCCGAGGCCGCTGTGGGCGCTGTTGCTGCGTGACTTCTCAGCACGCCAGAAGCGGTCGAACAAGTGCGGCAGGTCTTCTTGCGTCAGCTCGGGCGCGGCATTGGCGATGGTGATGCTGCCAGGATCGAGTTCGATCTCGATGTGGGTGGATGCAGGTGCGTATTCCACGGCGTTGGTGAGCAGATTGGACAGGATGATGCGCAGCAGTCGTGCATCGGTTTCCATCGAGAGTCCAGGTTCGGAGCGGAGGCGGAGGTCGAGTTGCTTGGCTTCCACCTTTTCAGCGCAGGGTTGCAGGCATTCGTGACACAGGGCGCTGAGATCGACGGTGGACAATTGGAGGGCCGTCTCGCCGGATTCGAGCCGGGCTAGGGTGAGCAGGGCTTCGATCAGGTTTTCGAGTTGTGAGGCAATGGCGAGCGAGTGCGTCGGAAGCTCGGGATCGGTTTGATCTGGCCACTTCAGGGCGACCTCACCGAGCATTTTGAGTTCCGCCACGGGCGTGCGCATTTCGTGAGCGAGGTCGGCGCTGAAGCGTCTCTCACGCTCAAATCCCTGCTCAAGACGGTGCAGTAGCTCATTGAGGGCCGCATAAATCGGCTGCAATTCGGCGGGAGCATGCGCGGCATCGAAGCGTGCCTTCAGCGATGGCGCGTCGATGTTTCGTGTCTGCTCGCTCAGGGTCTTCAAGGGGCGCAGACCATGACGCAGAGCCATGGTGACGAGGAAGAACGTGCCCGCTGCCGCGAGCAGGCCCGCGATGCCGATGCCACCGAGCAATGAAGCAAGCGTTCCCTCCATCTCCGAGGTTTCCTTGGCTAAAGCGATGAGGCTGGAGCCTGCACCGTGACGCCCCTTGCCCTTGCCTTTCGGTCCACCGCCGCCTGCTGCCGCCGTGCGAAAGCTCATGAGCCGAACCGCGCGGCCATCGGCGAGCACTGTGGATGAAAAAACGGGATCATTGCGGGAGATGTCCAGTTTGGGCAGCGTGACATCGCCGAGGCTCTCGGAGCGCTCGGTGACTTCGCCTTGGCTATTCCACACCTGGTAGAATGAGCGGCCTTGAGGGTCGTGATAGTCCGCCAGACGATCTTGCAAGCGCTGACCTCGACCTCGCGCTGTGCCTTCGTCGGAGTCGGAATCGCCAAGTGTGGTGAAGCGGGCAAGTCGTGCATCCAAGGCAAGTGCTGTGTCGATGGATTGATACAGGCTGTGCCTGACACTGAAGTAAATGCCCGCTCCAGTGCCGCACCACAGCACGGCCAGTCCGGTGAGCAGCCAGAGCATGAGGCGCTGTTTGATCGACCTCATGCGGGACGCGCCTCCATCACATAGCCCTGTCCACGCCGGGTATGAATCAGCGGCAGCGAATCCTCACTCACAGCGATCTTTTTGCGCAGCGCGCACACGGCGGAGTCCACGACGTTGCTCATGGGCGAAACGAGATCGTCATAGATATGCTCCTCGATTTGAGTGCGCGTGACGATCTGGCCGGCTCGCAGCATGAGATACTCCAGCAGCGCAAACTCACGAGCGGTGAGGTCGAGCGCCACGCCTGCTCGTGTGGCTGTTCTCGCCGTCGAATCGAGGGTCAGGTCGGCCAGAGTCGTCTCGCTGGCGGCTTTCTGATAGCCACGGCGGCACAGCGCCTCCACGCGGGCCAGCAGTTCCTCCAGGGCGAAGGGTTTGACGAGATAATCATCCGCTCCACTGCGCAAACCGGTCACACGATCAGCCACAGCGTCCTTCGCTGTGAGAAACATGACGGGCGTGCGATTGCCCGCTGCACGCAGCGTCTTGAGGATGCTGACGCCATCAAGAGAAGGTAACATGATGTCCAAAATGGCGGCGTCGTAAGGATGATCCTCCGCCATCTCCAGGCCCTCGCGTCCGTCGCCCGTGGCATCCACGGCGTAACCACTGCGCCTCAGCGCGAGCACAATGGACTCGCGGAGGCGGTTGGAATCTTCGACGACAAGGATGCGCATGACGGAAAACAATAAACGGCGACAGCCCGCTGCAAACATGGGAATCACCGCCCCTCAACTTGTCCCCGAAACATGACGCGAAGATGATGTGCGGCGGGTTGCGCCCGGCAGGGCGTAGGTTGGGTGTAGCGACAGCCCGCCCGACTCTTTGGACTTTCGCCGGGCCAAAGATGCCCTCACAGACAGACGGGCTGTGGCCACAACTCTCCTACTTTCTTTCCGTCCATCATCTTCGCATCATGTTGGTGGTTCAATATCCCAGCATGCACCGCCTGCTGATCTGCCTCCTTTTATTGCTCCTAGCCGCCTCGTCGAATGGTCAGGCACCGATTCCGGAAAAGCCCGATGAAACTCCGCCACCGGCGATGCGCGGCGGTTTTGGCAAAGGAAAGGGCAAGGGCAAAGGCCGCCCGATGCCACCGACTCCGCCGACCACTCCGGCAGCACCGTCGCCAACACCTGCGCCGGTCACGGCAGGCAGTGCGGACTTCTTCGATCAGAAAATCCTGCCCGTGCTCCAGCAGAAGTGCTTCAACTGCCACCAGACCGGGCGCAAAATGAAGGGCGGACTCGCGGTGGATTCGCATGCGGCGCTGATCGCGGGCGGTGATAGCGGTCCCGCGCTCGTGCCCGGTGATGCCGCGAAGAGTTTGCTCTATGTCTCGATGACGTATGCGGATGACGACTTGCAAATGCCGCCGCGTGAACGGCTCTCCGCGTCGGTGCTGGCGGATTTCAAAAAGTGGATCGAAATGGGTGCGCCATTCTCGTCTTCCAGCGCTCCGGTGGCCACAACAGCACCACCACCTGCGGAGGATGGCATGATGGTCACCATCACCGCGATTCGCGGCAATTCGGTCACTTACACGAAATCGGAATCGGGGGGCGGCATGCGCGGCGGCATGATGGGAAAGGGCAAAGGCGGTTTCAATCGCGGCGGCGCGGATGGCATCACCCAATCACTGTCCGACAAGGCGCTGATCACCTCCGCCATGCTGACGCGGCGCACGCAGGATCTCATCGTCGGCCTCGAACTCAACGGTGGCTTGTCGAATCCGGCCTTCGATGCCGTGGAGTCCGGAGGCGTGAAGGCTCACCTGGTGGCGAAGGAGGGCAAGATCACGCAGATCAGCGTCATCACCGCACAGGATGCAAGCGACGCACCCATTGCCGTGAAACCCAAACGTCCACCTTCGAAGTGATGCCATGAAACTACTCTTTGTATTCATTTGCCTCGCAACCGCCTGCAAAGCGCAGGAAGTGGCGAAATCGCGTGATTTTTGGTCCTTCCAGCCTCCGCGCAAAGTCGCACCTCCGGCCGTTCAAAACGCCGCGTGGCCGCTGAATGACGTGGATCGCCATATTTTGGCCGCGCAGGAGAAAAATGGCCTTTCGCCTGCGAAACCGGCGGAGGCGCGGGTGCTGGTGCGGCGGCTGTTTTTCGCACTTTGCGGCCTTCCGCCCTCCACGGAGGTGGTGGAGCACTGGCAGCGTGAAATCGGGCCGGATTTGAATCAAACGGCCATCACCTCGCTGGTGGACTCGCTGTTGAAATCGCCGCGCTTTGGCGAGCACTGGGGCCAGCACTGGATGGATGTGGCCCGCTTCGCCGAATCGACCGGCGGTGATGCGAATGGCATCCATCCTTATGCCTGGCGCTACCGCGATTATGTGATCGACAGCCTGAATGCGGACAAGGCTTTCGACCGCTTCATTCGCGAACAAATCGCGGGCGATTTGCTGCCGGTGGCGTCAGATCGGGAATGGGCCACGAATCTGGTGGCGACAGGTTTTCTCGCCGTCGGCCAAAAGCTCGTCGGCGAGGTGGAGGACCGGAAATTTCACGCTGACCTCGTCGATGAGCAGATCGACGCTACCACGCGGGCCTTTCTCGGACTCACCGCCGCGTGCGCTCGCTGCCACGATCACAAGACCGATCCCATCCCGCAGGCGGACTACTACGCGCTCGCCGCGATCTTCCGCAACACGGAGACGCACTACGGCCTCATCAAAGCGCAGTCGCGGCAGTATTCCACGCTGCTCGACGTCACCGGCATGGGTTTGTCTGCGGGCCGTGATGGGCTTACCGCCCAGCAGCTCGCCGAGATGAAGGCTGAGCAAGAGGCCGCCGCGCAAAAGATGGACGACATCATGCGCACCATCCGTGGTGGCGATGGCGTGACGCGTGCCATGCTGCGGCGCTCCCGCACGCAGCGGGATGAAAGCGAGGCGCAGATGCAATCCTACGATGCCCAAGGCAATCCGCTCACCTTCATCATGGGCGTGCAGGACCGCGATGCGCCGCTGGAGACGCGCATCCTGGAGCGCGGCGAGCTGGATAAACCTGGCCCACGGGTCAGCGCGGGTTTCCTCCGTGCACTGCATCCCTCCTCCGCGCCGCCAACGCTGCGTCTGCGCGAAGGCAGCGGACGCTTGCAACTCGCCGACTGGCTCGCCAGCCCGCGCAATCCGCTCACAGCCCGCGTGATCGCGAATCGCGCCTGGCATTGGCTCTTCGGACAGGGCCTGGTGCGCACAGTGGATGACTTCGGTGCCACGGGAGAC
>CAMCWM010000226.1 GCA_945882215.1 Akkermansia muciniphila | reverse complement strand
GAGGCCAATGTCGGCCTTGGAGCGGGCGTTGCCTTCGGTGAGGACATCGGCCTGCATGGTGTAGTTCTTCAGGTGTGAGGGAGCGATGAAGACGGAGGCGCGCTGGAACAGCAACCGGTCAAAGCTCTTGCCGAAGACTTTGCTGCCGTCTTTTTCCATGACCTGGAATTTGAAGCGCGCGCCGATCCAAGGCAGCGGCGGATAGGCGAACTTGTAGGCAGGGTTGTTTTGCGGATCGACGGGAAACTCCTCAGTGAGGGTGTAGCTCTCGAAGTCCTGGGTGATGGGCAGGTTCTTCAACGCACGACCACGAATGGTGCCGGTCAGCCCCTCGGGAGAGGTGGCTTTGAAGGCACCGGCACTGACCTTGGCACCCGAGGCAACGACGAGTTCGCCTGCTTCATTGAATTTGGCGTCCATGGTGGCTTTCACCTTCGCGGTGGGCGGGATGAAGGATTCCCATTTCACGCCTTTGACGTCCTCGCTGACGACGAAGCCGTTCGCATCGACACTGCGGATGCGGAAAATCTGTTTGTCGCCGTTCATGACGACGGTTTCCGCCGGGATGATCTGCAAAGCGGCTGGCTTGCCGGCTTTTGGAATGTCAGCAACGGGCGCGGCGTCCACCTTGATGCCGGAGTTCGGAATCGGGAAGCAGTAGAACTGCTTCGTGGTGGTCACGTAAAGCTGGCCGTCACAGATGCTGGGCGCGCCGAGGCAGTCGCCGTCGAGTTTGATCTCCTGCACGATCTCCGCGTCCTTTTCGCCGGGCTTCAGCACGACGAGCTTGCCTTCCATCATCGGGCAGTACAACAGGCCATCGACATAGATCGGAGAGGAGTGCAGGTTGGCGTTGCTGAGCTTTTTCTTCCAGAGTTCCGCGCCGGTTTCCGCGTTGATGGCATACAGTTCCGCGCCGTCGGTCATCTGATACACGACATCACCCACGACCACAGGCGAGCTGCTGGTGGCGGACAAGGGCAGGCGCCACAACTCGACTGTGGGTTCCAGCACGGCGCTTTCGACGTCGGTCGGCTCGTTGAGCTTCTCCGGCAGCTTGATGCAGACTAGGCGGCCTTTCTCAGTGCTATCGACGTTCTCATCACCATGAATGGCGATCAGCTTGTTGCCCTTGTGAATCACGACGGAGGCGTTCACGCCGTTTTTGCAGATGGGCATCTTCCAGTAAGCCTTGCCGTTGCGGGCGTTCACACAGACGATGTGGCCGCAGCCGGTGGCGTAGTAGGCCACGCGCTTGCCATCACGAGTTTCCAGCACGGGGGTGGAGAAGGAGCTGTCCACCGGGGGAACGACACCAGGACGGGACCACCAGACGAGTTCGCCGGTTTTCTTGTCAAAGGCGTAGATGCGGTCTGCGGCAGGGCCGTCGGCACCCCAGTTGGAGTAGATGAAATGGGTCAGGACGAACTCGCCCTCAATGACCGGGCTGCCCACGCGAGCATTGGGGAAAGTCATGCGTCCAAGGTCCTCCATCAGCGGAATCTCGAAGACCTTCGTGCCGTCGAGTTCGTAGCAGAGGAACACGCCCGCGTTGCTCACGAGGTAAACGCGCTTGGTCTCAGGATCGACGGTTGGAGCACCGATGGAGTAGCGGTTGTAAATCGAGTCGCTGAGATAGTCGGGGATCTCATGCTCCCAGATTTTCTTTCCGGTTTTCGCGTCCAGGCAGGTCAGCAGCTCAATGAGGTCGGTGGTTTCACCTTTGTAGCCCCAGAGAATGACCTTGCCATCAAAGATCACCGGCGTGCCACGTCCGCGGGCGGCATAGGTCCAGGCGGGAGTGTCGGAGAGTTTTCCTGCGTCCGTGTAATGCTCCAGGCTCACGCCGTTTTGCAGAGGGCCGCGCCAGTTGGTCCAGTCGTTGGCAAGGAGAGCCGGGGCGAGGAGCAGAGAGCTGAAGGCGGAGAGGGCGAGGCGTGGGTGCATGGAGTTGGAAGTGGAGAAACGAAACATCGTGAGCGCGTGGCGCGCTTCAATGCGATTTTCATACCTTTCGCAAGGGAGGCTGCCACTACGTCACGGGGGGATACGCTCAACGCCTTCCGCTGCCGAGATCTTGCAGCATCGCGGGGAGCAGCACCGTTTCTCCGCAGGGCACAAATGACATGTCCAATGCCGGTCGATGCCACCACGGCGGAGCGTTCGTCTGTCTGGTGCAATTCATGGTGGCAGACCATGCCGTGCCACTGCATGGTGAATTTACCGCATGCCGCCTCCCGAGTCTCTCCCGGATTCCAGCCCCGCCGCGCATTCTCCCACCGCTGACCTCGACGTGACCGTCCGAGTGGACATGCGCACGCATTTGCCTGCGGGAATCGAGCAGCCGGGGGATCGTATCTCGCATTACGAGCTGGTGGTAGTGCTGGGGGAAGGGGGCTTCGGCACGGTGTGGCAGGCGCGGCAGAGCGAGCCGATTCGCCGTGAGGTGGCGCTGAAGCTGATCAAGCCGGGGATGGACAGCCGGGAAATTCTGGCGCGTTTCGAGACGGAGAAGCAGACGCTGGCGCGGATGGAGCACCCCAATATCGCCGGGGTGCTGGACGCGGGGACGACAGAGACGGGGCGGCCCTACTTTGTGATGGAACTGATCCAAGGCGTGCCCATCACCGAATACTGCGATGCGAAGCACCTGTCGCTGCGGCAGCGGCTGGAATTGTTCATCCCCGTCTGCCATGCGGTGCAGCATGCGCATCAAAAGGCGGTTCTGCACCGCGACCTGAAGCCCTCGAACATCCTTGTGACAGAAGTGGACGGGCGGGCGGTGCCGAAGGTGATCGATTTCGGCATCGCGAAGGCGTTGTCCGGCACGGCGGAGCAAGTCTTCCAGACCCGTCTGGCTCACACGATGGAAGGTCTGGTCATCGGGACGCCGCAATACATGAGCCCGGAGCAGGCGGGTGCGAAGGCGGACATCGACACGCGGAGTGACATCTACACCCTGGGGGTCATCCTTTACGAGCTGCTCACGGGCACCACTCCGCTGACGCGTGATGAATTGAAACGGACGGCCTTCGATGAAATGCTGCGCTTGGTGCGCGAGCACGAGTCGGTGCGCCCCAGCAGCCGGGTGCAGCCGCTGAGCGCCGCCGACACGCGGACTTGCACCTCCTTCGGCATGGAGCCAGGCCGTCTCACGCGTCTGCTGCGCGGGGATCTGGACTGGATCACGCTCAAGGCGCTGGAGAAGGACCGGGAGCGCCGCTACGAAACGGCCAATGCGCTGGCGGAGGACATTCAGCGTCACTTGAACCAGGAGCCGGTCAGCGCGGCGGCTCCGAGCGCGGCTTATCGGCTGAAAAAACTCATCCGCCGCAATCGCGCCGCCTTTGCAGCGGCTGCGGCCATCGTCATCACTCTCGTTGCCGCCACGGGATTCAGCGTGTGGCAGGCAGACCGGGCCACGCGTGCGGAGAAGGACACGCGGGATGCCCTCCTGGTGGCGGAACGTCATCGCAACGAGGCGCAGACCAATCTGGCCCTGGCACGCAAGGCCGTGGACGACTACCTCAACAACGTCACCGACAATCCACGGCTGCAGCAGGCCGATTTTTTGGCCCTGCGCCGCCAACTGCTTGAAACCGCGCTTCCGTTTTACGAGCGCTTCGTCCAGCAGCAGAGCGATGATCCTTCGCTGCTCAAAGACCAGGCGATGGCACTTTCCAAGCTCGGGGAGATCTATGGCATCACTGGTCAGCCGGCCAAGGCGGAGGGGGTGTACAAGCGTGCCCGCGCTTTTCAGGACCGGCTGCCTCCTGAGCTCAAAGATGATCCTGAATACCAGCTCGTGCTGTCATCCATCACCAGCAATTCCTCCAACTCCTTGAAGGACCAGGGAAAGGACGCGGAGGCCGAGTCTGCTTTGCGTCAGGCCATGGCTACTCAGGAAGAGCTTCTGAGATCAAATCCGGCTGATCTGAATTATCGGAGAAATCTCGCCATCTCTCTCGATAAACTGGCCAAGCTTTGCCACTTCGAAGGCCGGAATGACGAGGCTGAACCGATGTTCCGCCGTGCGATTGACCTGACAACCCGTCTTGTCAGCGAAAAGCCCGACGCCATCGAATTCGCCATCTCCCTCGCCGGGATGAAAAACAACTACGGCAATTTGCTGCATAAAACAGGCCGCGTGGTCGACGCAGTTGCCACTGGACAGGAAGCTCTCGACCTTCTGGAACAAGTCGCCAGCAAGTTTGGGCCGCGTCTGGAACAGCGCGATCTTCAGGCTGTTGTTCACACCGCCCTAGCTGTCCAGTTTCGTGAACTTGGCCGCCCTCAGGACGCCAAGGAATCCTTCCAGCATGCACTGGCTATCCTGGAGACCTTGGCGGGCGAGTTCCCTAGCCGTCCGACGTTGCGTGCCCGTGCTGCCAGCATTCATGTCAACTTGGGAAGCGTTCTCGGCGACATGGGGCGCAATGCCGAGGCCGAGGCATCCTGTCAGCGTGGCATTGATATGGTGGAGAAACTTAGCGCTGAGTTTCCTGATCTCAATCTCCTCCTGGGAGATTTTGTGGGCTATTACAATGATCTTGGTGCCTTCCAGGCTCGTCAGCGCAAGTTTGCCGAGGCCGAAAGGGCTTATCGTAAGGGACTGGAGGTTAGCCGGAAGGCTGTCGCCCTGCGTCCGAATGCGCCTGACCCGCAACGCCAAAGAGCCACATCTCACACCAATCTTGGGATGCTGTGGATGGACCAGGGACGTTTTGCCGATGCTCTGTTGGAGTTCCGTCAGGCATTGGAGCTCTGGGAAAAAGTTGCTCGTGACTTTCCTGAGATCGGCATGAATCGAATCGATCTGGCCGGAGCACGGCACAACCTGGCGATGGTTCTCACCAAGGACCAGACAACGCATGCGGAGGCCAGGAGGCTTTTTGAGCAGGCCATCGACACCGAGCTGCAAGAACTCGCGATCAATCCGCAGGACCGCAAAGCCCGGCGCTACATGAGCAATCATCTCTTTGCCATCTGCGGGCTGTGCCTGGAACAGGGAGATCATGCCACCGCCGCGTTGCGTGCCTACGAACTGGCCCAGCTAGACTCGAATGTGCCGGGTGCCCAGGTGACCGCCGCGAGCTTTATCGCCCGTTGCATCCCGCTCGTGCATCAAGATCCCGCCACGCCTCAGGCAGATCGCGCTGATGTTGCCGAGTTGTATGCCCGCCAGGCGGTGGAACTGCTGCGTGGAGCCGTTTCGCTTGGCTTCAAGGAGTTCGACAAGGTTAAAGTTGATCCGGCCTTCACGCCGCTTTTGACGCGTGCTTATTTCAAGGAACTCATCGGCATCTGACCCTCATGTCACCGCACCACCTGAAACTCCGGTAGCATGCACACGGCCCAGAGCAAGTCTTCGAGGGATTGTTGGGTGGGTGTCGTGCCGATGAGTTCCTTCGCTGTGGCGAGTTCGTCCTTGGAAGGATCGCGAGACAAGGCGTGGCGATAAAGTGGCGTGATGAAATCGCCCTTCGCTGTCTCCAGCAGCCGTTTCGCACCCTTGCTGATCGCGTCGGCCAAAATGCTCCCATTGGCGAGGTCGATGGCCTCCAGCGTGGTGAGGTCGTTCGGGCGGGTGGAGACGATTTGATCTCGGTTCGGGCGGCCCAGCGTGCGCATGAGGAAGTCGGCCTTCATCAACGAGGCGCGGATCATGTGATTGGAACCGGCGGTTCCTTGGGCGAGCAGAGTGGGGCCTTGCGCGTCGATGGTTTTCTGCCAAACCGGCAGTGCGGTGACGACCGTGACGGGCTTCCAGTCCTTCGGTTCAAAGGCTCCGAGCCGACCTTCCTTGCCGCCGGGGACTTTGGAAGTCCATTCCCAAGAGGCATCACTGCTGATCGAGGTTTCCTTGCCTGCGGCATCGCGAATGCGGGCGTCGAAGAAAAATCCGGCGGCGTTGGGCCCGTTGCCAGCATTGGTGGCGATGGCGATGATCGTGTTCGCGCCTCTCTTCAGCGTGGTTTGCAGCGGAACTGCGGCGAGTTTGCTCCAATCGTCCCCGGCGCTGATCTTTTTGTTGTTCACGAACAGCGTGAAGCCGTTGTCGCAGGTGATCACGGCGCTGGCGCTGGCCGGATCGGCGTCGAGCTTGAAGGTCTTGCGCAGCGTGATGCTTTCGCCCGAGGGCGGCGTGCTGCCGGGCTTGGCGCTGTCGCCCCAGATCCACTGGCCTTTCACGGTGATCTGCTTCGCCAAAGCAGGATCGACTTTCCCCCGCAGCACGCTGGCATCCATTTTCGTGGGCGCGGCACCGGTGAGCTGCCAGATGGCATCCACAAACTGCTCCGCGGTGAGCCGTTTGGCACGCGGTCCGGCATAGGTGTAGCCGTGATCGTCGGTTTCCTTCGTCACGATCTGCGCGTGCGACTGATACGCCTGCGAGGTGGCGATGTGGGCCAGCGTCTTCTTCAAATCGTGACCGTTCTCCAAGAGGTAGGTGGCCAGGTAATCGAGCAAGTCAGCATTCCACGGCTCCGTCTGCATCGAATCCACCGGATGCACGATCCCACGGCCCATCAGGCGCTGCCAAAGACGGTTCACCATCGTGCGCGGCGTGCGGCCATTTTGCGGATGCGTCATCAGCGCGGCGAGCTGCTGCAAGCGCTCCGGCTGCGCGGCTTTGGCGTCGATTTGGCCGATCTCCGGGAACAACCACGCCGCCGTGGCCTGCTGGCCGATGGGTTTGTCACAGCGATGAATCTCCAGCGGCCGGTTCGAATAGATCGCCGCCAGTCCATAGGCCTCGTTCAGCTTCCAGCGATCAATGAAACTGTCGTGGCACGAAGCGCACTTCATGTTGATGCCGAGAAAGCTCTGCGAGACGCTCTGCGCGAACTGAATCTCCACCGTCTGCCCCGCGCTCACATCGCCGCGCCACTTGATGCCGTCGATGTAGCCCCGGCTCTCGTCGTTCGGCGGGGCGATCAGCTCGCGTACGAACTGGTCAAAGGGCAGGTTCGTGATCAGCGCGTGATACAGCCAGTTGCTGATCTGCTTGCGCCCGCCGGTGATGAATCCCGTGCCGCCGTAATCGTTGCGCAGCAGGTCGTTCCAGAACGTCAGCCAGTGCTCCGTGTAGTCGATGTCACGCTTCAGCAGTCCCTCAACAAGGCGCGCACGTTTGTCAGCGGCCTTGTCTTGGTCAAACGCCGCGACTTCCTCCGGCGTCGGCAGCAGGCCGATGAGATCCAGCGATGCCCGGCGCAGGAAGGTGCGGTCGTCGATGGCCGCAGGGCGCGGTTGCTTCTTCGCCGCGAGATGCGCATCCAGGATGCGGTCAATCGGATGCGTGCGTCCATCCACCGCCACAGGCAGGGCAGGGGAACGCGGCTTCAGCGGCGGCTCATACGCCGGTTTCTTGAAGGCAAATCCCTCCTCCCACGCGATCCCCGAGTCGATCCATTCCTTCAGCAGCGCGATCTGCTCTGGCGGCACCCGCTTGCCCTTCGGCGGCATCTGCTCATCGGAGTCGGCCGAGAGAATGACCTCAATCATCCGGCTCATGCCCGCCTTGCCCGCAGCCACCACCGCCCCGTTTTCACTGCCTTCCAGCAACGCCGCCCGGTCATTGAAAGAGAAACCGCCCTTCTTCTTGTCCCCCGCATGGCACTCCGCGCAATGCTCCCGCAGGATCGGCACGATCTGATGAGAAAAATCGACCGCCGCACGGGCGGAGAGGATTGAGGAGAGAAAAAAGAAAGTCGAGAGACGCATTCGATGATCACGAACGTGGCGTAGAGATGAAATCTCGCGCCTTGGCTTGGAAGATTGAGCTTGGACTGTTTTCCACGCTCCGTGGGTCACTCCGGCAGTCGGCCAAGCCAGTAGCCGGGTTGTCTCTTGTGATGAGCAACGGCGTAGATGGTGATCGCCTGGTTTGCCTCGTCGTACTGGTAAAAGAGGTAGTAAGGCAGCCGCTTCATCCTGAAGATGCGGACGCCCTGTCCCACGGATTGATGCCGAGCGGGAGTTTTCTCGATGGCGGCTATCGCCGCCTGCATGGAGGCCACGAACTGGCGGCCCATGCCGAATCGTTCTTCAGAATACTGGGCCGCCTCGTGATATTCCTCCAAGGCCTCCGCTTCAAACGTGGTCTTCATGCGCGATCCTGAAGTCCGGCAAGCACGGCTTCGTGAGCTTCGGCGGCTGGCACCAGTTGGGTGATGCCCTGGCGAGCTCGTTCCATCCTGCGGCTCACCACTTCCATCTGTCCGGCGATGAAGTCTTCGGTCGGCTCGGAACGCTCCAGAATCGCTTCCACCAGCTCCGTTCGAGAATCGGAGGGCAGGCGCATGGCGGCGGTCAGCAGGTCAGCAACGGCAGTGCTCATGGGTTGTATATTATCCGCCCGAGCCCATTGGTGCAAGCATGGCGATTGGGGTTCTTCCCGAGGTGGGCATCCACCCATGCAAAACGGCGGCCTGTTCACCAACTCGCGCAACATGCCCATCAACGGCCTCACCCCTGGCGGCAACTACCAGTTCCAGGTCCGCGCCGTCGGCGGCAGCACCGGCTACAGCGACTGGAGCGATCCCGTCAGCCACATGAGCCTGTAGGCGGAAGACGGGGAGAAGAGGAGACCGGGAGAGGAGGAGACTTCACACTCCCGGTTTCCTTTCCCAGGCTTGACCTCCGGCGGCTTTTTCGCTTCCATCGTCGCATTCATTCAAAATCACGTTCGTTTCGTGAGCCGCCCCTTTGACCTCAACCCCACCCGGTTAATCCACAGAAAACTGTGGGCGAATCTGATTCGCCCACAATTTATTGTGGCTAAACAACGTTCGGCGAACCAGACAATCTCCACTCGACCATGAGAACCACCATATGAGCGCATCACCTTCAATCCCTAGTTGGCCAGATTTTCAAAAGCAAGCAATGGAAACGTGCAATACACATTCTTTTGCCTCATACCTGAATCGTCAAGTGTTCCCGGTCTTGGGTTTTTTTAACCTGTTTGCAATTGTCGCAATTTTTTCAGAAGCTGTGAATGGT
>CAMCWM010000225.1 GCA_945882215.1 Akkermansia muciniphila | reverse complement strand
GGGGGTCCGCTTTGGAGTCGAAGTCGATCTGGTACGACTGCTGCTTCGAGGCAAACACGGTGCCTGCCTGCCAGTAGCGCGGGCTTTGATGATCATCCCACTCCCGCAGAAACGCGGCGAGCGCCTGATCATACTGATCCTGCGCCTTGCGCCGGTCAGCGATCTTGCCGCGCTGCAGGCCGTCCCAGCCGGCCGCCATGTCGTCGAGTAGTCCAGCCATGTGCCGCTTCTCGCGCTCAGTCAGCACGGTCTCCGTGCGCGACACCTGCGCGCGCTGCGTCGAACCGCAGGACATCAGACCTCCGCAGGCCAGGACAACCAGCATGCGGATGGCGGGGGCGTGCTGCATCACTTCTTCTCGGGGATGGGCGTGAGCTTGATGTTGCGGATCGCCGAGGTGGTGTTGAACGTCGTCAACGACAGCGGCAGGTAGCTCTCGATGGGGCCGGGGCGAACGCTGAGCTTCTTGTCCTTGATGTCCTCGTCGATGATCTGCTTCTCCCCGAGCCACGCGCTGAGGTTGTCCGGTGTGACGCGCAGCTTGATGGCATACCACTCGTCGTCCTTGTAACGCTGGTAGCTGGAGGTGTTGTTGTCGCTGGCGTCCATGTTGTCGATGCAGGAGATGCCCGTCACGCTGCCGCCCCAGCCGCCGCAAATCAGCGTGGCGCAGGTTTTGAGGTCGCCCACGGGAAAGGTGAGGCCGACGAAGAAATCGACGCCCTGGAGGCGCTTCGCTTCCAGCGTGATCTCGTAGTTGGTCGTTGGCAGTGTGGCGGCTTTCTTGTAAATGGCACCGCTCACGTTTTCCCCCTGATTGATGATCATCACCCCGCCTTCCATTTCCACGATCCCGCTGCCGCCGACATCGACGCTCTCCCAGTCGTCGAGCGATTTGCCATTGAAGAGCACGAACTCCTTCGGCACCTCCGGCGTGGCTGCGGCGGGCTGGGCAGGCTTGTCTTCAGCAGCGGCAAACGCGGCGCCGAGCACCAGCAGGACGGTCAAAGTCGGGTATTTCATGGTTTCGCCGCGCATCCTCCATGACCGCGCCTCACACGTCAAGCCGCCGCGCCAGGTTTGCAGTTGTTTACGGTGGTTGACGGTGGTTTACAGTGGCTGCCAAACCATCGTCAACAACAGTCAACCACCGTAAACTCCCCCCCTCCCCGTGCTCAAAACCATCATCGTCATGGGCGTCTGCGGCTGCGGCAAATCGCTCGTCGGCAGCCTGCTGGCCGCGAAACTCGGCGGCGTCTTCGAGGACGGTGACGATTTCCATCCGCCCTCGAACAAGGCCAAGATGTCCGCCGGCACACCGCTCACCGACGACGACCGCTGGCCCTGGTATGCCGTGCTGCGCCAGCGCATCGAGGCCATGCGCGACACCACGTCGAGTTACGTGCTGGCCTGCTCCGCGCTCAAACCGATCTACCGCGACAAACTCCGCGCTCAGGATGCCGACGCAACGCTGCGCTTCGTGCTGCTCGATGGCTCGCGCGAATTGATCGCCGCCCGCCTGGCCGCGCGCAAAGGCCACTTCATGCCACCAGCCCTGCTCGACAGCCAGTTCGCCACCCTGGAGACGACACCGGATTTGATCCGCGTCTCGATTGACCAGACACCGGAGCAGATCGTGGACGACATCCTGCGGCAACTCGAACGCGCATGAGTTCCAAGCTCCAGCGCCTCTTCTGGGGATGGGACGCGCCCGTCCTGGAGAAGGCCGTGGACTTTTTGTGCCGCGATTGGGATCCCACCCGCGCGCTCGATCTCAGCAGCACGCTGATCCTCGTTCCCAACGGCGAAGCAGGCCGCCGTTTGCGCGAAGCACTCGCGCAAGCCACTGACAAAACCGGCACCGCCGCCGTCGTGCCGCATCTCTGGCTGCCCGAACAGGCCCTGCTGCCGCAAAGCCGCCGCTTCGAGGCCGCCACGCCGCTGCAATCGCAGATGGCCTGGCAGCGCGCGCTCGAACGCGTCGCGCTCGATTCACTCACGGCCTTGTTTCCCACGCTGCCCGCCGAGCGCGGCTGGGGCTGGCATGCCGAGACGGCACGCATGCTGGCGGAGCTGAAGATGCTGCTCGGCACCGGTGGCCTGACCTTTGCCGACACTGCCGCCATGCCCGCGATCCAACGCGATGCCGCGCGCTGGCAGGATCTCGCTCAAATCGAGCGTGCGTATTTCGATGAACTCGCCAAGGCAGGCGTCGCTGACGCGCAATCGCTCAAACGTCACCACGCGCATGCACCTGTGCTGCCGGACGGCGTGCGGCGCATCGTCGTGATCGCCTCGCCCGATTTGCCTCCTCTGCTGGATGCGTGGATTCACGCCTGCGCCGAACGCGGTGTGGAGGTGATCATCGCCACCCATGCACCGCAGGCCTGGCAGCACACGTTTGACCGCCATGGCCGTCCCCTGCCCTCGCATTGGGGCGAGGACGCCGATGTGAACCTGCCCGTCGGCAACGAGCACATCCACATCGCTCGCGATCCTGCCGCGCAGGCGGCACAAGCGCTCGATCTCATGCGCGCGCTCGTGCCGCAGGGCAAAACGGCCCTCGGCGTGTGCGACAACGAAGTCGGCGGCCTGTTGCTGGAGAAACTCACGCTTGAAGAGGCGCGCAGCTTTGAACCCGGCGGCATTCCGGTGCAGCGTGAAGGCCTGTGGCATGTGCTCGATTGTTTCCGCGTGCTGCTCGGCGCGGGATCGTGGCGCGCCTTTGCCGCGCTGCTGCGCATCGAAGAATTTCGTGATGCCATCGCTCCCAACAACGAAAGCGCCGCCGTTCTGCTGCGAGAAGCGGATGATTTCGCCAGCAATCATCTTCCCGTCACGCTCGCGCATGCCAGCGAACAGCCGCTCGCCGATTACCCGGCGCTGCTGCCAGTTGTCGAGGCCATGTTCGATCTGCTGAACTCGTTGCTGCGGCTGCCACCATCGAAAGCGGCACGCACGCTGATCCTCAAATTGCTCGGCGAACGCACCTTCCATCCCGAAGCCCCCGGCCATCGCGAGCGCGCCGAACTCGCCGCCGAATGGTTGCGGATCACCGAGGAACTCGAACTGGAAGCGAAGCGCTTCGGATTGAAGCCGAAGGCCGAGGACGCCTTCACGCTCTCGCTCGAATGCCTCGCGCAAAGCCGTCTCGCCGAGCCGCGTGGTGACATCGACCTCGTGCTGCAAGGCTGGCTCGAATTGCTGTGGGAAAGAGCGCCGAACCTCATCGTCACTGGTTTGAACGAGGAAAACGTGCCCGGCATTTTCATCAGCCATCCCTTCCTGCCAGATGCACTGCGTCAGGCTCTTGAACTGCCCTGCCAGCAGACACGTTTCGCGCGTGACGCCTTCATCCTCGCCGCGCTCGCGCATCAGCGTGAGTCGAAAGGCCGCCTCGAACTGCTCTGCGGTCAATGGAGCGAGGATGGCGATGCTTTGCGGCCCTCACGCCTGCTTTTCCTCTGCGATGACCAGACACTGCCGCAACGCGTGGCGCATCTCTTCCCCAAAGAAGAAGACCAGCAGGCAAGCACCGAGCCGCCGCGCACGCTGGCGTGGCCGCTGAAGCCGGATTGGATCGCCAGGCCGCTCGAAACCATCTCGCCGTCGCGATTGCGCGACTACTTGAGCTGTCCATTCCGCTACTACCTCACGCATGCGAAACGCATGAGCGCCATCGAAACGCAAAAGCGTGAGCTGGATGCCGCCGAGTTCGGCCAGATCATCCACCATGCGTTTCATCGTCTGTTTCTCGACAGCGCCATGCGCGACAGCACGCATCCGGCGAAGATCGCCGACTTCCTCGAAGCGGCAGCCCGCGAACGTGTGCGCGAACTCTTTGGCCAGCGTCCCGCGCCGCTCATCACGCTGCAATTGGAGAGCATCCTGCAACGCCTGCGCCATGCCGCGACGATTGAAGCCGACAATCGCCAAAAAGGCTGGCAGTGCATCGACGCCGAGCTGCAAATCGGCACGAAGGACGATGCCTCTCCGTTCCTCATTGCCGACGCCCGTTTGTCCGGCCGCATCGACCGCGTCGAACGCCACACCGACGGCACGCTGCGCATCGTTGATTTCAAAAGCTCCGACAAACCGCGCAAACCCCACGAATCGCATTTCAAAGCCCTCTCCGCGCGCACCAAGCTCGCCGCAGCCGATGAATGGAAGTGTTTCGATCTTGCTGAGGGCAGGCGTGCGCTGTGGCTGGATCTGCAACTGCCGCTTTATGCCGCCGCGCTGCGACAACGCGGCCTGAACGTGAGCCGCGTGGCCTATTTCACGCTGCCGAAGAGCATCCAGGACACCGCCATCCTCGAATGGGACGGCTTTGATGAGACGCTGATCACTTCCGCGCTCGATTGTGCCGCCGAGGCCGTGCGGCGCATCCGTGCCGGCCAGTTCTGGCCGCCGGCCGAGCGTTCGCCGGACGACACCTTCGACGAGATTCTTCTGCACGACCCGCTGCACAGCGTCCAGCCCCCTCTTGCATAACTCCGGCGTCCCGTTTATCAGCCACCCCATCATGTCCGACCTCAAACTCCTCATCACCGGCAGCAAAGGCCGCATGGGCCAGGCCATCATCCGTGCCGCCGAAGCCCAGAACGTCACCGTCGCCGCCACCATCGACATGGGCGATTCATTGCCCGACGCGCTCGCCAAGGCCGACACCGTGATCGACTTCACCTCGCATCACTTCTGCGATGAACTGCTCGGCGAATGCCTCAAACAGAGGAAGAGCATGATCATCGGCACCACCGGCCATACCAACGAACAACTCGCCGCCATCCGCGAAGCCTCGAAAACACTGCCCATCGTCTTCGCCTCCAACTACAGCGTCGGCGTGAACACGCTGTTCTGGCTCACCCGCAAGGCCACCGAGTTGCTCGGCCCCGAGTTCGACCTCGAAGTCATCGAAATGCATCACCGCATGAAGAAAGATTCCCCCAGCGGCACCGCCCGCACGCTGGTGGAAATCTTGGCCGATGTGCGCGGCCTCGAATACGACAAGGACTGCCGCCATGGCCGCTTCGGCGATGTCGGCGCCCGCACGCCGAAGGAAATCGGCGTCCATGCCATCCGCGGTGGTGATGTCGTCGGCGATCACACCGTCATCTTCGCCAACGTCGGCGAACGCGTCGAACTCACCCACAAAGCCAGCAGCCGCGACACCTTCGCCAACGGCTCCGTCCGCGCTGCGAGATGGCTCGTCGGTAAACCGGCGGGATTGTATGACATGCAGGACGTATTGGGGCTGAAGGCATAGTTTGCGATTGTTTGCAGTGGTTGACGGTTGTTGACAGTAGTTTCCAATCCATGCACTTCGGCATCGCTCTTGGCTCCAATCTCGGTGATCGCTCTGAAAACATGCAGCGCGGCATCAAGTTGCTGCTTGAACGTGTGCCTGGCGTGAAGTTGAGGGCCAGCGCACCGGTGTATGAAACCGAACCCGTCGATTGCGCACCGGGCACACAGTCGTTTTTGAACACGGTCATCGAAATCGAGGCCGACTGCCTGCCGCACGACTTGCATGCGCACCTCAAGGCCGTCGAATCCGCCCTGGGCCGCCCGGAGCAGCGGGAACGCAATTCACCGCGCACGCTCGATCTCGATCTGCTCTATGCGGACGCTGTCATCAGTGACGATCCCGAGCTCATTCTCCCGCATCCACGGCTGCACCTGCGCCGCTTCGTGCTGCAACCACTCGCCGACATCCGGCCTGATTTGATGCTGCCCGGCCAGAAGCATTCGGTTGCCAAGTTGTTGGCCCGGTTGGCTCCTTGATGCAGAACGGGAAGTTACGCGCTTGTTCGGCAGGCAAAGCGATGCTTCTTGGCAGTCATGACTGACGCCACCCAACCGAACGCCGACCCTGGACGCTGGATTCGCTTCGCCCTAGTCATGCTGCCCGCTGGAACGATCCTGCTCGGCATCGCCTCGTTTGGCATCTGGCAGTGGAAGAAGGATCAGGCAGCGGATCGTTCATTCAAATATGCGATGGCGCTGCGGCGGCCGATCAGCGTGGAAGGCATCCAGCGGCATGCGGGCATCGTGCGCGAGGCCTTGGGCAAGCCGGACCGTTTTCTGAGCATCCCCGCCTATCTCGAATCGACCATGGGCGCGGAGAACATGGGCTACTCGGTGCGGCGCGCACGATTTGGCGATGACCGCTCCACCATTGACGCCGAATTGACCGGGAAAAAACGCCCGCGCGAGATCGTGATGGCGCTGGCGCTTTACAGTGACGATGCCGCCCGCATGGAAGCCAGCGCCCAGGCCATCGGCGGGCTGCTGAGCACCGCGCATGAGATCACCGGCGAGGCAGTGATGCGCTCGCTGCGCTTCGCCGTCATTCCCGACACCGAGGAGGCCCTCCAGCAGATCAAGGACGGCCTGCGGCGGGATGACGAACGGCTCATGCACCTGCTGGTGCTGGGCGATCCGCCTGCTGAAACCCTCAATCGCATCAACGCCGTGCTGGAAACCACGGCCAAGGGCACGCATGTGGTCTCCCGCCCCGCCGCCACCACACCCCAGGACGCGCTGCAATCCTCCCACGAACTCAAGGCGCTGCTGTTGCACGCCGCAGAACGCCCATGATCGTCACCTGCCACCAGATGCAGCAATGCGAGGAAGCCGCGTTCGCACGCGGAGTGAGCGCGGCGGCATTGATGGAGGAAGCAGGACGCGGCATCGCGGATGTGGTGCGGCAGTTTGCGCCGCGTGCCGGTTCGCTGGTGCTGTTTCTCGGCAAAGGGAACAACGCGGGTGACGCGCTCGTCGCGGCGCGGGAACTCGTCGCCGATGGTTGGAAGCTGCATGCGCGGCTGTGCTGCGAGCCCGAGGCGATGAAGGATCTGCCACGCAGACATTTCGCCTCGATTCGCAGCCATGTGCGGGTGATTGAAGACGCGACAACGTTTGATTTCCCTGCGGGGCCGCTCGTGAGCCTTGATGGTTTGCTCGGCATCGGTGCGCAAGGACCGATGAAGCCCGAATTGCAGACCCTGGCGCGTGAAATGAACACGCTGCGCATCCAGAAGCATGCGCTGACCGTCGCGATGGACATTCCCTCCGGCCTTGATGGCGATCATGGCGATGCCTGCGAAGACGCGGTGGAGGCTGATGTGACCGCCGTGGTGGCACAGATCAAGGCGGGGCTGCTCGAAGACGGCGCGGATCATTATGTGGGACGCATCGCGCTGGTGCCGCTGCGTGAATTGACGAAGTGCGAGGGCGATGCCTCCGCGCTGGCGCTCACACCGGGTGTTTTGCGCTCCTGGCTGCCACGTCGTCAGCATGACATGCACAAGGGCGAAGCAGGACGTGTCGGCATCATCGCCGGTTCACCGGGATTTCTCGGCGCGGCGGAGCTGGCCTGCCGTGGCGCTTTGCGTGCTGGCGCAGGGCTCGTCACGCTGCTGGTGAAGGAGGACGTGTATCCTCTGATCGCACCCCGCGTGCCGGCGGAGGTGATGGTGAAGCCAGTGGATGATTATCGCGACGTGCTGGAGATGCGATTCGATGCGCTGGCGATTGGTCCTGGGTTGGGCTTTGATCACGAGAAGGAAATCCTCGACGTGCTGCGACAGGCGAAGATGCCAACCATCGTCGATGCGGATGCGTTGACCCTGCTGGCGCAGCATCCTGAGATTTTGGACAAGACCGGCAAGCTTCCGCGCCTCATGACCCCTCATCCGGGCGAACTGGACCGGCTGCTGCGCAATTATCCTGGCTGGCATGGCATGAGCCGCCGCAAAGTCACCGAGGCGCTGGTTGAAACAGCTCCCGGCCACACGCTGCTGCTCAAAGGAGCGCGCACGGTCATCGCCACCCGCGGCCAGCCGACGCTGTTCAACACCACCGGCCACCCCGGCATGGCGAGTGGTGGCATGGGCGATGTTTTGTCCGGGGTGTGTGCCGCCTGGGCCGCGCAGAGCATCCCGCTGCATCGCACGGCGGGTCTGGCGGCGTGGTTGTGCGGTCGCGCGGCGGAAATCGCGCTCACGCGAGATCACATTGCCGCTGAATCGCTATGCGCGGGCGATGTGGCGGCACATCTCGGCGGCGCTCTGCTTGATTTGAAGCAGCGCTGCTTCTAAAGCTGCGCTCATGGCCGCGCACGCTGACAGTTTTTCCATCCCCACCCGGGGCAAGGGCACCTACGAGATCACGGAGCGCTGCCAGCAGATCGTGCGCACCAGCGGCATCCGCACCGGCACGGCGACGGTTTTCGTGCAGCACACCAGCGCGAGCCTGGTGATCTATGAAAACGCCGATCCCTCCGCACGCACGGACCTGCACAGCTTTTTTGATCATCTGGTGCCGGAGGACACGCCGTACTTCGTCCACACGCATGAAGGCCCCGATGACATGCCGAGCCATCTGCGAATGGCGCTGACGCGGACGTCTGAAGTCATCCCGGTGGTGAACGGCCGTCTCGCGCTCGGCACCTGGCAGGGGATTTTTCTCTTCGAGCACCGTCGAGCGCCGCACACACGGAGCATCGTGGTGAGTGTGGTCGGAGAGTAAAATGACGAAACCCGAATGCAGAATGACGAATGAAGCCCGAATCATGGGCGCACAAGGTTTTCGGCATTCGTCATTCTAATTTCGTCATTCCGGCCTCCTCAAAGCGCACGAAGATAATCAAAGGTGTACAGGCCGGTATTGTGTCCATCGCTGAAGTCAAACTGGATGGCGTAGCCGCCGATCATGCGCCAGTCCTTCACAGTAACGCCGGGGAAGCTTTTCTGATTGGTGCCGCCGATCTTGTTGCCGAGCAGGTCACGCTCACCGGTGTTTTCGGCGCTGGGAGAAGCGGCACGGAGTTTTTCCATGGCGATGAACTGTTCCGAGCCATCGCTCCAGACGAGGGCGACTTCGGTGCCGATGAGTTCGAGGCGGGTGGGATTCATGGAATGTCGAAATCAGAATGACGAATGACGAAACGCTCAGAAAGCAAAAGGGACGCTCGGAAGCGTCCCTCTTGAAGAATGTGACTGATCCGTGA
>CAMCWM010000224.1 GCA_945882215.1 Akkermansia muciniphila | reverse complement strand
GGCCCGGTGTATTGATCACTTCCCTACCGCCCGCTTCAGCTCGTGCTGCGCTTGGTTGAAACGCGTCACCGCCAGCACACGGCTTTGTTTGGCGCGGGTGAGTTCTTCGCGGGCCAGTAGGTATTCCAAAACCACGCCAAGCTGGCTGGCCTGGCGTTCTTTGGCGAGTTTGACCATCTCCTGAGCGGCGCTGACGGCTTCGTCGTTGATGCCAATCTGATCGTGGGCGCTTTGCGCTTTTGCGGCGGCTTCGACGACCTCGCGGCCAATCGCCGCTTTGACTTGGGCGGATTGCAAGTTGGCCGCTTCCTCCTGGGCGCTGGCGATGACTTTGCGTTGCTTGTCAAATAGGCCGCCAGGACCGATTTTCCAGCCGAGACCAATGTACACATTCTGCGTCTCATCAAAGTTTCCCATTTCGCCATTGAAGCCGCCGCCGAGCCCGCCAACGCCATAGCCGGCCTGCACATTTGGGATCATCGGGGCCACACGGGCACGCTCGCGCTCCCACGCGGCGGCGGTGTTCACGGCGCTGGCGGCTTTCATCTCCGGACGATGCTGCTTGGCCTGCGAAATGAGCGTGGCGACACCTGTTCTGCGATCAAGCATGCGCACCGGCACGAGATCGGCCTTCGCGGGACGCAAGGCGGTGTCCGCAGGCAGGCGCAGGATTTCAGCGAGCGCGGCGGCGGCGAGATCGCGTTTCTCCTCATGCTGGCGGATGGCGAGCTTTTCGCGGCTGACCTGGGTTTTCACACGCAGCAAGTCGGCACGAAAGGCCGTGCCGGCTTCCACCGCGCCGCCGATCTGCTTTTCATAGTCCTGCGTGAGGCGCAGATCGTCTTCAATGATCGCCAGCGAGGCCTCGGTGGCGAGGAGATCGTAGTAGCGGCCGGTGGCCTGCGTGACGATGTCGCGCCGGGCTTTCTCGGCGAGCTGCTCAGCGGCCAGCGCCCGCTGCTTCGCCGCCAGCGCGGAGTAATACATGTCCCCCGGCGACCAATCGATCATGAGGTTCGGGCCGACAGTGTACTGTTGCTTGCTGACATCAAACACCGCGCCCGCGATGTCCTGCACATTGCCATCCGTGCGCCGGTAACCCGCCCCCAGCGTCAGACTCGGCCAAAATCGCTGCCAGGCCAGCTTCGACTCCGCAAGGGTCTCCGTATGCCTCGCACGGGCGAGTTGGATTTCGTCATTGTTCGCACCCGCGAGCCTCATGACGGTTGGCAGATCGACGTGGACAGGGGCGGCGGTGGCGAAAGTCGCGGACAAAAAGAAGATGAGAGACGCCGCCGAATGACGAACCAATGACAAAGCGCGAAGGATGAAGGACATGGCAGGACAGGAGATGGATTCAGGTTTCGTCATTGTTTGACGGTGACAGCTTGCTTGTCGGTGAGGGTAACGGTGCCTGGCAGCAGGATGACTTCATCGGCTTTTAGCTCAGGCACTTCGACGTTCACGCCGTCGTTGAAGCCGGGTTTGATGGCGGTCTTCACGGCTTTGCCGTCCACATGCTTGAAGACAAAGCTGTTGGCCTTCTCCTTCACGAGTCCGGCGACGGGGATGATCGTGGCGTTGTCATGCTGCTCGACGGCGATGCGCGTGGTGGCGAACATGCCGGGGCGGAGCTTGCCATCGTCGTTTTTGAAGTCGGCCTCGATGAGCATGGTGCGCGTGGCGGAGTCGAGCGTTCCGGCGATGCGGGTGATCGTGCCTTTGACGATTGCGCCGCCGAGGGCGTCCACTTTGGCCTCGACCTGCTGGCCGACTTTGAGCAGGGCGGTTTCGATCTCGATGACGGGCACTTGCAGGCGCAGGGTGGAGACATCGGTGAGCTGGAGCAAGGTGTCGCCTCCTGCGGCGGCGAAAGCGCCGGGGTCGACGCGGCGGTCGGTGATGGTGCCGGCGAAGGGCGCTTTGATCTGCGCGAGGTCGATGAGCGCGTTGGTGCGCTCCATGCCGGCCTTGGCGATGGCGAGCTTGGCTTCGGCATCATCGACGGACTGAGGCAGGATGAGGTCGGGAGACTTGGCGCGGGCCTCGTGGAGGCGTTTCACCTCGATCTCGGCGGCGGCGACTTCGGCGCGGTGACCGATGAGGTCGGCCTTGAGCTCGGGTACTTCGATTTGAATGAGCTGCTGCTGTGTGGTGACGACATCGCCCTTATCGACGGTGATTTTCTCGATGTAACCGGCCACACGCGCTTTCAAATCGACCTGCTGCCATGGTGCGAAACTGGCGGGCAGGCTGATCCAGCGGTGGATGGTGCCTTTCTGCGGCTTCGTGGCAGGAAGATCGAGCGCGAGGGCGCTGGTGGTGAGGAGGATGAGCAGGAGAAGTTGTTTCATAGTGCAGTCAAAAGGAGTCAGTTCGGTCAAAATCAAAAATCAGCCTTCAAACAGCGCGCTCTCCTCGTCATCAGGATCGAGCGAGGCGGAGGTGGCCTTCTTGCTGGCGAGCATGGCGAAGACGGCGGGCAGGATGAACAGTGTGGCGACCGTGGCGAGCGCGAGACCACCGACGACGGCGCGGCCGAGCGGCGCGGTTTGATCGCCGCCTTCGCCGAGACCGAGGGCCATGGGCATCATGCCCGCGATCATGGCGAAGCTGGTCATCAAAATGGGTCGCAGACGACTGACCGCGCCCTCGATGGCGGCGGCGCGGCGGTCGCCCTTGCTGGAGAGGCGCGCACGGTCGGCGAAGGTGACGAGCAGGATCGCATTGGCCACGGCAACACCCACGGCCATGATCGCGCCCATGGCGGACTGGATGTTGATGGTGGTGCCGGTGAAGAACAGCGCCAGCACCACCCCGGCGAGCACGGCAGGCATGGTGGAGACCACGACGATGGCGAGGCGCAGCGATTGGAAGTTCGCGCAGAGCAGCAGGAAGATCACGACGATGGCGATGACGAGTCCGTTGCCGAAGCCGGTGTAAAGCTGCTCGTAAGGCACCACCTGGCCGCGGATGTCCACCTTGGTTTTTCCATCGGGCGCGGGACCGACCTCGGCGATGGCCTTGCGCACGGCCTTAATGGCGCTGCCAAAATCAATGTCCTGGATGTTCGCCGTGATGCTTGCGACACGCACCATGTTGTAGCGCTCGTAAGTGCCGACGGCCGTGCCCTGTTCGATCTTTGCCAGATTGCGCAGCAGCACCGGCTTGCCGCTGCTGGAGGTGACGGGCGTGTTGCCGAGGTCTTCGAGCGTTTGCGTGCGCTCCTCGGGAATCTGCACCTGCACGTTGAAGCTGATGCCGGTGCCAGGATCGGCCCAAAACACAGGCGAGGTGAAGCGGCTCGATGTCGTGGCGGCGACGAGGCTGCGCGTGACATCCTGCACGTTCACGCCGAGCAGACCGGCGCGCTCGCGGTCGATCTGCACATTCACCGTGGGCGCGTCGAGCGTCTGCGCGATCTGCGCGTCGCGCAGGAAGGGCAGCTCGTTGAGTTTCGCGAGCAACTTCTCCGCGTGCTCCTTGCTCAGTGGCAAACTGGGGCCGCTGACGGCCACCTCGATCGGCGTGGAGGAGCCAAAGCTCATCACGCGGCTGACGATGTCCTGCGGCTCAAACGACACGCGCACATCGGGCAGTTCACGCTTCATGATCTCGCGCAGTTTTTCCTGGAAAGGATCGACGCGCACGCCGGAGTCATGCCGGAGCTGCACAGCCAGCCAGCCCTCTTCCGGGCCGCCATTCCAGAGATGCACGAGGTTCACCGGGAAGCTGGAATTGTGAACGCCGACCATGCCGATGGACATCTCGATCTTGTCCTGTCCGCCCGCCTCGTCGGCGATGATCTTGAGGATCTTTTGCGCGATCTTCTCCGTGATGCCGACCTGCGTGCCGCTGGGAGCGCGGAAGCGGATGGCGAACTGGCCGGTGTCCGTCTTCGGGAAAATTTCCGAGCCGAGGAACGGCCCGAAGCTCACAATGATGAGCACCGCGCCGCCGAGATAGGCGGGCACCAGCACCCAGCGCATGGTGACGGCGGTTTTGACGATGCCCTGATACATCCGCGCAAAGACACCCAGGCGTTCCTCCTCATGCTTCGTGTTCTTCGGCAGGAGCCACACCGACAGCACCGGCACCAGCGTGCTGGAGAGGATGAAGGAGGCAAACATCGCAAAGCCCACCGCGAGCGCGAGCGGCACGAACAGCGCCTTCGCCGCGCCGATCATGAAGAAGGCGGGAATAAACACCGCGAGAATGCAAAGCATCGCCAGCAATCGCGGCAGCGTGGTCTCCAGCGTGCCGTCGAGCGCGGCGCGGGCCAGCGGCTTGCCGCGCGCGAGATGCGTGTGGATGTTTTCCACCGTCACCGTGGCTTCATCCACGAGAATGCCGACCGCGAGCGCGAGACCGCCGAGCGTCATGAGATGAATGTTCTGTCCGGTGATCCACAGGCCAAAGGAGGCGGCCAGCAGCGAGAGCGGGATGTTGATGACCACGATGAAGGCCGTGCGCAGGTCGCGCAGGAAGACGAGCACCATCAAACCGGTGAGCACGGCCCCGAGCGCGCCTTCTTTGAGCAGATCCTGAATGCTGCGGTTCACCACCGGCGTCTGGTCGAATTCAAAGCTCACCTTGATGCCGTCCGGCAGCAGTTTTTGAAATTCGGGAATGGAGGCGCGAACTTTTTTCACGACTTCCAGCGTGGAGGCCTCGGCACGTTTGGTGACAGGCAGATAGACGGTGCGTTTGCCGTTCGCCAGCGCGTAGGAGGTGGTCACATCGGCGGAGTCGGTCACGGTGGCGAGATCGCGGATGAACACCGCGCCCGCGTCGGTGCGCTTCAGCGGCACGGCCTCCAGATCCTTCACGTTGGAGACGATGGCGTTCGTCGGCACGATGGGATACTTGCCGTCGAGGTTCATGTTGCCCGACGGGCTGATCGGATTGCCCTTTGCGATGGCCTCCACGATGTCATCCGGCGACAAGCCGTAAGCCTTCATGCGGTCCGGGTTCACGTTCACCACGATGCCGCGAGAGCTGCCGCCAAACGGCGGAGGCGCGGACACGCCCGGCAGTGTGGCGAAGGCCGGGCGTACCTTGTTCAACGCCTGATCCTGCATCTGATTCAGCGTGATGTTCGGATCGTCCGTGGAGAAGACGAGATGCCCCACCGCCACGCTGCCCGCGTCGAAGCGCATGATGAAGGGTGCCACCGTGCCCGGCGGCATGAAGGCGCGGCTGCGATTGACCTGCGCCACCGTTTCCGACATCGCCTGGCTCATGTCCGTGCCCGGATGAAACTGCAGCTTCATGATCGACGCGCCCTGGATCGACTTCGACTCCACATGCTCAATGTTCGCGATGTAGAGGAAATGGTACTCGTAGCGGTAGGTCAGGTAGCCCTCCATTTGCAGCGGGTCCATGCCTCCAAACGGCTGAGCCACATAGATCGTCGGAATGCCCAGAGGCGGGAAAATGTCCCGCGTCATGCGCTGAAGCCCGATCCACGCCCCCAAACACACCGCCACCACGGCAACGAGGACAGTCCAGGGATGGCGCAGGGCAAAGCGGGCGAGATTCATGCGGGAGAAATGACGAAATCAGAAGGACAGGTGACGCAAGCGTCTGAACGGTCAGCGATTACGGGCACCGTAAAACGAGGGAATTCAAGTTTCTTTCCTCGGAATGGCGACTTTTTGCCGGTCGCGTCGGACCCATCCAGGTTCAGTGCTTCCCAACCTCGACTCCAAGCTCTTTGAGCTGCTTGCGCACGATTTTCAGCACCTCGCGACCGTCTTTGGTGATCTTGTAGGAGCGTGGTGCTTTGGGGCCACGAGCAGAATCAGCAGTGGAGGTGAGCCAGCCGTTTCGTTCCATGCGCTTGAGCAGCGGATAGAGAGTGCCGGGACTGACATCGTAGCCGTGATGGGCCAGTTCCTTCAGCATCCACTGTCCAATCACCTCCCCCTCGGCGGCATGATGCAGGACATGCACCTTCCAGAAGGAGAGCAGGATTTCATGATTGACGAGCTTGAGGTCCACGGCGGTTTGAAAAAATACACGTCCGTCAAAGGGACGTGAGGTCAAGCAACGACTTGCCGAAATCTCAGCGCAGATAGATGAACTCGTTGCTCATCATGAGCGCCTGACAAAGCTGCGCCCAGGCCTGCTGCTCGCGCTTGTTGGCGTCTTGCTGGCTGGAATTGAGAGCGGCGTTGGTGGTGATGAGGAAGTTTTGCGCACGGTGGAGATCGTCTTCAGTGGCCTCACGGGCAAAGGCGAGGCGGTAGGCGGCGCGGAGGCGCTGTACGTTTTCAGAGGAGAGTTTGGCGAGGCGTTGGGCGAATGACTGTGCCGCGTCGCTGGCGAGGTCGCTGTTCATGAGGAGCAGCGCCTGTGGCGAGACGACGGTGCTGTTGCGCAGGCCGGTGGAGGTCGAGGGATCGGGGTAATCGAACTGCTGGAAGAGGTCGTAGAGATTGTTGCGGATGATGGGCAGATAAAGGGCGCGGCGTGTGCTGCCGTAAGTGGTGAGATCCTTCGAGGTGTGGTTGAAAACGAACTCGCGATTGCGGCGAGGGATGGTCTTGCCGCCGAAAGTGGTGTCGATGCTGCCAGCCACATGCAGCAGCGCGTCGCGGACTTCCTCGGCTTCGAGGCGCCGCACTGGGAAGTGGTTCAACAATTGGTTTTCGGGGTCGCTGAGCGCTGCCTGTGACGGGGCCGTGGAGCTTTGCTGATAAGTTTTCGAGCTCATGATGAGCCGGTGCATGTCTTTGAGACTCCAGTCGTTGCTGGTGAACCAGCGGGCCAGCCAGTCGAGCAGTTCGGGGTGCGTGGGCTTCTGGCCGAGCAGACCAAAGTTGTCGGTGGTGGAGACGATGCCTTGATTGAAATGCCAGGACCAGATGCGGTTGGCCATGACGCGCGAGGTGAGCGGATGCTCCGCGCTGGCGAGCCAGCGGGCCAGTTCAAGACGACCACTTTGGTGCGCGGGGAATTGAGGCTGAGTTTTGAGCGATGTCTGCACCACCTGGACAACACCGCGCTGCACGGGTTTGCCGAGGGAGAGGTGATTGCCTCGGATGTGAACGGGCAGCTCTTTGAAGACCTTGGGTGCTTCAGACACGGCCAGCGTGGTGGGCAGGTCGGGGAGATTGCTCTCCGTGGTCATCATCGTGTCCATCAACGCGCGGACTTTTTCAGCGACCTCCTTCGGATACAGCACGATGGGTTCCGGCGGCAGGGCGAGGAAACCGGCGGCTTTGTCCAGCTCGGCACGCGCCTGGTGGAGCAGCGAGCCTTCGTCGTCTTTGACTTTGCCTTTCACGGTCAGCTTTTCAGCGGCGCTGAAGATCACGGCGAAGTAGTCGCGCAGAGGCGTGGCTGTGCCTGTCGCCTTCATGGCGTCATGCCAGGGCTTGAAGACGGGGAGGTTCTCGTTTGCGGCGAGATAGACACGGCAGTTCAGCAGGAGGTGGGGGCGCAGGCCGTGCTTTTCAGCCACGGGTTTGACGCTGCTCAAAGTCGGCGTGGCGGGCAGTTCGCAGGCGGCCATGAGGTAATCGACCGCATGTTCCCGCGCTTCTTTGCGCAGAGCGGCATTGGCCTCGGTCTGGGCCTTGGAGACGGCGCTTTTCTGCTCCTTGAGGATGCGTTCGGAGGATTTCACCGCCGCGAAGTCATCGAGCGATCCCATGGGCGCCTCATACGCCGTGCTCAGCGCGCCGATGCGGTCCACGCTGAAGCTTTGCGTGCTTTTGAAGATGGCGGCGAGCGCGTAGTAGTCGGTCTGCGGGATGGGGTCGAACTTGTGGTCATGGCAGCGCACGCAGCCGAGCGTCAGGCCCATGAATGCGCGGCCCATGACGTCGATCTGTTCGTCGATGACATCCATGGCGAGCTTGTCCTTGTCCGGCTCGGCGAGCACCTTCGCGCCTAGATTGAGGAAGGCGGTGGCAGTGACGCGTTCATGGCGAGTGGGGATGTCTTTCGATTCGAGCAGGTCGCCCGCGAGTTGCTCGGTGAGAAATTGATCGAAAGGCTTGTCGGCATTGATCGATTTCACCACATAGTCGCGATAACGCCACGCGGTGCCGAGGGCGATGTTTTCATCGAGACCGTTCGAATCCGAGTACCGGGCCACATCGAGCCAATGACGGCCCCACTTCTCACCGTAATGTGGCGAGCGCAGCAGGCGGTCCACGACTTTGGCGAAGGCATCCGGCGACTTGTCGGCCAGGAAGGCCTCCACTTCGTCTGGTGTGGGCGGCAGGCCAGTGAGATCGAAGGTGGCACGGCGGATGAGCGTGCGTTTGTCCGCAGGTGCGGCGAGCGAGAGACCTTTCTCGGTGAGTTTTTCAATGATGAAGGCATCAATGGGGTTCTCTGCCTTCACCGCAGGCACCTTGGGGTTCGCAATCGGGCGGAAGGCCCAGTGCTTGCTGCCTGCGGCGATGTCGATCACGCGCGGGGCATGCTGTTTGGCATCCGCGACGGCTTCGCGCGGATCAGGCGCGCCCATCTTTACCCATTCTTCGAGCGCCTTCACTTCGGCGGCGGGCATGGCGCCCTTGGGAGGCATTTGCAGATCCTGATTGTGATAGCGGACAGATTCGATGATGCGGCTTTTTTCAGGATTGCCCGCGATGAGCGCGGGCCCGTTGTCACCGCCTTTGAGGATGGCATCGCGTGAATCGATCCGCAGGCCGCCCTTGTTTTTGCCGGACTCGACGGAGTGACACTCGTAGCAGCGGTTGATGAGGAGAGGCCGGATCGTCTTTTCGAAGAAGGCGATCTTGTCGGCATCCGTCGGCGCGGCGGCGCCTGCAATGCCGGTGGTGAGGCAAAGCATGGTCAAGCAGCGCATGGATGATGCCTTGGTCATTCTGGGGTACTCAAACAACGGCCTTTTGATGCGGATTCTTGCCGTCGAGGGCGATGTGGCTACGCTCCGGCATGTCTCCCGTGCTCCAGACCCTGGCCGAACTCGTGCGTATCAACAGCATCAACAGCTCGTACGAGGGCGGTCCCGGCGAAAAAGAGGTGGCGGCGT
>CAMCWM010000223.1 GCA_945882215.1 Akkermansia muciniphila | reverse complement strand
TGGAAAACGACTTCAATGCCGTGTCGAAGTCGTGCTTCACGAAGTAAAACTCGGCGAGGTTGAACTTTGGCAGCGGGCTGTCCGGCTGGAGCTGCGCCGCTTTTTCAAACTGCGGCAGAGCAAGGTCGAAGTCGCGACGACGGGGGGCGAGGTAGATGTCGCCACGCAGGGCGTAGATGTCGGGCAGGTTCGGCGCGAGTTTTTCAGCCTCCTCCAGCTTCTCCAGCGCGTCGGTGTATTGATGCTTCACCCGCATGTCGCGGGCCGTGAGAAGCAGCTTTCTGACCTCGTCTGAGACAGGTGCTGCGGCTGCAGGAGCGGCTGGAGCTTGAGCGAGCGCGGAGGAAGCGCTAAGCACGAGGAAGGCGAGAAAAGGTCGAAGGTTCATGGCAGGAGGCTAAAGCGGGTTGGTGAATCAGGCAAGGCGGGCGCGCATCTGGGTTTCAGCCCCATCACACAGGCTGCGGAGGATTTCAGGGCTGATCCACTCGGCTCCAAGTGACAGAATCGTTTCACGCACCATGCCGTCGGCAGAAACGACGCGCATGGGGCGTTCTTTGGCGTAACGGCCCACGAGGCGCTCGATGAGCGTGTCCGCCGTGGTGCCGGGGTCGGCGTAGATGATTTGCAGGCCCTGGGGTTCCCGCTCCTCGTTCGTGCCCTGCTTTGCACCATCAAACACCGCGACGACTTGCATGCCGCTCATGTCCTGGAGATTGCGCAGGCGTTTGAGCAGTTCGATCCGCGCCAGATGTCTGCGTGAGGCGGCTCGGTGCTCGCGCAGCAGCTCCGGCCACGCGTGGATGACGCTGTGACCGTCGATCAGGAGGTAGGTGAGCGGAGCGGGCATCGGGGCATCGTTTCAAGTTCAAGGTTTCAAGTTTCAAGCTCTGTGCGGCATCTGGGCCAACTTGAAACTTTTAACTTTAAACTCAAACCGGAATGCCCCGTGCTTTTTCGTATTCCTCGTTGATCAGGCAGAGATCGCCGAGGGCGTCCTTGAGCGGGTCGATTTCCTTCGCGCTGAAGCCGAGGTGCAGGTGCCTGCGCCAGCCTTCGGCGAACTCGAACTGGCCGGAGAGCCTGCCGACGGCGCGTGAGGCCTCGTCCATACTGATGAGGTAGGAGTCCATGCCCTGGCTGACATCGAGCCAGTGCTTCTGGCTTTCGTGCGCGGCGAGGGACTCGCGCTTGCGGGCATGGACGCTGGCTGTGTTGACGAAAGAACCCGCCATGAGCTTTTGGCGCAGCGGATCGCACAAGCCGTGAGGCATGGCGTGATAGACGGTCACGTCATGTGAGTAGGAGGGCAGATGCGGATCGGTCTGGAAGTTCGGAATGCAGTGCGCGAAGGCGGCGGTCACGGCAAGGCGTGAGGCCGCCATGTGATCCTCCATGTAATCGGCAGGCGCATGCGTCAGCACGATGCTGGGCTGCGCCATGCGCACGACGGCGGCGACCTGGCGCAGGTATTTCACGTCGTAGGTCAGCTCCAGGTCGTCACTGATGGGCGGATAGAACGTGGCCCCGAGGATGTGGGCGGCTTCCTTGCCCTCCTCAAGGCGCTTGCGAGTCGTGGTGGGGCCATCCATCTGCACGGAGCCGCCGTTGCCGGTGCAGAGGTTGATGTAGTGGATGTCCCAGCCGCGTTCTTGAAGCAGCAGCATGGTTCCAGCGGCGACGAACTCAATGTCGTCAGGATGAGCGAAGATGGCGAGGGCGGAGGGCATCTGGTACTTCAGTTTTGAAATTTCAGATGTTACATCGCAAAGATGCTGTCCATGCGCTCAGTGAGCGTCTTGAGGCCGTTGGGGTTGAGGCCGCCGCGTTGCTCGCTGATGGCCCAGCCGGTGTAGCCGATGCCGTCGAGGGCTTTCATGATGGCGGGCCAGTTGTTATCGCCCTGGGTGAGGTCGCAGTCGAAGCCCTTCCATACGCCTTCGTCCTTCATCTTCTTGGTGCTGTACTCTTTGACGTGGATGCGGTTGATGCGCTTGCCGAGCACGGGAATCCAATGCTCCGGCCAGCCGTAGCGCAGCACGTTGCCGATGTCGAAGTGCCAGCCGACGATGGGATCGCCAATTTCGTCGAGAAACTTCACGGCCTCGACGGGGCTGAGGATGAAGTTGTTCCAGACGTTTTCGATGGAGATCTTCACGCCGAGTTCCTTGGCCAGCGGCACGGCTTTCTTGAGTTCGGCGATGGAGCGATCCCAGGCGGCCTGGTAATTCACTTCTTCGTTTACGACTCCGGGAACCACGAGAATGGAGTCGGCACCGTAAGCTTTGGCATCGCGCAGGGTTTGCAGCACGCCTTGCAGGCCTTCTTCGCGGACTTTTTCGTCGTTGTGGGTGAGCGTTTGCTTCCAATGCGTGTGGCAGCACACGCTGGCGGCTTGCAGACCGGACTGGCCGAGAGCGTCGAGCACTTCCTGCTGATTCAAGCCTCCGGCAGGTTCCACGCCCTCGTAGCCGGCTGCTTTGGCGGCTTGGTACTTTTCAATCAGGGTGCCCTTGATGCCCAGCGTGCCGCCCATGATGGCCTTGCGCAGCTTGCGGGCGGGTTTGGCGGCTTCCTGAGCGGTGATGCCGCCGGTGGCAGCGAGAAGGGCGGTGGAAGTGACGGATTGGAGGAAGTGGCGGCGTGAGGACATGATGTGGATACGAAGGTGCGAGCCGTGAGCTGTCACGGTGCAGGTCAAGGAATCGTCAAGAGGTCAAGATTGGACTCAGCCGTTCTTGGCGAGCAGCGCCTTGGCAGCTTTTTCGATCTTGGGCAGCAGATTGGCCGGAAGTTCGGTGAGCAGAGGCAACACCGGCCCGGTTTGGGCGACGCCGGAGAGCTGGACGGCGTGATGCAGCACGAGGATCGGGCTGTGCGCGTTGCGGAGGTCTTCGAGAGCCACGAATTCTTCGCGGATCGCCTCGGCGGCGGCCCAGTCTTTTTTCAAAATGGCTTTCAACAAGGCCGTGGAGCGGGAGGGGGCGATGCACACGCAGCCAGCCGTGAAACCCGTGACGCCGAAGTCGCGCAGATGGATGATGGAGGGCTGCTCGCCGATGCCGCTGACGATGAGCTTGGTGTCCACCAGCTTGATGAGTTTCTTGAGGTAAGGGTCTTTCTTCGGATCTTCTTCGACGATGGCGTACTTGATCCAGGAAATGAGGCCATCATTCACGAGCTCGGCGGCAAGCTCCGGCGTGATGTAGGAGCCGTCTTTGATGTAGAGCACGGCCTTGATGCCGGACTTCTCCACGAAGTGGCGGATGGCCGTGGCGACACCGGCGGGCTTCGAGGGGAACAGCGTCGGCAGCAGCATCGCGGTGGGGAAGGCGAACTCGGTGAGGATCTTTGCCTGATCCATCGCCGTGCCATACATCGGACCGACGGAGGGCACGATCCACATGTCCTCCGGCGAGATGTCCACGAGCATCTTCAGCAGCGAATGGTATTCGCTGGGGGCGATGTTGTAGAGATTGGCATTGCCCCCGTACAGCAGCGTGCGGATGCCGCCCTTGTACATGTGCTTGATCAAGCGGCTGTTTTGAGATTTTGCCAGGGACAGATCCTTGTTCCGGCACAGCGGCGGCACGGCGATGACGGAGGATTGCAGGTCTTCGAAAGTAACAGGGGTGGTTTTCATGGATGGGGCACAGGAGCGCGGAGCGCGGCGGCTGCAAAGAAAAAGCGGTTCAGTTTGCGGCCTGGGTCACAGGCTTTCGATGTAGCTGATCAAATCGGCCATGTCCTCGACCGTCATGCCGGTTTCGAGGCCTTCCGGCATCAAACTCTGGCCGCTGGAACTGCTGCCTTTGATCTCGGCGCGTTGCAGCGTCTTTTCGATGCCGCCCATCATCCGAATGGTCATGCTGGAGGCCGTGTCATTCGTGATGATGCCAGCCAGTGTCTGCCCGTCCTTCGTGTTCACTGTGTAGGCGATGAACTGCGACGCCACCTCCTTGTGCGGCTCCAAGATCGCCGTCAGCAACGCCTCGCGGCCCTTGGTCTTCACCGTGATCAAATCCGGCCCCACCGCCAGCCCAAGTGCTCCTGCCTTATGACAGGCCACACAGCGGGTCATGTATTGGATCTGACCCTTTTGCGCGTCGCCCTTGGCCGCGATGGTCTGCTTGAACTTCGCCGTCACTTCTTCGCGAGAAGGCGGAATCACCGATGCCAGCACCGTCTTCGCCGCAGCCGCCACCTTCGGCGACTTGTGTTTGATCAACTCCTGTACCTGCGATGCCGAAAATTCCTCCGCCTTGACCACCTTCGCCTCCAGCAAGGCCACCGCACGGTCCTCGCGACTCAAAAGCGCCTCCAAAGCCACAGTCTTGGCTTTTGCCCCGTAATGTGCCCAGTTCCCAATCAAAGTCGCCGTGACTAATGCTGAGCTGTTTTGGGCTAACACGCGGATTGCGGCGGTTTTAACGACATCTGGCTGACCTTGCGCGAGGCATAAAACCAAAGCGTCCGTTGCTTCTTTGGATGACGAGAATCCAAGCAACTCGACCGCTTCTGCGCGTGCGTCATTAGGGCCAAAAGTATCGGCGATCGTAGCGACGGCTTTGGCGAAGACAGCAGCCAGTTTGCCCTCTTTGTCCGCCTTCGTGAGATTTGAACCTCCACGGCGTAAACCATCGCCAAGGGCCTTCACCCAGGCCGGTTTGACGGGCTCAGTGGTCACCACGGCGATCAAATCGGTCGCATCTTTGGCTTCGGCGGCAGCGAGCATGATGAGCGATTCGGCAAACGAAGGCTCCAGCCTGCCCAAATCACCGCGAAGCTGCTCAAACAAGCCGCTTCCCGCATCACCCAGCACGGCAGCACTCATCCACTTCCCGCTTGCGCCATCACGAGCCATCTTGGCGAGCCAGGCATCACGCGAAGCGCTCTTCGGCGCAGCCAATGCTGTTTGGAAGCGCACACGCGGCGTGGCATCCGCCGCCAGCGCGGCCAGTGTTGGCTCATCCAGCTTGGAGACGCGACGAAGAGCCGCTTCACGAACTTGCGCATCAGCGTCCTTCGCAGCCGCGACCACATGAGTGGTCTGCAAAGCTCCGAACGACTCCAAGGCGTTCATGGCATGCAGCTTCGCCAGCGCATTGTCGCCACTGAGCACTCTCTCCAGCATCGGCACGGCGGCTTTGTCCTGACGCTCGAAGAGCAGACGTTGCGCGGTGTCGCGGTGCCAGCCGTTCGGATGGCTGAGAGTCTTCACGAGCTCTTCTGTGCTCGCATTGGCGATATTGCCACTTCGCTCTTCGCCCTTTGCTCTTTGCCACCCCTCCGGCACGATGCGGTAGATGCGGCCGCGATCATTCCCGTTGTTGAGGTCGATGTGCTTCTTGATCTCGTCCGGGATGCTCCAGGGATGTTCGATTACCTCGCGATACATGTCGCAGATGTGCAGGCAGCCGTCGGGGGCGTTGGCGAAGTTTACGACGCGCACCCAGGTGTCCTTCGATGCGGCGAATTCAAACCCGTGTTCGTCGGCGGGGCGCTCGCCGACGAGACTGATGCCGTCGGCGCTGGGTTTGATGATCTTGCGATGCACAAGCTGGCCGCCGGCGTCGCCGGTGAAGCTGTTGTTCACGAACTCGGGGCCGTAGGCGTCGCCGCGATAGATCGTGGTGCCGGTGGCGCCGGTGAAGTAGCCGCTGACGCGTCCGCCGCCTTCCACCGCGCCCTTCACCACACCAGCGATGCGCCAGCGAGTGCGGATGATGCGCCAGGGCTCGTCCGGGCTGATGCGGAAGACTTCCGCAGCGCCGCCATCGACCGCAATGCTCTGCTTGGCGGGAGGCATCTGGTAGTAGGGATTGCGGTTCGCATACTTTTCGTCGTAAACCCAGTATTGGAGGTGGTCACTGTTCGAGCAGCCGAACTTGCGGCCGTAGTTGTCGAAGCTCATGCCGTATTGCGCGCCGCCGCCTTCGAGGCCGAACTCATGCGTGAGCGGATCAAACCAGAAGTCCTTCCCGCCGAGTTCGATGCCCTGCAAGTCCGGCCGCTTCAGGCAGGTGATCACGCCGCGATTGCCACCACCCGCGAGGATGTGGATACGATTGTCCTGCCCCCACATGAAACTGTTCATCAAACCCTGGACGTTGAGCATTTTCAGGCCGGTGCCGAAGCCGGTGAAGACTTTCTCCCGCTTCTCCGCCTTGCCATCGCCGTCCTTGTCCTCAAAGCGCCAGATGTCCGGTGTCGCGCCGACATACAGGCCGCCATTCGCCCAGACCAGTCCCGTCGGCCATGGCAGGTCATCGGCAAAGATCTGGCTCGTCTCGAAGTAGCCATCGCCATCCTTGTCCTGGAGCATGGAAATACGGCCCATGTGCGGCGTCACCTCGCGCATCTCGCTGTAGTCATGCATCTCGCACACAAACATGCGCCCGCGCTCGTCGAAGCAGATGGCGATGGGGTCACGCACCTGAGGCTCATGCGCGGCGAGTTGCAGCTTGAAGCCTTTTTTCACCTGCCAGGTCGAGATCGCGTCCTTCGGCTCCACCGCCGGGTAGCGCGGCAGATCCTTCGCTGCATCCACTGTCACGGCGTTTTTCGTCTCGCCATAGGCCTTGGCGTAGGTGGTCTTCGTCTTGATGCCGTCAGATTGGGCAAGGAGCGAATGACTGAGGACAAGGAAGCCGAGAGCGAGGCGTTTCATGCTGAGAGCATACGGAAACGCATCCCGGAATGAACAGCCGAAAGTTCCTCATCGTGGTATTCTTGTGACGATGGGTCATTCTTGGGAGAACTTCTCGATGTGGGCCATCGTGCGCTGCTGCTCAGTCCAGTTTTTGATGGCGTCCTGCTGCTTCTGCTTGCGCACGATCTCCATCAGGCGCGGGCGCTCTTTCTCGAAGGGTGGAGCGGGCTGGGGTTTTTCGTCCTTGATCCAAAGCAGTACGAAATGGGCCTCAAGCTCGATCACCTGGCTGGTATCGCGTGCCTTCATGGTTTTGAGGGCCTCCTGCAAAGACGCCGGAAGATCGTTGGTATCGATGGTGCCCCGGCAGCCGCCGCTTTCGGCATTGGCATCCGTGGAGTGGGCTTTGGCGAGTTTTTCGAAATCCTCGCCCTTGAGCGACTTTTCGCGAATCTCGCTGGCGAGCTTGCGCTGATCTTCAGGCGTGGCTGCTCCGATGGCTTTTGGCAGGGTGATCGCGTGCAGATGGATCGCGCGTCTGCCGGAGCCTGTGAGTTGTTTATCGTAAGCTTCACGCAGTTCGGTTTCGGTGGGGTCTTTCACTCCGCTGATGATCTGCCCCTGCATGAACTGCACGATCATGAGTTTGCGGCGCAGCTCTTTGAAATCGTCCAAGGTCACGCCTTGTTTCGTGAGCTCTGCGAGAAACGCGTCCTGGCTGCCTCGGAAGCTTTCCCGGACAATGGCTTGAATTCCCTCCTCGACGATCTCGGGCTTTACCTCGCCGCCGCTCTTTTTGAAAGCTTGGAGCATGAGTTCCCGGGAGATCAAACTTTCCAGCGCCGTGCTTTGAAGAGACGAAAGCTGTTTGGCGAGTTCTGCGGGCACGTTTGCCAGCGTCATGCGCAACACCTGTTCCTGTGCCTGGATCGCCGATTTTACTTCCGTCCGGGTGATGTCCGCGCCGTTCACGCGTGCCGCCACCAAGGTTGGATCAGCGGGCCTGACGCCGGGTGTTTGCTCCAGGCTGGCACGAAGGCTTTTTTCCAGTCGGTCCTGCCAGAGTTTCAACATCAGCGGCCACAGCAGTTCGGCAGGCGAGCCTTCTGGTTTTGAACGCAATTGTGCCACGGCGTCCAGCAAAGGTTGCTCCATGCTCTTGTCCCACAAGCCGGCCAGCAAGCGAATCTGCCGCTCTTCCAGCCCGCGCATCTTCCCCAGCAGCCTGTTGGTCGTGTCTCGCAGACCCGAGGAGGAGAGCATGAGGAGCCGCCAGTCTTTCTCAAGATGTTCGGCGGACAGCTTCTGCCACGCGAGCTGACGGAATATCCTGGCTTGTGGCAGGCTGAATTTTTGCAGGATACCCTCTGCCAACAGGCAGCCCAGAGGACCTATGTCTGGATCTTTCGCGATGCGCTCCATCACGGCCTGTGTGTGTTCGGTGTGGCCAGCCTGGGCGTAAAATGTTTCGCGGCCCAGCTCCCACAGCCAGGTGTCCTGGGGCAGAAGCATATCCACCAGCATGAACCATGATGCCGCAATCATGGTGGCGGTCGGGTTGACTTTGGCTGCATCGTCCAGACCTAAAGGCACCGTGAATGTGTCTTCGGGGTCTTTGGCAAACATGCTTATCAGCGGCGGCACAAATTCCGCGACCATGTCCAGTAGCAATGCACCTCCTTCGAGGCGCTCGGGGGTGATCCAGCCCTGAGATTCTTTCTCCAGCTCCGGCACCATGAGCAGCAGTTTTGCCCAGTTGCTGAAGCCTGATTGTTGTGCAGAGCCGTCATCCTGCCCGGAGCGCAGACGCTCTCGCAGTTCCTGCCAGCCCTTGTCAGTTCGCTGAACGAGCAAGACATCAGGCGGGCTTTTTTCAGAGTGGGCGTTCAAGCGAAGGAGGGTGTTTCCCAAACGCTGCTGCTGCAGGTTCCATGAGATGATTCCCACTGGAGAGCGAATGGTCAGGAACTGCTCTCCATCAAAAGTCTCATGCATCACCTTGGTAGATGGGATGACCGAGTGACGATAGAGCTCGGTTGGAGACACACATAGCTGCATCTGGAGCGGCTTTTCACCCTCTGCCTTGATATTGCCGAAAGCGCTGCCCATGGTGATGATTCCCTCTGCCACCCCATCCTTTCCGATCTCGGTCAGGAAATGCAGCGCGGGCTTCAAATAGCCGCCTGAAACAGTGGTGTTCCAGGTCCGGCGGTTTTTCCCATCATCAAGCAAGGCACCCAGCTTGTCCCCGGCCAGGCCCAAGGTGAAAGATTTGGAGGGGGCTTCGGGCCTCGTGAGCCTGCCACTGATCATCACTCCCTTTTGTGAAGCCCATGCCACGGCCAGGGGCCGTTCTTTGTCTGCTTCAAACTCCCCGTTCGTGAAGATGCCTGTCCTCGCTTCCA
>CAMCWM010000222.1 GCA_945882215.1 Akkermansia muciniphila | reverse complement strand
CCCGGCTTCAGCCGGTTCGGAGATTCCGGCTGAAGCCGGTACTACAATACAACCTGCCTGCGCTGTGGCGTTGAGCTGCAGGCCACTTTGCACTCGACTCCATTGCCTTCGGCCCGGTAACATCCGTACTGCTATGAAACCGCTCCTGCGCATCGCCGCCGTCATATCGTCACTCGCTCTGCTCATCGGCTGTGTCTGGTTCGCGCAGAAGAAGGCCAATCCTACCGTCATGCCCGGCTCCAAAAGTGGAACGCTGATCATTCCCACGCAGCAGTCTCCGTCTAAAACGATCATGCCGGGCAGCAAATCCTTCACCGGCGGCACCACTGTCAGCGGGAACGTTTTGCAGGTGCAAACCAGCAAGCCAGTGGCGAAGCCATGAAAACACCGCCCAAAGTCGTCCGCGTCCTCGGACTGGCCTCGTCACTGACGATGCTGGCGGGTTATGTGGTGTATTCGCACGTCACACCCAACGAGCCGCCGCCAGACCTTCTGGCGTTGTCATCCGGGATAGGCATGATTGAAAATCCGACCAAACCGCCGGGCAATGATCTTCACATCATCAGTTCAAAGGTCATCAATCAGCCGGTGTTTTCGGTGCGCAAAGTCACTTGGGGTTTTGGCGCAGGCTCCGAAACAGGGGATCCATTCAAGCCTGTCCCGCACCCATACAGGCCTCCGCCTGAGGAGCGCGTCGGCACATGGTTTCCTGGTTTCGAAATGACCGGTCTTTCCATTGATCCATTGAGGAAGCCTGACAAGCCATGACACTATCCACGATCATCCTCTCCACCGGCCTGAGCATCCTGTTTCTCGTGGTGCTGTTTCGTCCGCTGGAAAAACTGTTTCCGGCGCGTGAGGCTCAGAAGTTCATGCGCCCGGCCTTTTGGACCGATTTGTTCTTCCTGCTCGGCCAATATCTGCTGTGGAGCGGCCTCGTGTTCTGGGCGCTGAGTCATTTCCGTGGCTGGCTCGATGGCTTTGTGCCGCAAAACTTCCGCACAGCCGTCGCGGCGCAGTCGTGGTGGCTGCAGGCGATCGAAATGATCGTGCTGAGCGACTTCCTCATCTACTGGGCGCATCGTTTGCAGCACAAGGTGCCGTTCTTGTGGCGCTTCCATTCGATTCATCACAGCGCGGAGCATCTCGACTGGCTGGCGGCGCATCGGGAGCATCCGCTCGACACGATTTACACCGTCGGCCTCATCAACCTGCCCGCGTTCATCCTCGGCTTTCCATTGGAGACGCTGGCCGGATTTCTCGCCTTCCGCGGTCTGTGGGCCATCTTCATCCACTCGAACGTGCGTCTGCCCATCGGTCCGCTGCGCATGATCATCGGCGCGCCGGAACTGCACCACTGGCATCACGACAAAGCCCGCGATGCGGGCAACTACGCCAACATCTCGCCGCTCATGGACATTCTCTTCGGTACTTACCGCTGTCCCGATCACGAGCCCGAGGCCTTTGGCATCCACGAACCCATCTCGAAGCACTACCTCGGCCAGCTCTGGCATCCGTTTCGCCGCCATAAAAAGGACGCGGCATGATCCCTGCCCGGGGCATGGACTTTCCTGCCCGGCCCTGACGATCTGTCTCGAAAAGGCAAGATCAGCCCCTTCTTGTCGTACATGCCGCTGATATTGCCCTTCCAACACGCACCCAACGCACACCATGTTCCGCATTCCTGGAGTCCCCGGTAAAGACCTCTGTGACAACCATCTCGGCAGCACGCGCCGCGACATTCTCCGCGTCGGTGGCGCGGGAATCATGGGCCTCACGCTCAACAATGTGCTGCGTGGCCAGGCCATGGCGGCGAGTTCTCCGAATGCAGGCCGCGCTGGTTGGGGGAAGGCGAAGCATGTGCTCATGATCTACCTCCAGGGCGGCCCCTCGCATCTCGATCTCTGGGACCCGAAGGAAAACGTGCCGGACAAGGTGCGCTCCGCCTTCAAAACGATCCCGACGAAGGTGCCCGGCAAGCACTTCACTGAGATACTCCCGCAGCTCGCGAAGGTGAACGACAAGTTCACCATGATCAATTCGATGAGCTACACGCCGAACGGGCTCTTCAACCACACGGCGGCGATCTACCAGATCATGACTGGCTACACGACGGACAAGGTCAGCCCCTCCGGCCAGCTCGAGCCGCCGAATGCGAAGGACTTCCCGAACTTCGGCTCGAACATTATCCGCCTGAAGCCGCCGACGGAGCCGATGCTGCCGTTTGTGCAGCTCCCGCGTCCGCTGCAGGAATCCAACGTCGTCGGCAAAGGCGGCGGCGCGGGCTTCCTCGGCAAGGCCTACGATCCTTACACGCTCTTCCCCGATGGTGACGACCTCGACATGGGCAAGATGGACCGCATTAAGATCGAAGACCTGCAACTGCGCCCCGACCTCTTCAGCGTGCGTCTGGAACGCCGTGCCAAGCTGCGCGATGCCATCAACGACCAGATGCCGACCATTGAGGCTGCCACGAAGGATCTCAGCCTCGACAGCTATTACAGCCAGGCTTTGAACCTCATCTCCAGTGGCCGTGCCCGCGATGCCTTCGCGCTTGACCGCGAGCCTGAAAAACTCCGCGACCGCTACGGCCGCAACACCTTCGGCCAAAGCTGCCTCCTCGCCCGTCGCCTGCTCGAAGCCGGTACTCGCGTCGTCGAGGTCATCTGGCCCAAGGTCGCCAACTCCGACAATCACAGCTGGGACCATCACGCCGGACTCACGCAGCGCATGAAGAACCAGAGCGGCCCCATGCTCGACCAGGGACTCAGCGCGCTGTTTGACGACCTCGACGCCTCCGGTTTGCTCGATGAAACGCTCGTCGTCGCGCTCGGTGAATTCGGTCGCAGTCCTGAAAAAGGCATCTCCACCTCCGGCAACAACAACAGTGCTGATGGCCGCGACCACTGGCCTTACTGCTACACCGCCGTCATCGGTGGTGCAGGCATCAAGCGCGGCTACGTCCACGGCAAATCCGACGCCACCGGCTCCGCGCCGACCGAAGACGCCGTGCATCCGATGGAACTTCTCGCCACCATCTACCACAGCGTCGGCATCGACCCCGAGACCATCGTTTACAATCACCTCAACCAGCCGCGTGAGCTGGTGAAGGCCAAGCCAGTGACGAAACTCTTCGCCTAAGCCGGTTTCGTCGCATGAACGCTTCTCGCGGCCATCTTCGCTTCATCGCGGATGGCCGCGAATCATTTCAGGCGTGCCGCCGAGATGCAGTTCGTGAGGAACTGCTGCAGAAGCATACGCGTGAGCTGCGTGCCGCGAATGTTCTGCGCCGTGCGTGGCTTCGCTGGCAGATCGAGCGTGAGGCAAGCCGTCGTGCAGTTGCTCGGAAGCCGTCAGACAGAGCGTTGTTCATGATGCCGGGTGAAGACTCCAGTCTGCCTATCAAGCACCCTTCAGACGCTCCTGCATCAGCGTTTCGTAGGGCTTGTCGAGAATCTCAAGGTTCTCGGGTGTCCAGCCGGTTTTAAAATCCTTGATGGTGAAGGCGGGTGCCATTACCTCTGGCTCCAGCGCCTGGCCGCGACAGTGCAGGTCGAGCATGTCTCCCGTGTCGCTCTTGAGGACGAGTTCGAATTCCGTGCAAGGGAAACGCCGAGGGCTGCCGGACTAGTCAGGCTCGTATTCATACAGCATCTGGCCGGAGATGAAGAGCACGCGTCCGTTAGCGAGTTCGAGGAAGTAATTGGAGCCCTCATCCTCGGTCTCCTCCACCTGGAAGGCACGACGGGCGTGAAAGACCTCGCGGCGGACGAGGTTTTTCGCCTCCAGTTCGGCGATGAGTTCCTCCGTGCTTTTCCACGTTTCACGCAGGTCCGGGTCCGTCGCAAACCAGAAGCGTAACGCTCCATAGCCTGCCACCAAAAGCGTGCCGATCAGCAGCGCCGCAACCCACCAAGGCCAGTCATCGTCATTCGGATACCAGGTGTGAACCTGTTGAATCACGAGCAACAGCGGGGCAAAAACGATCAGATTGGCGATGAACCAGCGGAGGACGGTGGGCATGACAGGAACAGTGACACCAGTCGCCAAGAACGGAACATTTTTTCAGCAGGTGGTCATCACCTGGCTTCGGTCCGCTGCGGCACCTTCACGAGCAGCCACGTATCGTAGCCTTGCTTCGCCATCCGCTCCAGGATGCCGCGATACGTTGCTTCATCGAGCACAGGCTTGCGGCTGAGCACCCAGGCCAGTTTGCGGTTGGGATAGCCGATCACGCTCCACTGGTAGTCCGGGTCGAGGTCGATGATGAGATAGGGCACCCGCAGCGGTCAGATGAACTGCACACGCCATTCGGCGTTGGTGGCCTTGTTGTGAACCCAGGCCACGCCCTTCCACTGCTCCAGCGGCGCGTCGAGGCTGCCGCGTCGGAACAGGAAGATGTTGTCCATTTTGCCATCGGGACGCAGCGCGTAGCGGTCCAGCGTGCCCACCTTGCCCTTTTCCAGCAAGTAAGGGATGTGGGCAAAGACGAACCAGTCGCCCGCATAGCGGTTCAGATCGACGTGGGGCACGGTTTGCAGCGGGGCGGGTTTCATGGGAGTGCAGGAGGCGAGGCTAAACAGCGAAAGCAGCAGGAGGCCGAGGGCCGATGATCGAAGGCGCATGCATGATCAACGAATCCAGGCGGCGCATGGGCGCGAATTCAGGCGTATCATCTTCACATGCCTGCCATGCCCACGCTTGAATCCCGCCTCGCCGTCCGCGAGCGACCTTCGCGTCCGTATGTGATGCTTCAGCGTTGGGAGAAGCTGGCCTTCCTGCACTGGCGCTGGGACGCGGCGGACATCCAGCGCACACTACCATCGGGTTTGTTCGTGGACACGTTCCAAGGCGATGCATGGCTTGCCATCGTGCCGTTCCTCATGCGTGGCATTCGTCCGCGTTTCTGCCCGCCCGTTCCGGGCATCAGCAATTTTCTCGAACTCAACGTGCGCACCTATGTGCATGACGAACAAGGCCGCCCCGGCGTGTGGTTTTACTCCCTCGACTGCGATCAACCGCTCGCTGTCTGGACCGCGCGCACGTTGTTCCATCTGCCCTATCAGCACGCCCGCATGCAGGCACCGATGGCAGACGGCTGGATCGACTACAACTGCCATCGTCGTGGCGAACCAGCGCAGTCGCCCTTTCGCTATCAACTATCTGACGAAACATGTACTGCCGAACCCGGCACGCTCGAATTCTTCCTCGCCGAGCGCTACCTGCTCTTCTCGCAAAGCCCGCGTGGCATCCGCTGCGGCCAGGTTCACCACACGCCCTATCCGTTGGCGAACGTGAAACTTGAAACCTGGAGCTTGGAACCGTTGCTCCAGGCCGGATTCGCTGACCCAAAGCGTCCGCCAGATCATGTCATTGGCTCGCCGGGCGTTGATGTGCGTGTGTATCCTCTCACTTCATGAAATTCGCCGTTAACGTCCTCGTCCTCGCTTTTCCAGCGATCTGCTTGGCGGACTTGCGTGGTGCCAATGAGCCGCCGCCACCGCCGGCATCTTTGGATGCGCGAAATGCCTTTGTCTCACTCATCATTCAGTGGCTGCTTCTCATCATAGCATTGGGCGCACTTGCTTGGATCGTTTGGTGGGGAATACGCCTGCGACGAAAATGATAAGTTGGATCACCTCATGAACACCGTGATGCCTTCTTCGACGAGTGGCTTCACGACGCGGAGTTTTTTGTCGGTGGAGGAGATCTGCTTGTCGCCTTGCAGGTAGTCCGGGATTTCCTCGCTGCTCGGATTGAAGCGAATGCTTACCTTGGCGGCCAGTTTGCCGCCTTCGAAGTTCGCATAGCCGCCGTAGTCCCAACTGAAACCCGCAATCTTGAATGGCTTGCCGTTGATTTTCTCGACGTCTTCGATGCTCATGCCGGCCTTGAGGCCGTTTTCGAACTTCCAGTCTGTGCCGATGATGCGGATGTCGAACACGATCTTCTTCGACTCGTTCTCAGGATCCCAGACGATCTCCAGTTCACGCCCGGTTCCTTCAAACAGCTTCGCTCCAGGAAACGTGGAGCCCTCAGGCCCGGGTAGATCCATGATCTTGAGGTTTTTCCTCCCGTAGGCGCGCTCGATGTCACCGCTGCTCATGCCGGGCTTGATCAAGCCCACGCGTTTGCCAAGCACGATGGTGTTGTCGGCGGGATCAAACTCGTCCGCATGGAGAAATGCGGTCAACAACAGCAGGCAGGTGATGAATCGGCTCATACGAAGAGTACATCGACAAGCGCATTTCAAATCAAGCCATTCTTTTGGCTGTTGGAGGGATCGCTTCCAAGGCTGCTCTCATGCCTTCAATGCTGCCGGTGGCGTGATGTCCAGCGTTGGTTGAGACGCATCACCGCATAGATCAGCTTGGCCCAGGGTGAAATCCAGGACGCCTCGTAATGATGGATGGCATAAGAACCGAGTTCTGCGGCCAGCCGGCGGCGGTTCTCAATGAGGCGCTCCGTCGGCGCGGCCGGGAAAAACAGCTCGTGCGAATGAATGGTGATGTCCCCGCCGCTTCTTTGCAGGGCCACGAGGGTTTGATCACACAACGCCATGCAATTTCTGATCACATAAGCGGAATAGGTCTCAGACCAGCGTTTGGGGCGGAATTCAGCGGCCATCCGGCGCATGATGTCCAGCCACACCGGGTGTCTGGCTGGCGAGGCAAGCAAAGCGTTGCAAATATAGTCCTCGCCGCGCATCTGCTGTCCAATGCCGTTGGATTCACGTCCGACCACGATGCGAGGCTCGCTCAGCAGCGGGTCCAGCGGTCGCAGCGCCTCAAAGTCCATGTCCACGTAGAGCCCCCCGAAGTGGTGCATGTAGGCCAGGCGGATGAAGTCAATTTTCAAGATGGGCGGCTGCAGCCCTCTGAAGAACTCGGCAAACTGCGGGTAATGCTCATCAATCAGCCGATGATTGTCCGCCTCAATCCACAGCCGGTATTCCCAGCCGGGATGATGCACACGCCAGGAGCGCTGGAACTCCCGCAGATGCGCGGGTATGTCGCTAGCTTTCCAGCTCTGGTGAATGATGCGTGGGATCATCATGATCTACTATATTAAAGCGGTGTTTTGAGACTGTGGCAGTTTGCATTATTGCGCCACCCCGATCAGGAGCTTTTTTTATGTGAGAGCGCTAACCACCCACGCGATGCCCATGCTGGAGCAAAATTTGGCCGAGCCAGATAAAAGGCAGGACATCCCCCAGGCTGCCAAAGGTCAGTGCCAATATTTTCTTCATGGGTTCGTGTGATGAAGGTCGGACAGCAGCGTGCCGTTGTTCATGGCGGTGGCTCCGCCTGCTGCGGCTGCATTCTGGCCTCCAGCCAGTCCATGAGCATGCTTTCAGGAGGGCGGCGCTCTATCAAGCGATCTGCACAGGCCGCCGCACCACGCAGGATGCCTTCATCTTCCAAGCATCGACGCAGCAGCGGCAGGGCACGCTTCACGGTGAATTTTTTGATGTCTAGTCCAACGCCTGCGCCTAATTTTTTCAGACGTTCTGCATTATCTGGCTGGTCGAACGCCATGGAGACGATGAACTGTGGCAGTCCTGCGGCGAAGCATTGCGACAGGGTGCCGATGCCACCGTGATGCACGAAGGCGGCGGAACGCGGCAGCAGGGTGCTGAATGGCGCGTAGGCGGCCACGAAAATCGAAGCGGGCAGCAAAGCGGGCGCTTGCTCGCGGTCACGTGTCAGAAAAACAGCCCGGCAACCGAGCCCTGCCACAAGCGCCGCGGCTGTTTCAAAGAAATGCCGTGCATGCAGAAAGCCAGTGCCCAAGGTGAAGACCACAGGTTTCTCGCCAGCCTGGAGAAACGCGTTCAAGGCGGGGTCGCACGGCTTGGTCTCGGCCAGGTCTTCGAGAGGGAAATCCCATTGAAAAGTGTTCTTGGGCCAGTCCGGTTGCGGTTTGGCATACCATTCGGGAAAGAGCGCCAGTACGCCATCCGGGGAGTGCCACCACCCGCGTTGGAGATGACGCGGCGGCTTGACTCCGTGCTCCAAACAATACCGGCGGACAGCGGGAAGAGCATGGCGGTCATACGGTGCCGCCAGGGAAAGGATGATCCTGCGCAGAAACAGCGGCTGCATGCGTAGAAGGCCGCCTGCGGGAAGACCTCCAGGCACCTCATGTGCGCTGACAAAAGCCATGGCGTGCAGCACCACGGAGACCAGCGGAACACCGAGTTTTTCGCGCAGGAGATGCGCCGCGAAGTTGATGTTTGGAGCCACGAGCAGGTCCGGCCTGCCATCACACTCCATGTCTTCCTCGAAGGCGGTGATGCAATCTCCGGCGTACTCGAAACCGAGCTTCAGGCCTTGGTGCGGTTTCCACAGCAGGGGATTTTTCAGGATCTCGTCAAATCCGTCGTCCTTCATCGCCACATACTTCAAACCGGCCCGTTCGGCGGCTTTGCGAAACGATTCGATCCAGATCATCGACACTTGGTGACCGCGTTTCAACAGCAGCCGTCCTAGCCAGATGTACGGCAGCACATCACCGGCGGTCCCGTGTGGAAGAAGAACGATTTTGGCCATCAGTCGTCAGCGAGTGGCAGGGTTATGCATGCGCTCTTCCAGCCATGCGGTGAGTTCGGCCACCGGACGCCGCTGGCGCAGGCGTTGAGCGCATTCCATGGCTTTCTGACGGATGGAGGCGTCTTCCAAGCAACGCCGAAGCAGCGGGATGCCATTTTTCGCGGTGAACTTGTTGATGTCCGCTCCCAGGCCCGCACCGAGACGCGCCACACGCTCGGCGTTGTCCGGCTGGTCAAATGTCAGCGGTGTGATCAATTGGGGAATGCCCGCAGCGAGACACAGGGAGGTCGTTCCGATGCCGCCATGGTGAATCATGGCTTCCACGCGCGGCAGCAACACGCTGAGAGCCGCGTAAGGTGTCACAAACACGGACTCCGTAAGTGTTGACGGCAGGTGCTGCCGTTCGCGTGTCACAAACACCGCGCGACGTTGCAAGTGTGCGGTGATGGCGGCGACCGTTTCAAAAAAGCGGCGCAAATGCAGATTGCTGCTTCCCAAGCTGAAAACGAGTGGTTTGGGACCAGCGTTCAGAAATGCCGTGAGATCAGCGGCCAGCGGTTTCAAATCGGCCATGTCCTCCAGCGGGAAATCCCATTGAAAAGTATTATTGGGCCAGTCCGGTTGTGGCGCGGCATACCAAGATGGGAACAGCGCCAGTAC
>CAMCWM010000221.1 GCA_945882215.1 Akkermansia muciniphila | reverse complement strand
CCGCGCCACAAGACGGACACACCACTTCGATCAGGTGCTTGGGCAGTGCGGGAAGTTTGTTGGACTTCGAGCCGAAGAGCCTCCCGAACACTCGATTTTAGAGGGTTAAGATTGTGGTTTAGGGCCACCAGCGAAGGCAGGCTTCGTTTCGGCCTTCTTGCCGACCTGGGACTGGCCCATGAAGGTCGCGCCTTCTTCGATGGCAAGGGTGCCTGCGGCGATGTCGCCGACGAGGATGGCGTTGCTCTTGAGTTCGCAGCGCTCGGCGACGGTGATGTTGCCTTCGACCTTGCCGAAAATGATGACGGAGCGGGTTTTGACCTCACCTTTGATGAGGGCGTTTTCGCCTACCGTAAGGCTGCCGTCGGAGATGACCTCGCCCTCGATTTTGCCGTCGATGATGAGATCGTGGGAGAATTTGATGGAGCCTTTGATTTCGACGTCGTTCGCGAGAACGTTTTTACTGGTGGTCATGACGGGAGCTGAGTGAGTGCGTTGAGGTTGTGCAGCGGGAGCGGATGCGGTTGAGAGAATGGGTGCGCGCTCGGCTGCGGGAGCCGGTGCGGATGCCTCGGAACGCCTGTCTTCCTTTTGCCCTTCGGGTTGTCCAATGATTTGCCTTAACATGAGGATGAAAATATAGCTGGTTATCAACTTCAGTGTCAATCTTTGGCTTGCTTATTTTTTGTGAGTTTGATGTAACAGGTTTGTTTGATGATGTTGCTTCGGTTGAGTTTTGCGGCTGTGTCGAGTCATGATGGAATCTGTGTTCATCACAGCCGTGGAGACGGTCTGTGCGCTTGGTTTGAAGGTTGAAGACTGCTTGCTGGCGATGCGGGAGCGTCGTGGTGGTCTGGTGCCCTTAAGCGGACGGCTGCCAGGCCTGGATGAGTTTGCCGCCCTGCCCGTGGGGCTGCTGCCATCACGTGAACTGGCGAAAGGCCGGCGCTACGGGGCCACGAGCAATGCTGCCGTGAAGACGGCCCGTGAGGCGGTGCGGCGCGCGGGCTGGACGCCGCAGGCGTTGAGTGAATCCTGGCTGTTCGCCGCCAGCAGCCGGGGGAACGCAGGAGAAGTGGTGAAAGCAAATGCATGGCGCAGGCCCGTGCGCAAGTTCAGTGCCAGCAACACCATGCATAGTGAGATTGCTGCGGCGGTGAGCATTGAACTGGGGATTCGCGGCCCGTGGCAGATGGTTTCCAATGGCTGCTCCTCAGGTCTGGATGCGCTGGGCATGGCCTGGATGGCGGTGGGCAGCGGTCTGGCGCCGAGAGCGCTCGTGGTGGCTGCCGATCTGCCGCTGGTGGCGGACTTGCTGCGGGATTTTCGCGATACCGGGCTGCTTTCCCACAACGGCCTGAACGATTCTTTTGCCACGGACGGCCCGCGAAGCACGGGCGGCTTTTTTCCCGGCGAAGCCGTGGTGGCGGTGACGGTGGAGCGTGATGAGGTGGGTGGAGGCCCAAGGCTGTGCCGCCTGGAGCATTACAGCGCGAACAGCGACGCCTATGACGCGCTCATGATTCCCGAGGATGGTGGCGGCATCGAGGCTTGCGTGCGTTCAGTTTTGAATGCGGGTGATCGCAGCAAGGTGATCGCCTTGTGCCCGCATGCCACCGGCACGCTCAATCATGCGCGTGTCGAGCCGCCCGCCCTGCTGCGTGCGCTGGAGGGCAGGAACGTGCCGCTGCTGCCGCTGAAACCGCAAACCGGGCACACCCTGGGTGCGAGTGGTCTGTTGGAGGTGGCACTGCTGGCCGCCTGCATGGCCGAAGGCTGGCTGCCTGCGGTGCTGCCTGGGCTGACGCCGCCCGCTTGTGGCCTGCCTTTGAATGAAGCGCTGTTACCAGTGCGATCCGGTGACCGCGTGCTCAAACTGGCCTCCGGCATGGGCGGGCACAATGCGGCGGTCTCACTGGCGGCGGTGTAGTTGCAAAGAGCGAAGGGCTTAGAGCGAAGAGTCACGAGTCGTTCAACCACGTTCAAAGACCAAAACGTGTCTCTTTGCCCTTCGCTCTTTGCCCTCGGCCCTCCGCTTTCTTGCTTGGCACCGGCGGTGGATTCGCGACAGTCGCGCACCGCATGACCCGGCTGCCGCTTTCGATCTCCATCATCTCGCTCAACGAGGAGGCCAACCTCCGCCGTTGCCTCATCAGCGCGGCGGAACTCGCGCAGGAGATCGTGATCGTCGATTCCGGCTCCACCGACCGCACGGCGGAGATCGCCGAGGAGTTTGACGCGAAGTTCGTACATCAGGACTGGCTGGGCTACACGGCGCAGAAGAATCACTGCCTCGCGCTCTGCTCGCAGCCGTGGATTCTCGCGCTGGACTGCGACGAGGAGCTCACGCCCGAGCTGCGCGGCTCGATCCAGCGCTTCTTTGAGAATGGCGATCACGAAAAATTCGACGGCGCATGGATGCCACGCCTCGTCTGGTTCATGGGCCGCTGGATTCATCATGGCGACTGGTATCCCGACCGCAAAGTGCGCCTCTTCCGTCGTGACAAAAGCCGCTGGGCCGCCGATGGCGGCGGGCAGGTGCATGAGCGGCTCGACGTCGATGGCCCCTGCACCACGTTGCAGGGCGATCTGCTGCACTACTCGTTCAAAAACATCGAGCATTACCTCGTGAAGCACGTGCAGTATTCCACAGTGTTTCTCCAGACGCAGCAGGGCAAAGGAAAGCGCTGGTCGCTGCTGCACACGCTGTTCCGGCCTTGGTGGCGCTTTGTGCGGGCCTATGTGTTCAAGCTCGGCTTCCTCGACGGCTTTCCCGGCTTCTGGATCGCCGTGGCCACGGCGTTTTTCACGCTGGACCGCTACAGCCGGCTGTTTGAGCACGAGGCAGGGACACAGTCGAAGCGCGAAGGATGAAACTGGCCCTGATCCATCCGCAAATCATCCGCAGCACGGCGGTGGAGACCTTCCTCATCGAGTTCGCGAAGCGTCTCGCGGCGGCGGGGCACGAGCTGACCTGCATCACCTCGCTCACCACACCGCAGATCGGCGCGGCGTTGCCGGGACGGTGGGAATTGCTGCCGCGTATCCGCGGTTCGGCCACGCTGCGCATGTGGCACTTCAACCGCCTAGCCCCGCGTGCCGCGCTGGCGGCGGGCGTGGATCTCAGCATCGGCTTTGGCCGCACCTGCGTGCAGGACATCCACCGCAACGCCACCGGCTGCCACCGGCTCTACGGCAACTTGCTGCCGCTCTGGCAGCGCTACAGCCTGAAGCACCTCTACGAGTTGCATCTGGAGCGCCGGCTTTACACCGGCACGGAGACGAGGCAGTTCGTGACCAACTCCGCTCGGACCGTCGCCCAGCTACAGGGTGTTTACGGCAGCCAGGGGGAACGCTTTCATGTCCTGCCCCCTCCTGTGGAAACGCAGCTCTTCAAGCCTGCTGAGAACCGCCAGGAAGTCCGTGCGCTGCTTTGCCGCAAGCTCAGCACCGATCCTGCACGGCCCGTGCTGCTCTTCGTCTCCCTCAGTCATCGCCGTCGTGGACTGGAGCCACTGCTGGAGGCGATGAAAAGCATCGACGCCACGCTCTGGATCGCGGGGAAGAGTCTCAATGCCGTGCAGCGTGAGTTTGTGGCCCGCAACGGTCTCGCCTCGCGCATCCGTGCCGTGCCCGTCACCAGCAACCTTGTGGAGTTGTACCAGTCCGCCGACTGGTTCGTGCATCCCACTCAGTATGACGCCTTTTCCATGACCGTGCTGCAAAGCATGGCCTGCGGCCTGCCCGGCCTCGTCTCCATCATGGACGGCGCTGTCGATCACGTTCGCAATGATGAAAACGGCCTCATGCTCTACCACCCGCAGCAGCCCGTCGAACTGGCCTCACGCATTCAGGAAGCCCTCGCTTTGGGAGAAACGCGGTGGCAGTCTCTTTCCACTGCCGCCCGCGAAACAGCACTGTCGCTGACGTGGGAGCGGCACATGCAGGAGTGGGAAGGGCTGCTCGGGGCTTGACCGCATTAACGAAGAAGGCTCAGAGCCGGGATCATTCACGCTTCCCAGGGCCGCTGGTGCTTTATTTCCGGACGGCGGCCAAACTGCTGCGCCTTTCCCACGACGACCTTACTCTGCTGCCGTGGGTGTTTGCGCAGACGGTGATTGGCCTGGAGAAAGTGCTGCGGAGTCACTATCAGGCTCTCAAGGTTCAAAGCCTGGGTCAGTTGCTTCAGAAAGCCATCACAGACGGGCTTTTCGAGGACAGCGCCTTTGCATGCATTTGGCCGTTGCCCAAGGAGTTTCTAAAACGGTTTGAGGACAAGGTTCCTGAAGCCCATGCCGCCAAGCTGGCGGTGTTGATTCCCTCTTTGCGCAACGACCTCCTCCATGGTGACTGCCACGGCTACTACTTTGACGATCTGCTTCCTCTCATCATCCAAACCCGTGAGATTGTTAATGCTGTGGTGCTGCACCTGCCGAAGTCACTCCGAGAAACCATGTCTTCATGAGCCCATACATCCCCCATCTCATCGTTGTCCTGTTCATTCTCAGCTACGGGGTTGTTGCGATCTGGATTTTCCGCCGCAAGCGGGCACGCCGACAAACCATGCCGCCGGAAGAGTTTGTGCTGTTGCGCCGGCCGGGAGAAACCCAGCAGCGCGAGATCGACCGGGTCTCTGAAGCGCTGGACAACATGATCATGTTTTGGGCACCGCTTTCCCTGACCCTGATCTCCGTTCCCTTCTGGATTCGGGATTGGTTTCCTAGGTCCAACCTGCTGGCACTGGTTGTCTGCTGCTTTGTTTTGTTCGTCATCTCCATCTGCGTGGTCGTGACAAAAACGGCGGCGCTGCTTGAAAAGCGCGCCAACCGCCGTCTGGGTTATCGGGGCGAGCGCCATGTGGCCGAGCAACTCCAGCCGCTCATCGCCAAAGGCTGGGCCATTTTCCACGATGTCCCCAAAGTGCAGGAGAAAGGTCAGGAAAACATCGATCACGTCATCATCGGTCCGCGCGGCGTCGTGGTGGTCGAAACGAAGACCTACAGCAAGCCACGTAAAGAGACGGGGAGGAAGGATGAGGTGAATTTCGACGGCGACAAACTCCACTGGCCCTTTTATGCCAACGATCGCAAACCTGTGGAACAGGTGCAACGCTGTGCGAACTGGCTGCAAAACTGGATTCGTCAAAACTGCGGCGTGGAAACACCCGTGTTTCAAATGATCGCCATTCCTGGCTGGCATGTGAATGCCGGTCAGCATTACGAACCCCGGGTGACCTCCGGTCGGGCAGTCGTCGGAGCCTTGGAAGGCATGATGAGCGATCAAAAGGAGGTTCTCTCCAAGAAAGACATCCAACGCATCGCGGACAAGCTCGATGAACTGTGCCGGGACGTGAGAGACTGAGCGGCCCGCCGAACGTGTGGCAAGCCTCCTTGCAAAGCAGCGGTGATCGCGCACACTAGGAAGCGAATCCCAAACCTGCGCCACTCATGAACGAACTCATCTTTATGGTCGAGGAAGCCCCCGAGGGCGGCTACACGGCCCGTGCTCTGGGAGAGTCCATCTTTACCGAAGCGGATACGCTGGACGAGGTCCGCGTGCAGGTGCTCGATGCAGTTCGCTGCCACTTTGATGAAGGGAAGCGACCGGGCGTGGTGCGGCTGCACTTCGTGAGAGAGGAAATTCTCGCCGCCTGACCCGCCGCCGCTCATGAGACTGCCTCGTGATCTCACCGTTGATGATCTGGCGCGTGCGCTTCGGGTGCTAGGCTATCAGATCACACGCCAGACTGGCAGCCACATGCGGCTGACGACGATGCAAGAGGGCGAGCACCATGTGACGGTCCCGCGTCATAACCCAATGCGTGTTGGCACGCTTTCCGGCATCCTGGCTGACGTGGCGTCCCATTTCAAAGCCACCCGCGACGACATCGCCGCGAAGTTGTTTGCCTGAGCAGGAGTCCAAATGGAAAGAGGTTGGTGGGAGAGAACGTCGGACTGCGTGGCCGCTGGCCTTGCCATCCTGCTTGACGCTCACTGGGCCAATCCCCATGATGCTCGATCATGCTGACACGTACTCTCGTTGCCGTTCTCTTCCCGCTCACACTCCACGTCTTGGCAGTGGACGACTACAAGCTCAGCCCGCTTTCCCAGGAAAACCCGGCGGTGCCGAAGGGGAAGGTGATCCCGATGCCGGTGCATGAGTCGAAGATCTATGCGGGCACGAAGCGAGACTGGTGGATCTATGTGCCCGCGCAATACAAGCCGGAGCAGCCGGCGAACTTGATGGTGTTTCAGGACGGGCATGACTACGTCGGCGTGAAGGGCGCTTGGCGTGTGCCGGTGGTGTTCGACAATCTCATCGCCAGCGGCGACATGCAGCCCACCATCGCGATTTTCATCAACCCGGGCCACATTGGAGACACGAAACCGCCGAGCGCGTGGAAGAACAACAATCGCGGCAAGGAATACAACACACTGGGCGCCACGTATGCGCGCTTCCTGCTCGAAGAGATCATCCCGCAGGTGCAGAAGGACTACAAGCTGACGGACAACCCCGAAGGCTGGGCCATCGCGGGAGCGAGCAGCGGGGCGATCTGCGCCTTCACCGTGGCCTGGGAGCGGCCGGACAAGTTCCGCAAGGTGTTCTCCACCATTGGCAGCTACGTCGATCTGGCGGGCGGGCATGTGTATCCTTCCATCATTCGTCTGACGGAGCGCAAGCCGCTGCGGGTCTATCTTCAAGACGGCAGCAGCGATCTGGACAATCCCTTTGGCAACTGGCCGCTGGCGAACCAGCAGATGGCCAAAGCGCTGGCCTACCAGAAGTATGATTTCACCTTCACGTTTGGCGACGGCGCGCATAACAGCAAACACGGCGCAAGCCTCTTCCCGGAGGCCATGAAATGGCTGTGGCGGAAGTAACTGGCGCCGGGTCAGGGACGGGCGACCCATTTTCGCTGTGAACAACTTGGTTTTCGATCTTGACACCCCGGTCAGTCCCCCTACTATCGCGGCCCCTTCTTCCCCAGTCGGAAGATTTTCGTACACAGCACTCAATGAAGACGTTTTCAGCCAAAGCCCAGGAGCAAAACCCCACATGGTGGGTCATCGACGCCAAGAATCAGATTCTTGGAGACGTCGCAGTCGCCGCCGCCAACCTCCTGCGCGGCAAGACCAAGCCCACTTTCACCCCGCATGTCGATACCGGTGATTTCGTGGTCGTCCTGAACGCCGCCGAGGTCCGCCTCAGCGGCAAAAAGGAACAGCAGAAGATTTACACCTCGAAGGCCGGCTACGTCGGCAATCAGAAGATCGAAAACGTCGAGCGCGTGCGTGCCCGCCGTCCAGAGCTTCTCGTCGAGCGTGCGGTGAAGGGCATGGTTCCTCACACCCGCCTTGGCCGCGCCATCCTGGGCAAGCTCAAGATCTACACGGGTGCCGAGCATCCGCATGAGGCACAGAATCCGAAGCCTTTCGCCGTCGCTTAATCTTTCAATCGTTCCCATCGCATGAGCAAACCTCTCAAAACCGCCACCGGCCGCCGCAAGACCGCCATCGCCCGCGTCTTCATCCTCGAAGGCTCCGGCAGCATCACCGTCAACGGACGTGACTTCGAAGAATATTTCCCGACCGTCGCTCTCCAGAATCAAATCCTGTTCCCTCTGGCTCTGACGAACTCCCGCCAGACCTACGACTTCAAAGTGAACGCCAGTGGTGGCGGCAGCACCGGCCAGGTGGGTGCCGTGCGTCTCGGCATCGCCCGTGCGCTGATCGGGGTGAATCCCGAGCTTCGCGGCGTGCTCAAGCAGAACGGCCTGCTCACCCGTGACTCCCGCGCCAAGGAACGTAAGAAGCCCGGCCGCCCAGGCGCCCGCAAACGCTTCCAGTTCTCCAAGCGTTAATCGCCCGCTTTTTCAGCTCGATGTGTGCAAAGCCCCGCCGTGTGCGGGGTTTTGTTTTTTTGTCGCTGGGTTGACAAATTTGTTCCAAACTGCCGCATGAGTTCCGGCCAGCTTCTTGTTCTTGGCGCCAGCATCCTGTGGATGCTGCTGTGCATGCGTTTTTGGTATGCCATCGACCGGGAGCACACCTGGCAGCGGCGTTTCATCGCCATCGCGGCCGGAATCGGCGGCGGGCTGATCTACCTGATCGGCACGATGATGCTGGAGATGCTGAAGGAGAACCCGCCGCAGCCCCCAAGCGGCGAGGAAGTCCGGGTGATCTCCCGCCCGTCCGTCCCGGAAAAGAAGTGATCGAGCATCCAGGATCGAGCATCCAGGAACCAGCTCACTCCACGTCGCCAAAGCCTGACTGCACCAGTTCTTCGAGATCGGCGACCGCTGCCTCGGCATCATTGCCATCGGCGATGATCTTGATTTTTTCCCCGCGTCCGGCGGCCAGCATCATGAGTCCCATGATGCTCTTGCCGTTCACCGGCTCGTCGTCTTTCTCCACCCACACGTCGCATTGGTATTTGCTCGCACGTTTGACGAACTGCGCCGCCGGGCGTGCGTGCATGCCCATCTTGTTGCGGATCGTGAGTTCTTTTTGGATGCTCATGGTGGTCGTGGGGAGCTACAATCAACCTAATTGTTCATCCGTCATCTTTTTCAACAATCTTTGGTCGAACTCAACGGCACTGTCATAGCCGAAGGTGCGCAGTTTGAAGTTGATGGCGGCCAGCTCGATCAGGCCGGCCACGTCGCGGCCCGGCTCCACCGGCAGCGTGACGCGCCCGATGTTCATTCCCATGATGTCGCGTGAATCCGCGCTCACGCTCACACGTTCCAGATCCTCCGTCTTCGCACCCCGCACGAGTTCCACGATCAAATCCAGCCGTTTGCTCAGGCGGACGGCGCTCACGCCGAAGATCGCCGCCACATTGAGGATGCCCAGGCCGCGGATCTCGATCATCCCGCGGGTGATGTCCGGGGCGGAGCCGACCACTTCGCGATCTTCCACCAGCCGGAGGCGCACCGCATCATCCGCCACCAGGCTCCCGCCGCGTTGCAGCAGCCCGATGACACTTTCGCTTTTGCCGCAGCCGCTGTCCCCCTGGATCAGCACACCGATGCCCTGCACGTCCACCAGGCAGCCATGCACCAGCATGTTCGGCGCAAAGGCCCACTCCAGCTTGATGGTGGCCGCGTTGAGGAACTTCATCGTCATCATGTTCGTCTGGAACACGGAGATGCCCGCGCTGTTGGCGATCTCGATCAAATCATCCCCGATGCGATGGCTGCGTGCGATCACCAGGCATGGAATGTCCCAGGAGCAAAGCTGGCTGAAACGGGCC
>CAMCWM010000220.1 GCA_945882215.1 Akkermansia muciniphila | reverse complement strand
ACGAGATCGCGCACGGTCTTGGCGGGCAGCTTGCCTGCCTCCTCGATGAGCATGGAGATGTTCTCCCCCAGTGTGAGCGATGACCACAACGCGCCCCATTGATACATGACACCGAAGCGGCGGATGAACTTGCCGCGCCCCTCACTCTTCGCGGCAGTAAAGTCCTCGCCATCGTAGAGGACGCGGCCCTTCGTCGGTTCCATCAGGCCGACGAGGTGCCGAAGCAGCGTGCTCTTGCCGCAGCCGCTGCCGCCCATGATGACAAAGATTTCCTTGTCCTTCACCTCGAACTCGAGGTCACGCATCACCACCGTCGGCCCATAGGCCATCGTGAGATCGTGCACGCTGATTTTGGCGGCCATGGTCAGATGTTCAGAAGGGTGAAGATGGCGGCGAAGGCGGAGTCGAGCACCACGATCCAGGTGATGGCCGCCACGATGGCATGCGTGGTGGCCTCGCCCACGGCGGCGGAAGACTTGCCGGAACGCATGCCCTGCATGCAGCCGCTGATCGCGATGGTGGCTCCAAAAAAGACGCTCTTGATGACGCCAAGCGAGGAGTTGGTGAGAGTGAGCGACAGGAGTGTTTCATTCCAAAACAGCACGGCCGGGATGCCGACAAACGAGCCCACCATCATGCCGCCCAGAATGCCGACCACATTCGAATAGATCGTGAGCAAGGGCATCATGAGCACCAAGGCCAGCAGCCGCGGCAGCACGAGGAAGTCGAACGGGTCGAAACCAGACGTCCGCAGCGCGTCGATCTCCTCATTGGATTTCATGCTGCTGATGTGCGCCGCAAAGGCCGCCCCGGTGCGCCCGCTCATGATGATGGCGGTCATCACCACGCCCATCTCACGCACCATCGCGATGGCGACCAGATCAGCGACGAGGAGGTTCGCGCCGAAATTGGTAAGCTGCGCATTGCCGACAAAGGCGAGAATCATCCCGATGAGGAAGCTGATGAGCGTGACAATGGGCAGCGCCTCGACACCGCACTCCTGCACGCAGACCCACAGATCCTTCGAGCGGAAGCGGGCGCGGCCGGTGAGCAGTCTGAAAAGGGAAAGCGTGCATTGGCCCACAAACTCAACGACATCCACCGTGCTGTCCCAGCCCTTCAGCGAGAGCTTGCCCAGCCTCACCATCACCGGTGGTTTGCCAGCCAGGTTCTGGTCCAATATCTCCTCGGGCACGGCAAGCGCCAGCTCCAGCAAGCCGCGCAGGTTGGCCGGCAACCCGTCGAGCGACGGCGCCGCACCGCCGTCCTTCGTCTGACTGCGCAGATGCGCCAGCAGGAACGCTGGCAAGGTGGAATCAAAGGCGCCCAGCGCGTCCGTTTGATAACGAGCCGCGGCGCCAGCCGGTGCCGTGCCCGTGACGACCACCTCAGCCCCGCCACGACGCCAGTCCCCGGCAAGCTCCAAAACCATCAAGGCACCATCCTGCCGCCAGGTGGCGCGAGGGGGTTGGGCAGCGGCAGAGGTCATGACGTGATGGGCACTGGCTTCAAACGATTCATCGGCGCACGAGTAGAATGACAAGTAGGACTGCCCAGCCCGCGCGTCCATGACCTTGTGCTACGCGAGACACCGCCGATTTTGCGCAGTCCGCCCGCGAGGCGAGAATCGCGATGACAGCGAGGCCGCCCTGCTCATTCTTTGCCACACCCATGCCCGCCCAGTTCAAAGACTACTACACCACCCTCGGCGTCTCGCGTGAGGCGACACCGGACGAGATCAAAAAGGCCTTTCGCAAGCTCGCACGCCAATACCATCCCGACACCGCCAAGGACAAAAAGGCCGCCGAGGAGAAGTTCAAGGAGATCAACGAGGCCAACGAAGTGCTCGGCGATCCCGAAAAGCGCAAAAAATATGACACCCTCGGTGCTCGCTGGAATGATGCGGGCGGCTTCGAGCCTCCACCCGGCTGGCAGCAGGGAGCCCCGGGAGGTGCCGGCGGCCACGGCCAGGAGTTCCACTTCGGCGGCACGGGGTTCAGCGACTTCTTCGAGCAGTATTTCAGCGGTGGCAGCCGCTATGGCTTCCCGCAGGGTTTTGAGGAGGAGGTTCCAACCGGTGCGGCGCGTCAGGGGCGTGCCCGACGCGGGCACGACATCGAGGGCGACATCCTCGTCACACTGGAGGAGGCCATGCACGGCACGCAGCGGCCCATCTCACTGCAAACCGTGAACCGTCAGACGGGTGCGGTGGAAACACACGAGTTCCAGGTGCGCATCCCGCCAGGTGCCACCGACGGACGCCGCATCCGCGTGCCCGGCCAGGGTGAACCGGGCCGCAATGGCGGCACGGCAGGCGATCTTTTTCTGCGCGTGCGCCACGCCTCGCATCCCGACTTCACCACGCGTGAAGCCGACCTGCACCACGAACTCGACGTGGCCCCATGGGAGGCCGTGCTCGGCGCGGAAATGATCGTGCCCACACTCGACGGCTCCATCAAGCTGCGCATCCCCGCCGGCACCGAAGACCGCCAGCAACTCCGTGTGCGCGGCAAAGGCCTGCCGAAGGGCAAGACCGGCGAGCGCGGCGATTTCTTCGTCACCATCAATGTCGTGCTGCCCACACAGGTCAGCGACGACGAACGCAAGCTCTGGGAGCAACTCCGCGCCACCTCCACCTTCAAACCTCGCGCCTGACATGAACGACGCCACACCGCAAGCCTACACGCTGGAGATCCTGGCCGAGATCACCGGCGTCTCCACGCAGACCATCGTGCAGTATCAGCAGCACGGCCTCATCCGTCCTGAATTCGACGATGAAACCATCCGCGCCCTGCGCCGCATCGAGCACCTGCGCGAGACCTGCGAGATGAACCTCAACGGCCTCAAGCTCCTCACTCAATTGCTGGAGGAAGTGGAACAACTGCGCGCTGAACTGCGCACCCTGCGGTGACGCCCCCGCGTTTCCTCGTCCTCCAACTCCTTCCCCTACTCGTCCCCTGCCCGCAATGCTTCGCTTAGCGAGGCAGGCGGGTCGATTCAGTGCTCAGTCAGGAAAAACAAAAAGGGGAAATCAGATCCAAATTTCTGCTTTCCGATTTCAGTTTTCAGCCTTTCAGCTTTCTCATTTGCCATCGCCCTGCGGGCTGCCTGCGGAAGGCTGTCTCTCTCCGCTCGGCTCAGCTTTCCAATCTCAGCTTTTCATTTTTTAGCACTTCGGTCTGTTCCCGCTGGATGACGTGTGGCATTATCCGCCGGAGAAACCGCACCCAGGCAGCGCCGCCTGCTTCAGGGAGAGGTGGCGGACAGCGAGTCGGCGAGGGCTCGGTAAGGACTGCTGGCAGGAATCGATTCGCGGGCGGCGCGGGCTTGTTTGAGCAGGCTGGGACCGCCGATGGCGCTGCTGGCACGGCGGGCGGCGTCATCGCGCACGGGTTCTTCCTCGGTCATGCGATTGATCATGGCGTCCCAGTTGAGGAGCATGCGCCACTGCTGGAATACAACGTAGTGCCTCGTATTCTCGTCGGTTTCGGCGCCGTAGAGGGCCTGGGCTTTGCGCAGGTAGCTGATGGCGGTGGGGTACGCTGTCCCGGCATGGGTCTGGTATTGATCCAGCGTGAAGGCCTTGCCAGCGGCACGCCAAGCGGTGACGGCTTCGGTGTCGATGGTGAGCGCAGGAACGAGGGTGAGCAGAATGTGATCGCGCATGTGGGGCGCAGGGCCTGCCTGGAGGCCGTTCTGGGCACTGGTGAGAGCCTGATTGAATTTGGAAGTGCGTGATTCGGCGATGGCGCGCATCATCCAGGCATTGGCCTTCAAGCGGGCATCCGGCAGCGTGGCGATGAAGTCCTCGGAGAGCTGGCTGGCGACGAAGCCATAACCGGAGGACGTGCCGTGGCCGACGTCGGCGAGGTTGTCTTCGCGTGAGGCTTTGTCGAACTGGACCTGGATGGCGCGGTGTTTGACGACTGGCTGGATCTGGCAGCATGCGCCAAGCAACACGGGCAGCAGCAGGAAAGCGAGGAGCGGGAGACGGTGGCGATTCATGGGTCAGGCGTGTTTGAGGATGAGCTTGGCGGTGCTGATGACGGTGGCGGTTTCGGTGAGAGTGAGTTCGTCTTGCAGCACCTGACGGAGCAGGCATTCGATGAGCACGGGCAGGTTCGCGCCGTTGACATGGTTTTGAAGCTTGCCGGAGGCGAGTTCGAGCGCGGCGCTGATGGTGGCCTTGACGGGCTTTTTGAGACTGTCGTCCAGCAGGTTCTCGAGATTGGCGGAGACGACGGGCAGGATGCCGGTGACGATGGCGACAAAGACATCGCGGCTGACGAGACGGCGCGGATCGGGGTGCGTGGTGACTGCCTCGACGGCCTGCTGGGTGATCTGGAAGAGCAGGTTGTCACGCACGCTGGTGGTGTCGAGATCGAGGAGCTTGTCGGCATTGAGCACACCGGTTTGCACGGCGGACTTCACGAGTGTGAGGAAGCTTTCACCAGTGACGAGCTGTTTGGGATTCTCACCGAGCGCTTTGGCGGTGGAGCCGATGATCTGGGCGAGCACGGTCTTCACGTCGTCATCATCCACGCGGTGCAGGAGCTGCTCTGGATGCTTGGCCACTTCGGCGAAGGCAAACTGGGTGAGTTCGACGAGCTGACGCTTGGAGAGCAGGTCGCGCGCGGTCGCGCCACCAGCAAGGCGCTTGCCCAGCCCGATGGCGATGGCGGTGACGGTGTCGGCGAGGATCTGCTGTTCGGGTTTGTCCGCGTGGATGAGGGTCTCGACGTTTTCCGTCACGGCGAGCAACGCGCTTTGCACGATGGCGGAGACGGTTTCCTTGCCGAAGACCTTGCTGGCCTGCGGCGTGGACAAGGCGGTGACGGTACCGCGGATGAGTGAGGCGAGCAGTTTTTGATCGGTGAAGATGGTGCTGTTCTCGGCCACGGCGGTGAGTGCGCTCTTATAGATGAGTTCCAGCGACTCGTTGGTGAAGAGGTCTTCCTTGCCGTCGATGCCAGCGATGACGCCGGAGAGCGTGGTCTTCACCAGCGTCTTCGCGGTGGCGTCAGCGGGCATGAAGAGGTCGATGTTGCCGGTGAAGGCGGCCGCACCGCCACGCACGATGCTGGAGGCGATGCGCTGGATGAGATCGCCGCGCCGCGTGCGCTCCGCCGCGCTGCCGAGCGCCTCATAATCTTCCAGCAAAGACTGGGTGACACCGCCGACAAGGATTTGCAGCCGCCGGTCGTCATCGAGCAGCGTGACGTTGTCATGCAGCGTGCGCAGGGAGGCGTGCATGACGTGGGAGAGGAGGATCTTGGGCGTGCTCTCGGAGAAGTTAACCGTGTCGAGATTGCGGATGAAGGACTCCAGCACCTGACGCGTGCCGTTGTTGCGGCCGAGCTTGTCCGGATGGAGCGCGAAGTAGTCGATGCCGATCTCCGCGACGAGACCGACGACACGTTGCAAAGCGGGGCGTGCGCCAAAGCCGGTGTTTGCCTGCTCCACACCGCCGAGCTGCCGGATGAGGCTCAACACGTCCTGCGGCTTGCCGGCCTGGATGTCCATGATGGCGCGGTAGGCGCTGACTTTGTCCGCGTTGGTCTTCACCCATGCCATGGGACCGCCAGATTCGCGCAACTCGGGGTGATCGCGGAAATAATCCACCGCTGCGGACTCCAGCTCGTTTCCGGCGAGGTCTCCCACTGGCAGCTCGGCGGCGTGCTCGTGCGTGTGGTCGATGAAGATGTCACGCACCTTGCCGGCCAGTTTGATGCCAGCCTGGATGGCGAAAATGATGGTGCCTGGATTGATCATGATGCGGCCTTTCGGGAGAAATGAGCGAGTCAGACGGATTCCACCGATTGAGCTGTCCGCCGACAAGCAAAAAAGTGAATGAGGGGCCGCGAAAGTGCGCGTGGAGACACTTGCCGACGGCGTGGATGCGGTATGATGGGAGCATGACCACGCCTGTTGCCTGGATTCAAACGAGCTGGCTGCTGCTGGGTCTGGTGGCATGCCAGCACCCCCCCCCCGCCGGTGGTGGAGCTGCGCAGGGCGGTGGTTCCGGTGAATCAGCGCCTGGTGGTGAGTGTGGCGGAGCAGATGATGGTGGCCTTCGACCGTGACCAGCCCAAGCGGATGTATCCGGTGAGCACGTCGCGCTTTGGCACCGGGAACAAACCACGCTCCTACAAGACGCCGCTGGGACAATTGCAAGTGGTGGAAGTCATCGGTCAGGGGCTGCCGCCCGGGGCGAAGCTGAAGGCGCGCCTGCCGACGGGCGAGATCGTGCCGGTGGACGCGCCGGGACGTGACCCGATTGTGACGCGAGTTTTGCGGCTGCAGGGCATGGAGCGGCGCAATGCATGGACACTGGCGCGTGCGATCTACATCCACGGCACGCCGGAGGAGTCGAAGCTGAAAACGCCGGCCTCCTATGGCTGTGTGCGGATGGCCTCTGCGGACATCATCAGCCTTTGCCGGTGGGTGGAGCCTGGGGCGCGGGTGGACATCGTGCCCGGGAAGCTGCCGTCACCGACCGCGTTGCCGCCGTGAGGAGGTCGGATGAGCGGAATGTTTGAGATATGGGCTGGTGTGCTGTATGTAACGGCTCACGCTCGTTTTCTCCCAACCTCATGCCGCATCCTGCTCTGCAACGTCGTCACATCCTGAAAATCGTCGCACTGACGGTGTTCGGCACGCTGGTGGCGTGGTATGCGGGAGCGATCCTGAGTTTTGCGGGAAGCTCGCACGGCTTCAACAACCGCTTCTCGGAGGTGGCTCTGCAGCATCACTGGTGGTACCTCGTGTGGAGCAATCTGGTGGTGCTGAAGGGTTACCTATTGGTGGCGGCGGGCTATGTGGTGATGATTTATCCGCTGGTGAGGCTGTGGGGCAAGATGCGGCCGTTTGCACGCTGGGGCGTGGTATGGCGCACGCTGCTGTTCGCCGGATTGCTATACGGTTTTTTCATCTTCAAGCTGATGCTGGAGAAGCCGTACTTCGGCGACTACAGCTACCTGCTGGGCTGGTATGACGCGCTGGGCACCGTGTGCGGCACAGGCGTGCAGAACGCGGTGCATGTGCTGATCGCGCAGGTGTTTCCGATGGCGGCCATCGCGGCGGCGGCGGGCTTCTATCTCTTTGAGCTGCGCCGGTGGTTTGCGCGCGCGGCGCGGCCGCTGCTGTTCAGTTTTGCGGCGGTGGCGGGCATGCTGGGACTGCTGGTGGTGAGCGGGTATGGAGTGAGCCGTGCGCCGGATGCGGAGGAGCTGGCAGGCGGCCGCAAACGTCCGAAGAACATCGTGATCCTGGGTTCGGACTCGCTGCGGGCGGATCATCTCTCCTGCAACGGCTACCACCGCCTGACTTCGCCGAACATCGACCGCCTCGCCGCGCAAGGCGCGAATTTCGACCGGTGCCTGACGCCGATCGCCTCGACTCTGGAGTCGCTGACGAGCATGTTCTCCTCGCAGTATCCGCACACGCACGGCGTGCGGCACATGTTCCCCAACCGGGAGATGGTGGACAAGGCGAACCGTGAATCGCCATCACTGGGCGCGGAGCTGCAACGCCTGGGCTACGACACCGCGGTGATCGGCGACTGGTGTGCCTGCGGCTTCAACGAACTGCCGATGGGCTTCAAGGACATCATCGTCTCCGACTTTGACAACTTCCGCGTGTACATGAGCGAGGTGGTGTTCCTGCATCATCAGATCCTGCCGCTGTTCTTCGACAATCATGTCGGCCACATGCTGTTTCCGAAGCTCAAGTCCTTCGCCAACTACATGACTCCAGAGGTCGTCACGGACCAGGTCATCGACCGCCTCAAGCAGCGCGCGACGGACGGAAAGCCGTTCCTGCTGCTCGGTTACTATTCCTGCACGCATCTGCCCTACAAGACGCCAACGCATTACGCGAAGCTGTGGACCGATCCGAAGTATGACGGCCCGCACAAGCATGAGCTGGCGCTGAACGTGGACCAGTTCATCGGCGGCACCGACATCAATGAGAAGTGGAGCAAGCTGCCGCCTCAGGAGGTGGAGCAGATTGTGGCCTTGTATGACGGCTGCGTGCGCATGTTTGACGACTCCGTGGGCCGTGTGGTGGCGGAACTCGAAAAGCAGGGGCTCATGGACGACACGATCATTCTGATCACCGGTGATCATGGCGACGATCTCTTTGAACCCAACTGCACCTTCGGCCACGGCATCACCTTCAACGGCGGCGACCAGGCCAATCATGTGCCTGCCATCTTCCACATTCCCGGTTTGAAGAAACCACAGCGTCATTCGCAGATCGCCCGCACGCTCGACTTTGCTCCGACTCTGCTTGATCTCGTCGGCGCTTCAGCGCAGCCGCGCTTTGAAGGGACGAGCCTGGCCCCGCTCATTCGTGGCGAGAAGCAAAGCCTCGGGCTCGCTTACTTTGGCGAAAGCAGCTATCTCTTCTTCCGCCGCAAGATTCCGGGTGAGGAACCTCTGTTCATCCCGCCGATGGATGAAACCACCTTCATCGATCCTGATTTCGATTTTCATTTTGTGCTCAAGGACAAGTTTCAAGATGCCGTCCTGAAAACCAAGGAGCACTGCGTGCGCACCGAGCGCTTCAAATACATCCGCACGCCGGGTGTGAGGCACTCCATCGAACGTCTGTTCGATCTGCGCGAGGATCCGCACTGCGAGCGCGATGTGAAAAAGCTCTATCCCGAGGTCAAGGCGCGCCTCGCCGCCGCTCTGGACCAGTGGCTCACCAAGCATGTGCAGAGCACCACCCAGGAAATCTACGGCATCCTCGGTGAGGATGCCCTCCAGCCTGCTGACCCGTGAACGACGCCGACCTTCCTCACCTCGTCATCGGCGCGTGCATGAATGTCCACCGCGCCCTCGGCCCGGGCCTCACCCGGGACGCTTATGACGAATGTCTCGCCATCGAGCTCCGGCAGTTGGAGTTTGATTTCAAACGAGGCGTGCCGCTGGAGTTTGACTACCACGGCAAGCGCGTCAAGACCGCCACGCGTCTCGATTTCATCGTGGGCGGATCATTGCTGCTGCTGGTGCGGTCACAGGACAGCATTGCAAAACTGGAGGAGCAGCAATTGGAGTCCCTGCTCAAGCTCAGCCGGCTGCGCACCGGTCTGCTGGTCAATTTCAATGTCGCCACGCTGCGCAAAGGGATTCATCAGATCACAATGAAGCGGAAAGAACAGAGCAAGGAATGATCCCGCATCGCTGCTGACCGCTCTGTTTTTATCTGCATTCGAACAAATCATCAGAGGGACACCAGGAAATCTGCGGTCGCTTATGTCCCTCACAGCAGGCCTTGCCGAGGCTGAAATGGGTTCTATTCGGTTATCACGAAATT
>CAMCWM010000219.1 GCA_945882215.1 Akkermansia muciniphila | reverse complement strand
ACATAGCCGTAGCCACGACCGCTGATGTTGAAGGTGCCGTCTTTGGCAAAGGTCCAGATGTCCTTCGGATCGTCGTGGAAGTCGGCCTTGGGATTGACGTGGTGCTCCACGTTGCCGGATTTGATGACTTCGAGGAGGTCGATCTTCTTTGTGACCGGCTGGGCCGTTAGGACTGATGCAACGGATAGGACCGATAGGACTGATGTGAGTAGGCGCATGGCTAGATTACGGATGAAGAGAAGCAACCATTACGAAATGAGCACCACTGATGCAGACACGAATGAAGCCAAACTTGGTGCTTTTGTGACGGAACAACGGCGCAAGAGCCGCCAACGTCACGAGAGCTTGTTCCGGAAATCCGCGTAACCGAACCGCCGCACCACGCGATACTCTTTCGTCGCTGGATCGTAGATCGCGATGTCAGGATGCGGCACGCCGTTGAAGGTGGTTGTTTTGACCATCGTGTAATGCGCCATGTCGGCAAAGACGAGCCGCTGTCCGACCTTGAGAGGCTCAGGGAACGAAAAGCCCGTCAGCACATCGCCCGCGAGGCAGCTCATGCCGCCCATCTTGTATTCGTGTGGAAACTCACCCGGCAAACCTGCACCAAAAATGCGCGGACGATAGGGCATCTCCAGGCAGTCCGGCATGTGCGCCGTGGCGGAGAGGTCGAGGATAGCGGTGGGCAGGACATCACACGCGGATTCATTGGATTCCTCTTCAGCGAGCAGGTCTTCAGCGTTCACGCCCAGGATGTGAATGTCGATGGGGAAAATGACCCCCTTCTCATCTCGCAACATGTTCGCAGGGCGCGCATCCGCGAGTGTGATTCCATCAATGGAACGGAAGTAGGTGTTCTCGCGCTTTTTGATGAAGCCCTGACCGCTGAAGTAAGCGTCGATTTGCTCATCCGAGGCCTGTTCGGCGGCAATGAACGGCTGGCTGGTCAAAAAAACCAGTCCATCCGGCTCCTGGACAACTCCTTCGAAACACCACTCAAATCCAAGCAACACATCATAGGCCAGGAGATTTTCCAAGTAGGCCGATGCCTGGCCTCGTGCGCCAAAATTCGGCGGCGTCGTCAGCTTGATCACCCGGTTCCAGGCTTGGTCGAGGAGCACTTCGTGCTCCGCCCCGCCTTCGAGCTGGGCAAAACTCGCCGTGCGGACTTCAAACACCGAGGGAGAAATCAGGCAGCCGTTGGCTTGCGCCCACGCAAGAATCGATTCGGTCTCGGCACGGAGCCGTTCCGCCGCATCTGCGCGATCATTTCTTCGCGCGTCATCTTGGAGGCGGCGATAGAGTTCTCGCGCAAGGCTTCTTGCATCGCCTGGCGTGCGATAGGAGAAAGAATCGGCTGGGGCTTGGACATGATGAAGGGTGGTTTGGAGTTTGGAAATGGCAACCGGCGTTTTGTGGGCACCGACGATGTCCTGCACCTCGGCTACGAGATAGCCGGTGTTCAGGCCGGCGGCTTCGCCAGGCTCGATATAAACTTCTTTGCCCCACTTCTCGCGGAACGTGCGCAGGACGCGGATAAGGCGCTTCACATCGTAATCTTTTCGAGTGATGTGATGCCCGCCACCCATGTTCACCCACTGCACCTGCTCCAGCAGACGGGGAAACCGCGCCTCAACGGCGGCCACGGTGCGTTCGAGGACATCGGAGTCCTGCTCGCACAGCGCATGGAAGTGCAAGCCTTCAACACCGCTCAAATCTTCGCCTTCCAGCGCTTCGGCGCGAATGCCGAGACGGCAGCCGGGCGAGCACGGATCATAGAGCGAAACCTCGACCTCAGAGTGCTCAGGATTCACACGAATGCCCGGACTCGGCGCATGACCGGCGGCTTTAGCGGCATCCAGCATTGGCTTGAACTTCCGAAACTGGGCCAGCGAGTTGAAACTGAGGTGGTGAGCGATGGGAATGATCTGCCGCATCTCCGCTTCTTTGAACGCAGGCGCATAAACATGCACCTCCTTGCCAAATTCCTGTGCCAGCAGCGCCTCATTCAACCCGCTGGCACAGCAGCCGCTCAAATACTCGCGCATGATCGGGAACACGCTGAACATCGAGAAGCCCTTCAAGGCCAGCAGCACCTTCGCGCCGGACTCGCTCTGCACAGCGGCGAGTTTCTCCATGTTTTTGCGCAGCAGCGCCACATCGACCACATAGGCGGGCGTTTCGATGGCGTTGATGTCGAAGGCCGGATACGGCTGCTCGTAAACGTGAGGCGGCGTGAGGTCGGAGGAAGCCATGGAGGGAAATGACGAATGCAGAATGACGAATGAATCCCGAATGCCTACCTAACCTTGATTGACGAGCTTCAGGGCGAAGAATAGTTTTTCGTCATTCATCATTCCTTAGCGCACCACACGTGCGCCGCCGCCGCCAATCGTTTTTTCGACTTCCTTGCGGGTCGCCATCGAGGTGTCGCCTGGGGTGGTCGAGGCGAGGGCGCCGTGGGCGGCACCATACTCGACTGCCTTCTGCGCATCGTTGAACTCCATGAAACCGAACTGCACGCCGGAGGCGAAGCTGTCGCCGCCGCCGACGCGGTCGAGGATTTCGAGGTCCGGATACTTGCGGCTCTCGTGGAATTTTCCGTCGTGCCAGAGGATGGCGGACCAGTCGTTGACGGTGGCGGTTTTCACGCCGCGCAGCGTGGTGGCGGCGACCTTGAAGTTCGAGAACTCCTTCACCGCCGTCTCGATCATGGCTTTAAAGGCATCGAGCTCAATGTTGGAGATGTTGTGGTCCACGCCCTTGACCTCAAAGCCGAGGGAGGCGGTGAAGTCCTCCTCGTTGCCAATCATGACATCGACATACTTCGCGATCTCGCGATTGACCTCCTGCGCCTTCTTGAGGCCGCCGATGGTCTTCCAGAGCGAAGGGCGGTAGTTGAGATCGTAGCTGACGATGGTGCCGTGCTTGTTGGCAGCCTTCACGGCTTCAACGGTGAGTTCGGCTGTGGTGGCGGAGAGCGCGGCGAAAATGCCGCCCGTGTGGAACCAGCGCACGCCGAGTTTGCCGAAGATGTGCTCCCAGTCGATGTCGCCCGGCTTGAGCTGCGAGGCGGCGGTGTTGCCGCGGTCAGGATTGCCGACAGCGCCGCGAATGCCGAAGCCGCGCTCGGTGAAATTCAGTCCGTTGCGGACGGTGCGGCCGATGCCGTCATCAGCACGCCACTGGATGAAGTCGGTGGAGACGCCGCCCTGCATGATGAAGTCCTCAATGAGATGGCCGATCTCGTTGTCCACGAAGGCGGTGACGACGGCGGTCTTGTAGCCGAAGCATTTCCTCAAACCGCGCGAGGTGTTGTACTCGCCGCCGCCTTCCCAGGCTTTGAATTCACGGGCGGTGCGGATGCGGCCTTCGCCGGGATCGAGACGGAGCATGACTTCGCCGAGCGAGATTTGATCGAAGGCGCAGGATTCGCGGGGTTTGATGGTGAGGCTCATGGTTGTGGGAAAGGAGGACTGATGTTTGGAGATGGAAAGATGTAAATCAAGAGCGGAAGACCGGATCAAAACCGAAAGCGAACCACATCAGGCAAAGCTATTGGGGCATACTCTAGGACGCTTTGCTTCGTCACCAAAAACCCATCGCTCAGTCCTTACACCATTCTCCAAAGATATTCTCAACGACAGGAATTTTTCTGGTTCAAGCACTCTGGGCGCATCCGCGAACGTCCCATCCTCATTCAAACTTGAGATCCGCGCTGGACGCTTCCAATACGCAATTTCATGATCCATGTCGATCACATCGAAACAGAAGTCCTCCACACGCTCAGCGACCAACTCTTTGAAGTAGCAGCAATGGCCGCGATCCTGCCAGTTAGGCCAATTTTCATATTGGGCGACCTTCTTGCCAGACTGGTCCACGAAATGCCTCTTTCTCGAACTGTCGTACATCATGCAAGCCCGTTCATGTACCATCGCGGGATAGCGCACAGCGTGTATCGTCGCCATCACTTGTTCGATGCGCTCATCACTGACACGTGAATCCAGCACACCGGCAATTCGCGGTTCCTCGTACCTGGGGAAATGTTGTTCACTTGTAGTCCAAAGGAACAACACAACCTTTCTGGGCTTCGTACGAAACGGAAAGCTCATGAAGTTGAAGCTGGCCGAGTTCCGCTCAGAACGGGTTGGCGCGTGCGATCGGCTCCTTGCCCGCGAGGTATCGCGTGAGATTTTCCACGGCGCAACTGGCCTGGCGCTGCACGCTCTCGTGAGTGCGGCTGCCGATGTGCGGCGTGAGCACAGTGCCGGGGAGGCCGAGAAGCGGATGATCGGCGGGCGGCGGCTCTTGGTCGAGCACGTCAGCGCCGTAACGGATTTTGCCAGCCTTGATGGCCTCGACAAGCGGGGCGAGCGAGATGAGTTCGCCACGACCGGTGTTGACGATGACAGCGCCGGGCTTGAGAAGGCCGATGCGGCGGGCGTCGATCAAGCCCTTGGTCTTTTCGGTGAGCTTGGTGTGGAGTGAGATGAAGTCAGCCTGCTTGAGGCCCTCGTCGAGGTCCTCGACGCGCTCCAGGTCATACCAGCGGGCGAAATCTTCCTCCCAGTAGTTGGCGAAAACGAGAACGCGCAGGCCGAAGGCGCGGGCACGAATGGCGACTTCCTTGGAGATGCGGCCGAGGCCAACGAGCAGGAGCGTCTTGCCGCAGAGTTCGTTGCCGGTGATGCGCGTCCAGTTACCGGCAGCGACGTGATTGGCCTCAACAACGAGGTTGCGCACGACGGCGAGCAGGAGGGCGAAGGTGTGCTCGGCAACGGTGGTGTGGTTGACACCCGGAGTGAAGAGAACCGGCACCTTGAGGTCGGTGGCGGCCTTCAAGTCGATCTTGTCGAGGCCGATGCCGTATTTGGAGATGACTTTGAGGCGCGGCAGGGATTTCTGAATGACGGCACGGGTGAAAGCATCGTCACCGCAAAGATAGGCGTCGAAGTCACCAGCCAGCTCAAGCATGCGGCTCTCGGGCAGCGGTCCTCTTTCACGAACAATCTCGAATCCGGCCTTGGCCAGCATGTCGTGGTGAATGCCGGGAGTGTCCTGGAAAGACGTGGTGGTGAGGAGGACGCGGGGAGAACTCATGAGGAGAAAGTGGTTGGGGTCAGTGGTTAGCGGGAGGCCATCGTGGCGGGGAGCAGGCTTGTCGCAAACACGATAACAAAAAAAGTATTTTTCAACTCTGGAGCCCTTTCTTCTGAGCCTCTTAACCGCGACCATTTACTCCACGCTGGCGTTTGCGACTCTTGACGCTAGATTACTCCCATGATCCGCCACCTTTTCGCCTCCCTGATTTTCTGCACAGCCGCCTTTGCTCAAACCTCCGCACCCGCCGAGCTTAAGCCATGGAACCAACACGCGTTCGACTTTGAAACCGGCATGCTGTGGAAAGTCGGCGGCGACACCACCTTCAATTACCGCATCGTCCCGTTCATGGTCTCCTGGCGCTCTCCCGAGGTGCTCGGACTCGATTTCTCCAACGGCTCCAAGCTCGCCATCCGCAACAAAGTCACAGTGATGGCGAACTGGTTCGAGGAAGGCTCCGAAAATCGCTACCTCGGCCTCTCCGGCGCTCCATCCATCGAATGGTGGGACCCGAGCATGACCTGGAGCCTCTTCGGCTCCATCGGGGGCGGTGTCGGCTGGGTGGATGCGCAGAATGTGCCCGGCGGCCAGGGGCAGGACTTCACGCTGAACTGGTTCGGCCAGCTCGGCGTGTCGCACACGATCACTCAAGACTGGTCACTGCGTGCCAGTGCAATGTTCCAGCATCTCTCCAACGGCGGTCAAACCAATCCCAACCCCGGCCTCGACTCCCTGGGCATCCTAATCGGCCTCAGCCGCGATTTTTAAAAACCGTCAACGCAAACTGCTGACGCCGCCTTCGAGCTTGAAGAGCTGCGCCACTTCCGCGTCGGTCAAAGCACGGTCAAACACGGCCAGATCGTCCTGATGGCCCACATACGAAGCTCCCAGCACCAGCGCCACGCTTGCCGGAGCCCAACCGAAACGCAAATCCCAGTTTTCGATGCGGCCTTGCAGCTTGCCGTTGATGAAGAGGCTGCCGCCCGGCTTCGCCGCCTGGTTGTTCACGTTTGAAAGCGTGAATGCCACATGCGTCCAGGTCTCGCGGGTGAAGGGCGCGTTCGCCACCTGCACCATCGGCCGTTTTTCGAAGGGAATGTCCGCCCACTGCACGTTCGTGGGATTCCAGATCTCAAACAAGGGACGGATGGCGTAGCGGAAGAAGCGCGGCGTCTCATCCTTCGACCACTCTAGGAAAATAAAGCCTTTCTTGCCATCATCCCCCACGATCTGCACCGGATCGCAGTAGCCCGGCTCCAGGTCCTCGTCTGGTGTGAGCTTCAACCATGTGGAGACCGTGGCGCTCCAGCTCTTGTCGTTGTAGCCCAGCACGTTCACCCCGCTGAACTGAGGCCGCGTGACGCCTTTCTTTGGGAAATGCACGCAGCCACCGAATTTCCCGCCTGAGGTGAGTTTCACATCGTCGTTCGGCACGCAGGGCACGAGTTCCTTGCCCTTCGTGATCACACAGGTTTTGTCGCCCTTGCTGAAGTCGGCGTTCAGGCTGGAATCAAACGAGGCATGGAAGGTGAGTGACGACTTGAGCGCGTCTTGGGCGAGAATTGGCGAGGCAAGGCAAAAGAGGATGACGAGTGGTTTCATGGCTGGTTTGCCATGAACGAAGACCAGCCATGGACCTTTGCGTCGGCGGGTCGTTTTGCCTTGGTGATTGACAGATCGTTCCCGCCTCGCCTGTTCTGTCCGACCATGAAATTCCGCACGTGCCTCGCGTCACTCGCCCTCGCCACCACGCTCATCGCGCAAAAGCCCGACGCTCCCGCCACGCCCTCGCCGTGGGGTGATTTCGTGGAGAAGGATTTCCCGTTCTTCAGCAGCGTGCTGGATGCCCGTGATGTCGGCGAAGGCTTTCCGAAGGACAACCTCACGCCCCGCGGCCTCATCCTGAACCTCGGCCACAACCTCTGGGCCTGCTTTGACACCGACCTCCTCCGCATCGCCTGCATCTGGGAAGGCGAAGAGGGCAAACCACCCGTCACACCCGAAGCGCTCGCACCGGGTTCCTATCACATCGCCGGACAGAAGACCAAGGACGGCCAAGACTTTCTACCGAAGCCGGTGGGCAAGGTGTGGCTCGCGAATGGCATCTATCCGGGATGGCAGGTCGGCGAAAAGCCGAGCTTCACCGATCCGCGTGAGCCCGCACCGAGCGGGGAGGAGGTGGGGAGAGGGCCATCAGGACAGTTTCATGCCATCTCTTCTCAAAGGCCTGTCGGCACCGATTTAGAGTATTCGATTGGCAATGTGAGGATCACTGAGTGGCTGGCGCGAGGTGGATCTGATGGGAAACATGTGACTCGATGGTTCCGTATTGCGCCTCATCAAGAACCTCTGATCGTACATGCTGGTAACAGCGATGATTCTCTGGAAGTGCTTTGTGCGAGTTCCATCGGCCTGAAGATGCAGCGTGTGAACGGCTTCCAGTTCGTTGCGTTACGCCCGTCGAGTTCTGAGTTTGAATTCGGCATTAGCATCGGAAAGCACATCGAAGATGGAGAAACCACTTCTCACCCACACCTGGGGGAAAAGGATGCTTTATGGCCCCAAACCATCACCACCAAAGCCACACTCTCGCAAAAGCCCGACGCCTACGTCATCGACGACATTCCCCTGCCCTTCGAGAATCCGTGGAAGCGCAATGTGCGCCTCGCAGACATCGCGTTTCTCAATGACCAGGGCGATGCGGCGGGTGTGACCTTCGATGGCGATGTGTGGCTGATTTCGGGCTTGAAGGGCGATTTGGAGAAGGTGACGTGGAAGCGTTTTGCCAGTGGCTTGCATGAGCCAATGAGCATTGTGGCGAGGAAGGGAGAACTCTTTGTCTTTGATCGCAACGGCATCTGGAAACTCGTGGACACGAACAACGACCGCGAGTGCGACCGCTATGAGATGTTCTGCAACCTCTTCGCGCAAACGGCGGAGACTCGGGAGTTTCCGAATTCGATGAAGCTGGGGCCGAAGGGCGAGCTGTACATTTCCAAAGGCGGTCAGGAGGGCACGACACGCGGCAAGCACAACGGCACCGTGATCAAGGTGGCGGCGGACGGGAAGAAGATTGAAGTGATGGGTTATGGGTTAAGACAGCCTTTCATCGGCGTGCATCCGCAGACGGGACTGGTCACGGCGAGCGATCAGCAGGGCAACTATGTGCCCTCCACCCCGCTGCACATCATCTCGGACCATCACTTCTACGGCCATCTGCCGACGATCGCGCCGAAGGAGCAGTATCCCGAGACGATCACCGAGCCGCTGACGTGGCTGCCGCATCCGGTGAATCCTAGCGGCGTGACGCAGACCTGGCTCGTCGGTGCGAAGATGGGCCCGGTGAATGACGAACTCATCCACATCGGCTACAACCGGCCCGAACTCTTCCGCGTGCTGATGAACTCACGCTTTGCGAGGCCACAGGCGGCGGTGGTGAGCTTTTCCCGCGACTTCGACTTCCCCACGCTCAACGCGACCGTGAATCCGGCGGACGGACAGCTTTACGTCACCGGTTTCCAGGTCTGGGGCACCGTGGTGAAGAAGATCAGCGGCCTAGCCCGAGTGCGATACACCGACAAACCCCGCGTGTTGCTCAAGGAAGTGACGCCAACAGACAAGGGCCTGCTGCTGCGCTTCGACGCGAAGCTGGACGCCAAACTGGCGACCGACCCGAGCAGCTACAGCGCCGAGCGCTGGAACTACAAGCGCACGTTCGACTACGGCTCGCCACATTTGAAGCTGGACGGCAGCACCGGCCAGGAATTCATGACCGCCAGCAGCGCCTACCTCAGCACGGACGGCATGAGCGTGCTGGTCGGTTTTCCCGACATGAAAAGCTGCCATCAGATGCGCATCGGCTGGGGATTGAAAAGCAGCGACGGCCTGCCTGCGCAAAATACCGCCTACTTCACGCCTTGGGAGCTCATGGCCTTTGATCTGGCCAAGGAAGGATTCGAGGCTGGCCTGAAGGTCGATCTCACCCCACGCCAAGCGCTGGCGACCACGCAAACGAAGCCGACGGCGGCAGAAGGCGAGCGCCTGTATCAAATGTTTGGCTGCATGGCCTGCCACAGCACGGATGGCACGCTCGTGGGCAAGGTGGGGCCGAGTTGGAAAGGCCTGTTCGGTGCCGAACGCGACATCGCCAAGGGCATGAAAGGCAAGCTGAAAGCCGATGAAGCCTACTTGCGCGAGTCCATCACGAATCCGAGCGCCAAAGTGGTGAAAGGCTTCGAGAAAT
>CAMCWM010000218.1 GCA_945882215.1 Akkermansia muciniphila | reverse complement strand
GTGATCAAATTCTTGTCGAGCACATCGACGAATTTGCGGCCCGACATACGCTCATGGATGTTCCAGACCTGCACGAAGGGAATGCCACCTGGAGCGAGGACGAGCAAAGAGCCGTCACGCGTGATTTTGGCATCGTTGACGGTCCGCTGGAGACGCGTGGACAAAAGCGCCCCGGTTTGCACATCGAACACGCTGACCTCGCCCTCGCGGGACACACTGGCGACGAGGCTGGTGTCCGCCGCAGGCATCGCGCGGATGATTTCGCCGTCATGCTGGCGGGTGGGGAAGCGCAGCTTGGCATTACTCAGATTCCAGATGTGCACGTAACCGCCGCCATCGCCGACGATGATGGATTTGGCATCCGCGCTGAAGGCCAGGGAGGTGATCGAAGACGGATGAGTGATCGGCGGAATGTGTTCACCACCATTGCGGAAGCTGCCGACAAAGACGGTGCCGCTGACCATGCCCAGCGCGATGAGTTCTTGCTTGGGTTCGATGGCGACATGCAACAAACCCTTGTCCACCTCAATGGGATCGCCAATGGCCTGCCCGAGACGAAGATCCCAGGTGGTGGCAGCGCCGTCGTCTCCTTCGGGATTGATGGGATCACCGCTGTAAATGGAGGCGGCGAAGATGCCGTCATCATCCACCGCGATCTCACTCACCACGCCTTTCTGCTTCATCACCACCGCAGGCTCCTGCGGCTTGCGCAAATCCCAGAGGTGGATGTGGCCCATGCCGTCCGTGTCGGTCTCGCTGCCGGCGAGCAGCTTGGTGCCGTTGCCGGAAAAAGCGATGCAGGTGGCAAGCACCGGCAGGCGCGGCTGAAGATTGCGACGCTTGCCGTCCTTGAGCGACCAGAGCTCCACATTGCCATCGTCACGCGCGATCACGGCCTGCTGGCCGTCGGTTGTGACATCCAGGCAGGTGATCTGCACACCGGGAGGGACCGGGTGATCGGTGCGCTCGCCGGTTTTCATGTTCCAGGTGGAAAGGATCTCGCGTCTCGACGTCGGTTGCCCCGGCGCGGGCATGGCCTTGGGTGCGATGCGGCAGACCGCCAGCGCCACACCCGCCTCGCGGCTGATGGCCACCTTGGCCGCCTCACCCGCGCCTTCCGGCAATGCGAGGGGCGCGGTGTCAGGGCGGATGAGATGCACGTTTGCCAGCAGCGAGAGCAGATTCGTGGAAGAGAGATCGTTCGCAGGATCGGTGCGCAGAGAACGGGTGAGATAAGAGACGGCTTCGTTGTACTGGCCGCGTTCGGTGAGCTGCCGGGCCATCTGCTCGTCGGAGCGGCTGTAGGATTTGCGCAGGTTTTCGCGGCCCAGCTCGGCCTCGATGCGGTTGCGCTCCGCCTTGAAATACATCGCGGTGCTGGTGATGCCGCCGATCAGGACAGCGAGCGAGATGGCGATGGCGGCCGCGACACCGACACGGTGACGGCGCACGAACTTCGTGATCAGGTAACGCCTGCTCGGCGGACGTGCGGTGATCGGCTCGAAGCTCAGGTAACGCGTGATGTCGTCGGCGAGATCGTCCGCGCTGCCGTAGCGGCGGTTGGGGTCACGTTCGAGCGCCTTGAGCGCGATCCAGTCGAGATCACCCTGGACGGAAGGCTCGATGCTGGAGGGCTTGGGCGGATCTTTCTCCGCCAGATCACGCAGCAGGACGTGGATGGGCTTCGCCGCGATGTCCGAGGGCGTGATGAGCGCACGTCCGCAGAGCAGTTCGAAAAAGACGCCGCCGAGCGCATACACGTCGGAGCGGGTGTCCACATGCGAACTGCCGTTTTCGATCTGCTCCGGGCTGATGTAGCCCGGCGTGCCGACGAGCTGATCAACGCCCGTGGCGATGGTGTGACCGGAACCTTCGCCTTCCAAGACCTTCGCGATGCCGAAGTCGATGACCTTGGGCACCGCCTTGCCGGCCTCGTCCATCACCATGATGTTGCCGGGCTTGATGTCGCGATGGATGATCCCCTTTTGGTGCGCGTGATTCACCGCACGGCAGACCGGAATGAACAGCGCCAGGCGCTGGCGCAGATCGAGAACGTTCTGTTTGCAGTAGCTGGTGATGGAGCGGCCCTTCACCATCTCCATCACGAAGTACGGCGCGCCGATGTCCGTCTCGCCCGCGTCCAGAATGCGCGCGATGTTGGGATGCTCCATGATGGCGAGCGTGCGCTGCTCGATGGCGAAACGGCCCAGGATGTCCGCCGAAGTCACGCCCGCCTTCACGATCTTGATCGCCACGATGCGGTGGATCGGCTTCACCTGCTCGGCGCGGTAAACAACGCCGAAACCGCCCTCGCCGAGCTTGTCGAGGAGACGGTAGCGGTCGCCGATCCAGCCGTCATTGCCGGTGAGTGACTCCATGTGCGAGCGGGGCTTGCTGGCTCCCGTTCCCGTCACCGGTCCGCGAGTGGCTGCTGGCAAGCCGCCATGGCTCGGCATTGTCGCGGCACCCGGCATCGTCGGCTGAATGGTCGGCTGCTTGTTCGTCGGGATCGCGATGGTCCGGTCTTCCGGGCCGAGGGTGATGTTCCCCGTGTCCGCAAGCGAGCGCGGCTGGCTCGAACCCATCGTCGCCGCAGGCAAGGAGCGGCTGGGATTTGGAATGGCAATGGTCTGGTCTTCCGGCCCCAACGTGACGTTCCCCGTGCTCAGCCCCGCATCAGAAAGCGGTGATTCGGCAGGAGGCGCGGCGCGCTTCAAATTGGGCACCGCGATGGTCACATCCTCAGGCCCAAGCGTGACATTTCCCGTGTCGAACGACTGCGGTTCCTTGGGATCAGCGGGTGCGGGGGAATCCGGATTGGGTTTCACAGGAGAAAAAATAGAAATACCGCCGCACTGTTTCAGAGAACGGCACAGCGGGCAAGCCTTGTGAAGCCATGATGGAAGAAAAGATGCGTTGGAGACATCTCAGCATCGCAACCAGCACTTCGGCCGCCACGTTCAGCCGCCCGGCGGAATGCCTGCCAGTCGTTTTTTCTTGATGGCCTCAAGGTAGGGGCCGCCAGTGTAACTTCGCATCTGCGATGCATCAGGACCTAAAATGGCCTCCCAAGTCAGCAGTTGCTCCATCGAAAACTGTTCGAGCACATCCCGCAACGCCTCACCGTGCAGTTCCACCACCTGGTTTGAACCGCCGCCGTTGGCCGCCTCGCGAATCCGCACCAAGCCACAGTCGATCTGGAGTTTTTCGTCCCGCTTCTTGATCCACTCCTCCTGTTCTTTGGACAGTTGCAGAGCTTTTTTGATGTCAGTGGAGATCACTTTCACGATGGACACACCTCTCCGCGCACGATCCTTGGAAGACTCGGACATGTCGGTGAGTGGAAACGCCTTGGCCGCGGCTGCCATTCGAATCACTTCAGGGTCGGCTTTGGTGGAGGGTGCCGAGCTTGCAGGCGGAACTGTCGAAGTCGAGGGCGTTGCCAAGGCTGCCGCAGGTGACGCAGACACTATCAGCACGCAGCGGAAGCCGATGTCGATGTTGCGAAAGTCGCCTGCCTTGCCGCTGCGGTAGGATGACCGCAAAAGTTCGCGAATTTGCCGGATCCAGGAAGCGCCGCGCAACACACGGGAAGTCATTATTGACGGATCATGGTAATCCTGACACCACTGCCAGACGTTGCCACCCATGTCGAACAGGCCCAACGCGTTCGGTTTGAACTGCATCACTGGAGATGTGGATTCATCGTATCCGTCGTTCACGACGCCGTAGTTCCCATCCTTCGCTGTCGGCGGATAGTCTCCACCCCACGGATAGTCACCCTCAATTTTCCAATTTTTCTCCTTGGGGCTGCTATTCGGATGCTCGCGCGCTTCCCTTTCTCCAATGCCCACCGCATAACTCCATTCCTCATCTGTCGGCAAGCGGTAGCTGCGCCCTTCCTTCTGGCTCAACCATGCGCAAAACGCCGTAGCATCATCCCAATTCACGAATACCACGGGGTGTTGCTCTTTGCCGCTGACGCCATGCCTTTTCCACTCCTGATCCGCTCCGTTGGTGCTGGCGGCATACGCACTGTAGTCAGCATTCCGCGTGTCGTGGATACAAAACAGCACTTTCGTCCCTGGCACCGGTACGAACTTCATGCCCAGTGTATTCGTGAAGGGCACGTCCTTCGTCGCCTTGGAGGGATCACCCGCGACGATCTTGTTTAGCGCATTCTGTGCCTGCTGCTGGTAGTCGCGTGCCAGTTTCTGGCTGGTGGCCGACAGCGTGTTCAGCGGCACGGGCGTCACCTTGCCCGCGATCTCCAGCAGCGCATTGCCGCTGGCGATGGCTTTGAAAGTGGCGGTGATGCTACGCCCTTTGGTGTCAGTCCAAGCCGTGGGACCAACGGGCAGCGTCAACGGCACCGGCACCACGACCTCGGCAGTCTTTGCAGTCGGCATCAGCGGAGTCTGCGTGGCTGCTGCTGGGGCAGCCTTTGCCGGAGCGAGGCGAGGGGTAACCGTTGATGCTGGCGCTGGAACCGTTTCAGCGGAGGCAGTGACGGAAGCAGGTGTCTTGTTGTCACTGGAAACTGAGCTGACGGAGACGGGCGGTTCATTGCTAGCTGAAGGTGACACCGGCTTGGAATAGCCCAGAAAAAACCACGCCGCCAATCCAAGCGCCACGACAGCCACCAGCACCCAAGGCAGCAGCGAACTCTTCTTTTGAGTATAGGCTGGAGCCTGGGCCTGCGGCGGACGATACGGATGCCCGCCGGAATGTTGCGGTCGTGCCTGCGTGGGCAATGCGGCAGGAGCTTGCTTGGCGTTTCCCTCCACTTTCACCACTGGCTGCGTCAGGATGCTGTCGAGATTCTGCCGCATCTCCAGCACACTCTGGTAGCGCATCTCACGGTCATCCCGCAGCGCTTTGGCGATGATGCCGTCGTAGCGCGGGTCGAGGCCCGGCACTTGCAGCGAGGGCAGCTCAAACATGCCCTGCGGCAGCTTGCCGGTGAGCATCTGATATAGCATGACGCCCACTGCATAAATATCCGCGCGATGATCCACACCGGTGCCAAGCATGAGCGCCTCGGGAGCCATGTAATGCAGCGTGCCCATCGCCATGCCGCTCTGCGTCAGGCCGCTTTCCCCGCTCTTGGTCATCTTGGCGAGGCCAAAATCCGCCACCTTCACCACACCATCGTAACCGACCATGATGTTCGCCGGTTTGATGTCGCGATGGATGATGCCTCGCTCGTGCGCGTAGGCCAGAGCGTCGCAGACATGCGCGGTGATCGCCATGGCATGATCCGTGTGCAGGCGCTTCTGCTGGGCGATCATGCGCGAGACATCGGTGCCCTCAACGAACTCCATGACGATGTAGAGCAGCCCGCTCTCTGTCTGGCCGAAATCATAGACCGCGACGATGCCGGGGTGGGTGAGCTTTGCCATGGCACGCGCCTCGTTCTTGAAGCGCTCCGCAAAGCTTGCGTCAGCCTCGTTGAGCGTGTTGGAAAGAATTTTGATGGCGACGGGACGGTCCAGGGAGATCTGGCGTCCCTTGTACACCGCCCCCATGCCGCCACGACCCAGCAACATCTCGATTTCATACTGCGGCAGCATCGCCGCCAGCTCCTGCGCCGTCGGTGGCTGCCAGGAGGCGGATGAACGCGTGGCAGGAAGAGTCGAGTCGTGGCTCATGGCACGAAAATGGACAGGAGACAGGCCCTGAAGCAAGCCCACATTTACAACTCACCGCATGCAGCCTGCTCACTTGAACCACCGCAGCCGCAGACTGTTCAGGATCACTGACACGCTGCTGAGCGACATCGCCACGCTGGCGATCATGGGATTGAGCAGCCAGCCGGTGAGGGGATAGAGCAATCCGGCGGCCAACGGGATGCCGAGGCCGTTGTAAAGGAAAGCAAACCACAGGTTCTGACGGATGATCTTCATCGTGGCACGGCTGAGCGCGAAGGCTTGATGCAGCGCGCGCAAATCGCCTTTCACCAGCGTGATGGAGGCGCTTTGGATGGCGACTTCGGTGCCGGTGCCCATCGCGATGCCGACATCGGCGGCGGCGAGGGCGGGCGCGTCGTTGATGCCGTCACCAGCGAAGGCCACATGCCGGTCTTTGCCCCGGGCTTGATAAACGTGCAGCAGCTTTTCTTTCGGCGAGACCTCGGCGGCGACTTCGTCGATGCCCAGATCCTTCGCCACGCGCTGCGCGGTGGGCAACGCATCGCCGGTGATCATTTGTAGCTTCAAACCGAGCGCATGGAGAGCCTGGATCGCCTGTGGCGTGGCCTCCTTGATCTTGTCCTTGATGGCGATGAGGCCGAGCGGCTTTTCATTGAGCACGACAACGACCACCGTGCAGCCATCCGCCTGCAATTGCGCCGAACGCGCGTGGCATTCGGCGTCGATGAACACGCCGTTCTTTTTCAGAAACGATGCCTGGCCGACGAAGACTTCGCTCTCGCCAATGTTCCCCAGCACGCCGCCGCCGGTGATGGCCTGGAAACCGGTGACGGTGGCCAGCGGGATGTTACGCTCCTTCGCCGCGTTCACGATGGCTGCGGCGAGCGGATGCTCGCTCAAGGCCCCGACCGCGGCGGCGCAAGCGAGCAGATCACGCGCGGAAAGGCCGGGCAGAGGCACGATCTCCGTCACCGAGGGTTTGCCCGCTGTGAGCGTGCCGGTCTTGTCGAGCATCAGGATGTCGATGTCTTGAAGCCGCTCCAGTGTCTCGGCGTTCTTGATCAAAACACCGAGCTGCGCCCCGCGGCCGAGTCCGACAGTGACCGCCATCGGCGTTGCCAAACCGAGCGCGCAGGGGCAGGCGATGATCAAAACGGCCACCGCGTTCACCACGGCGAATGCGAAAGATGGCTGCGGGCCAAACTTCCACCACAGCAGGAACGTCAGCACCGCGACACCGACCACCGCCGGCACAAACCAGGAAGACACACGATCCGCGAGACGCTGCACCGGCGCGCGACTGGCCTGCGCTTTGGCGGTCATTTCGACGATCTGGCTCAGCAACGTGTTCGCACCCACGCGCTCGGCGCGCATGAGGAAGGTGCCATTGCCATTCACCGTGCCACCGGTCACAGCAGCCTTTGCCTCTTTCTTCTGTGGCATCGATTCGCCGGTGAGCATGGACTCATCGACAGACGAACTGCCCTCGATGACAACACCATCGACAGGAATGCGCGCGCCGGGTTGGAGGCGCAGGATGTCGCCGATCTGGATCGAATCGACCGGTGTGTCGATTTCCATGCCATCACGCACCAGCAACGCGGTTTTTGGCGCGAGATTCATCAGGGCGCGAATCGCCGACCCCGTCGCTTTGCGGGCGCGCAACTCGAGAAGCTGGCCAAGCAGCACGAGCACGGTGATCACCGCAGCGCTTTCAAAGTACAGCGCCATGCCACCATGCGTGGCCTCATGGGGCAGCCAGGTGGGAGCCACCAGCGCCAGCACGCTGTAAATCCACGCCGCAAGCACGCCGAGGCCGATCAACGTGAACATGTTGAAGCTCAGGCGCAGAATCGAATTTCCAAAACGCACCAACAACGGCCAGCCGACCCAGAACACGACGGGCGTGGCCCAGACGAACTGCATCCATGCCGACGCGTCGTGCGGAATGTCGCGGATCACGGGCAGATCCATGCCCATCGACAGCAACACGACCGGCACGGTCATCGCGGCGCTCCAGCGCACGCGCCACCACAGGTCACGCACCTCGTCATCGCCGCCGTCGCCACAACATTCGGGCTCGTTGCGTCTGGCGAGCGGATTTTTCTCCAAGGCCATGCCGCATTGAGGACACACGCCGGGTTTGTCAGATCGCACCCCTTCGCACATCGGGCAGATGTAAGGTGCGGGCGGCAGGTCCGTCTTTGGCACAATCACCGTCCGCTCCTCATCCGAGGGGCAGTGCGGACAGGGTGTCGGCGCGTTGGGTTGCATTGCGGTGGCAAAATAGCCGCACAAACAACGCCATCACCAGACTATTCTTGGCGAATGCTGGCTCAACCTTTCGTGATGCACTCGTCAAGATTGAGAATCGCGCTCGCCACGGCATACCAGGCGGCAAATTCGGCGGCGGGCAGATTTTTCGGGAGTTCGAGGCCGGTGACGAGTTCTTTCGTGGCCTGCGCGTCGGCTTTGGCAGATTCAAACTGGGCTTCCCAGAGAGATTTGAGCACGCCGAACTCTTTGGCTTGCGGCGTGCGTGCCAGCGCAATGCGGAAGGCATGTTGCAGCCGCGAATCAAGATCCTGGCTGGACGATTCAGTGACGATGCGTCTGGCGAAGGCTTTGGCGGCCTCGACATAAACGGGGTCGTTGAGCAACGTGAGCGCCTGAAGTGGTGTGTTGCTGCGAGAGCGACGCACGACGCATGCCATGCGGGCGCTGGCATCGAAGTTCATGAAGCTGGGATACGGCGAACCGCGTTTGAGCACGACGTAGAGGCCGCGCCGGTATTGTTCGGCTCCGGGACTGACGACGTAGTTGTAATCCTGCCCGCCCACTTTTTTCCAGAGTCCGTCGGGCTGCGGCGGACGGATCGGAACGCCTCCCTGCTTCAAATTGAGCAACCCGGCGATGGCGAGGGCGTTGTCGCGGATGGTTTCGGCATCGAGGCGGAAACGGGGGCCGTGCCACAACAAAGTGTTGGCGGGATCAAGCTGAGAGCCAAGGGCGTAGGGCATAGAGCCAGACACTTCGCCCTTTGCTCTTTGCCCTGCGCTTTGACGATATGCCGCGCTCATGACGATCTTCTTGAGCACGTGCTTCATGTTCCAGCCGCTGTCGATGAACTCGACGGCGAGCCAGTCGAGAAGTTCAGGATGCGAAGGTGCCGCGCCTTTGATGCCGAAGTCTTCAAGCGTGGTGACGATGCCCTGGCCGAAGAGTTCGGCCCACCAACGATTCACGGTGACGCGTGCGACGAGCGGATTGTCGCGGCTGGTGAGCCATTTCGCCAAGGTGATGCGATTGGGCGGGCCTTGGGGCTTGGAATTGAAGATGGCGGGAACCGTTGGAGTGACGGGATCAGCCGGATCGGTGTAAACGCCGCGTTTGAAGATGGCGGACATGCGCGGCTGCGGGAGTTCGCGCATGATTTCGGTGGTGGGGGCATCCAGCGCGGTGATCTGCTTTTGCAGCGCGGTTTTCTGGCGTTCGAGTTTGGCGAGCTCGGGATCTTTGGATTTCGGCGTGGCGGCGGCTTTGCCTTTGCCACGTTTGGTGGCGACGGACGCGGATTCTTCGACGGCAGGAAGGCATGCAACGACATCACCCGTGATGCTAGAGATGCGCAGGCAGCCCATGACGAGCCCGTTGCCGAAATTCTGCTCCATGCGGATGCTGAGCTTCGTTCCGGCG
>CAMCWM010000217.1 GCA_945882215.1 Akkermansia muciniphila | reverse complement strand
GCAGCAAGGACAACAACATCATCCTCGGCCCAACGCCGCTCCGCACCTCGTGCAATTTCGCCGCGATGCTCGACGACCGTCCCGGCGTGCCGCCAGCGGAGCGCTACAAAGCCGTGGGCGCGGCCACGGCACGCGAGGAAGGGCTGGTCCGCCTTGTCTCGCCAGATGGCATTCATTGGAAGCTCTGGTCGGACGAAGTCATCTTCGCTGGCTACAAGCTGGACTCCCACAACGTCGTCAGTTGGCTGCCAGCCGAGCAATGCTACGCCATCTACATGCGTGGCTGGAGCGAAGGCGGCACGCCGGGAAATCCGAAACCGAGAGACGCTTATCGAACCATCGCGCGGTCGGTTTCCAAAGACTTCAAAACCTGGTCGGAGCCGGTGCGCATGCAGTTCAGCGGTGAGGAAAGGCCCCGCAATCTCTACTCCAACGCCACGATGCCGTATTTCCGTGCCCCACACATCCTTATCTCAATGCCGCATCGCATGATCAGCGAAGAAGTCGTCCCGCGCGCCGAGCTAGAGGCTTACGGGACCGAGATTCGCGCCATCGCGAACTCCATCGGCGATGTGATGCTGATGTCCACGCGCGATGGCATGACGTATGACCGAACCTTCATGGACGCCTTTGTTCGCCCAGGCATGGAGCGCGGCGCATGGCACGCACGCAGCCTGTTTGCCTCGATGGGCATCGTCCCCACCGGCGAAGGCGAGATGTCATTCTATGTCTCGACCAACTACGCCATCCCATCGCATCAGATCCGCCGCTATTCGCTCCGCACAGATGGCCTAGCCTCCATCCACGCAGGACACACCGGCGGCACCGTGACGACCAAACCCATCCGCTTCAGCGGTGATAAACTCGTGCTCAACTACTGGACCTCCGCGGGAGGCATCATTCGGGTCGAGCTGCTCGACGAGGCTGGCAAACCATTGCCAGGATACATGGCGGGCGACTGCCAAAAAATCATCGGCAACGAGATCAGGCGGGTGGTGACTTGGAAAGGCAAGGACTCTTTGGGTGAACTCGCCGGAAAGCCTGTGCGCCTGCACTTCCGCATCGTCGATGCTGACCTTTATTCCATGCGCTTCGAGTAGCCATTATCCAGCCGCGAACTCACTTCGATGAAGTCCTGAACGGCAGCGGCTCCGTTTTCAAATACGGCTTCAATGCCTCAAAACGGAAGTCGATCTCGGCCATCTCATCGGCGCTCAGTTTCAGTTCGGAGAGGATGGGCTTGTCGGGGATGGACTGTTTCGGTCCATATTGACGGGAGATCATGTTTTTGAAGACGCCGCGCTTCTTCCAGAGGTGTAGTTGGAAGCCGCGCAGGTCGCCGCCGGGGAGGTGCTGGCCGAGATTGAAGAGGAGCAGCAGCTTCGCGTAGATGTCGCGCGCGGTGTCGGGGTCTTTACCGCTTTGCATGAGGTCCCAGATGCGGGTGAGCACGTCGGTATAGACGGCGCGTTCGGTGATGAGGCCTTCGGTGCCGAGGTGGGACTCGTAGAGCCAGCCATGCGCTCCACGGGCGCTGAAGACGCGGCGGATCGTTGGTTTCGCTGCACACAACTCCCGCGTGCGGGCGATTATGGGCGCGGCTTCTTCTTTGATGTAACCGAAGTGCGGGAACTCCTTCGCCAGCTCGATCAAGAGCTTCACGGAGGGAACCGGGCCTTTGTAGGCCACGCCACCGGTCGTCTGGAAGATGACAGGGCGTTTCGCGACCTTCGCCAGCTCCCGCCAATACTGTCGCAGATCGTCTTCCGTGAGGCCCGAGTCCGGCGGACGCGAGATGATGGCCGCGGGCGCGAGCTTTTCCGCATGTCGCGCATACACGAGCATCTCCTCCATGTCTTTGCCCTGCACACCGAGGCACAGCGCAGATGTTTTGAAGACGCGAGAGGTCTCCGCCAGCACCTCCATGCCGCGCATTTTTTCATCCATCGTCAAAAGATCCACGCTGTCGCCCGATTGCGGCCAGATCATGCCGGGACAGCCGCCCCAGTCCACAAACCGCGCCTGATCCGCGAGCACCTCGTAGTCCACCGCCCCCGTTTCCGTGAACGGCGTCGAGAGAATCGGAAACGGCCCGCGCACGCGAGGATCCGCATCGGCGGCGATCAGGCGATTTCCCGCCCAGAGTGCGGATGCGCCGGAGATGGCGGTCTGAAGCAGTTTTCGACGTGTGGGGTGTTTCATCATGGTTATGCTTTTAACGTGGCTCGCCAGCCGTCTTCTCGAATGAAACCCCTCCTCATCGCCTCACTGTTCCTGACTTCCTCCGCTCTCACTCATGCCGAGGAAGCCGCGACGAACATCGAGCAAGCCTGGGACATGGTCTGGACGCGCTTTTATCTGCCGCAGGTGCAGACCTTTGGCGATTACCTCAGCAGCTATGACCAAGGCAAGGAACAAGCGCATCTGCCGACTGCGGACGAGGTGAAGAGGCAATATCCAAATCCCTGCGGCTACAGCACGGGCATGGAAGATGGTGCTATCCTTGGTGGAGCGATGCTCAGCGTGCTGTGTGATCGTTTCGCAGTGACGAAAGACGAATCGTTACGCGAAAAAGCCGCGAACGTCTTCGCTGGACTCAATCGCTGCGTCACCGTGCATGGCGTGCGCGGCTATGTGGCTCGCAATGTCTGCCCTGAAGACGCAAAGGGCGTTTACATCAACTCCTCACGCGATCAGGTGACGCACTTCGTCCACGGCCTGTGGCAGTATTTTCACAGTCCGTTGCCCGATGAGATCACGAAGCAACAGATCCGCGTCATCCTCGCGGATGTGGCCGAGCGGATGATCGCGTTTGTGACGCCGGAGAATGACTTCGATTTCTGCCGTGCGGATGGCACGCGCTGTCCGCTGGGTATCTGTCGCATGTGGAAGGTGCAGTCGCACGAGGCGGCGCGGTTGCCGATGATCTACGCCGCCGCGTGGGATGTGACTCGCGAGGAGCGCTATCGCGAACAATGGCGGAAGTATGCCGCCGAGGCCATCGCGCAGTCCGCCAATCCCGGCGAGCACAAGCCCGCCTATGCCTTGCTGCAAATGCAGTGCTCGCTGGAGGTGCTCCACGCTCTGGAACCCGATGCGGCGCTCAAAACCACGATCCATCAACGCATGAGTCATGTTCGCGATCTCGCCGCGAAGCGCTTCACGAGCGTCCTGGCCCAGATCGCAAAAAAGAGTCCCGAAGACATGCGGATGCTCGGTCCCGACTGGCGCACGGTGCCCGAGTGGAAGAACCAAAAAGGCTACCCGAACCCGCAGTGGGGTCCGTTTCGCGAAATCTGGCACATCACCCGCGAAGCAGGTGAATCCGTGCTCATTCTGCTCATGGTCGATTCACCGACACTCACCGCCGAACAGCAAACCGCGCTGCAAAAACTCCTCGGCAGCTTCGATTACACGCACAACGCCAGTTGCGGCCTCGTTTACCACCTTGCGGCCTATTGGAAGGCCCGCCGACATCATCTCATTCCATGAAAATACCGCTCATTGCTCTCGCATTCGCTTCATCGTTTGCCTTCGCCGCTGATCCGGCACCACCAGCCACGCAGACCTGCCAGCCGGACAAGCTCATCGCTGCGGAGGCATTCGATAAACCGGAGTCATTTGCCAAAGAGAAGCAACCGGGCACCGAAGGCTGGCGCGGCGGCATTGGCACCTGGAGCATCAAGGATGGCGCGGCCTACGCGGTGCAGGAAGGCCCGAGTGAGAAGCGCCCGAACGGCCACGAAGCGGTCTGCGAGCATCTCGTGGACCTTGGCGATCTCGTTTTGACCGGCGAGTTTAAGCTCGGTGCCTCGCCGCAGATCGGTTTTGTGTGTCGTGACACCAACAAGCCGAACCATCACCTCGGTCGTGTGGTCATCACACCCACCGCGATTTGGATTCAAAAGATGAGTGGCATCGCCAAGGAGACCCGCCGTGAGGAGTTGAAGAAGATCGAGGTCAAACTCGATCCGACCTCCTGGCACCGCATCACCGTCGAAGTTTGCGGTGATCGCTTCTTCGCGAAGATCGACGACCACACCCTCGAAGCCACGCATGAGCGTTTCAAAGACCGCAAAGGCCGCGTCGGATTCGTCGCCAAGGCCGAAGGGGCGCAGTTTCGGAACTTGGCACTGTGGAGTGCGAAGCCGAAGTCGTGAGGCGGTTGAATCCTCTGGACTCATCTGACGAAGCCGGGACTGCTGCAACACACTTCGCACGGACGGCGTTCACTTGCTTTGCCAGCGTGGCACGATGGTTTCGACGTATTCGCGTTGCCAGGCGGCCTGATCTTCAGGCGTGACGGCCGGGGCAGTGGTGTCAGTGATTTTCGCCTGCACGCGGCGGATGATGATACCCTGTGCGTCGGGCTTGGTGGCGGCGGAGCGGATGCGCAGATAGCTGACGCCATTCAACGTGCGCGAGCGCAGCGGGAGGGTGGAGATGAGCGTTTCATCGAGACGATACTCGCATTGGCCGCGCTCAAGATCCCAGCGCAGGAATAGTGTGTGCCATGTGTCGGGTTTGACGTTGTCAGCGGTCACACGGGCCTGAAACACAGCGGCGTCTTCGCCGAGGGTGTTCGAGGGATCGAAGAAGCGGTCGTTGAGGGAGAAGATGGCACCTTGCGAACCAGCGGGTAGGCGGATGCGGGAGGTGAGTTCGCCGCGCCAGCCGTTGGGGAAGTTCCAAACGGCGGTGTCGGGTTCGCTGGGGGCATCGGACGATGCTGCATGGCGAACATGCAGGCTGCGGGTGTCTTTTTCGCCGGGTGTATCAATGAGTTCGCAACCGATGCGGCGCGCACGCCACCAGCGTTTCGCGGGACCGATGTGTTGATAGACGGTCCACTGCGCGAGGCCGTCGCTGAAGTCGGATTCGGCGCTGGTGGCAGTGATCCAGTCGGGATCGACGAGGATGGGATTGCGTCCGCCTTTGCCTTGGCCTGCGAGGACGACGATTTGGCCACCTTCGGTGAAAGCGGCGAGCGGATAGGCAGTGCCGCGATCGCCAGAGGCGGCGGGATTGTCGTTGCGACGATGATCGAGGTAGATCTCGCGAAATCCTTGCCAGGTGCGGCCATCATCACTCGAAATGGCCATGTGAAGCGCATCGCGTCCGCCATACACGCCGACGCCCGCGTGCTTCGGTGGCAGTTCGCAGTTGTTCCAGGTCAAAACGAGCCGTCCATCACGGTGGCGGAGAAGATTGGCGGGACCTGTCGAGGTGCGGAAACGCGTGGGAGCAGCGGCTGACCATGTGGTGCCGTTGTCTTTGGAAATGGACTCGAAAAGGCATCCAGCCTGCGTGCGCATGAGCATCCAGATGGAGCCATCGCGGAGTTCTTCGAAGCAGGGCTCGCAGGCACCTTCGTTGGAACCATTGTAGCCTTCGTAGCATGGCGAGGTGAGTTTTGAAGCGCTGAGTTGCCAGCTCGCGCCGCCGTCGTCGGAGTATTCGATCACCGTCTCGTGGCGACCGGTGGGAGGGACGGCCTTTCCAAAAGGACGATAACTGCCATGCGGCACGAGCAGACGACCACTCGCGAGGCGCTGATACTCCATCTGCGAGCCATTGTAGCCGCGCCACGTGCGCATCGGCTCGGAAACAGACGCCGCATTCCCCTGCCGATACCACACATCCAAATACAGCGGCAGGCCGATTCGAGCCGCGTCCTCCTTGCTGTGGCGTTCGGACTTCACCGTGATGCTGCGAACGGTGCCATCGGCGGCGAGCAGCGTCTGTGCGTTGTTGAGGATGCCGCTCTCGATGAGCACCTTCGACTTGGCGAGGCTTTCGGGTAATGCAGGCCGCAGCGTGTGCTTCACGCCTTTCGCATCGGGCAGACTCAATGGCTCGGCGGAGGGCGCATAGGGATTGTAGAAGCAAAAACTGCCGTCTTCGCGGCGCAGGATGGCATAACCCGAACGCGTGCCGCTCGGCGCGGTGGCATCGTGACCGGCATCTTCGAGAAAAAGCATGCGTGGAGGTTCGGCAGCGCTGCAAACTAGGCAAAACGCCAGCGTGGCGCACGGAAAGAGTGGATTCATGATGAGACTGGTTGAGAAACGTCGCTCAAATCACTTTCCAGCCAAATCCATATCGGCGCGCACGTTCTTCCACGCACTCAACTCCATGAAAACACCTCCAACTCCAGCTTCCTCCCGTCGTCGTTTCGTCCAAAACACCGTCGTAGCAGGCCTCGGTTTCAATTTCATTCCCGCCTACCTCACCAGCGCCCGTGCGGCGGACAATCCGAAGCTGCCGCCGAGCCGCCGCATCAATCTCGGCTGCATCGGCATCGGTGGACGTGCGGGGAGTGTCATTCCGGGGCTCACGGCGGACGGCATTGCGACGCCCGTGGCCTTCACGGATGTGGATTTTGTGACCGCGAAGAGTCTGGAGAAAAACCTGAAGGCCTTCCCGGATGTGAAGCGCTTCACCGACTTCCGCGAGATGCTCGACAAGATGGGCAAGGACATCGACGCGGTCAGCGTGGTCACGCCGGATCACACGCACTTCGTCGCCGCGATCAGCGCGATGGCGCTCGGCAAGCATGTGTATGTGGAGAAGCCGCTGACGCACACTTTTGAAGAAGCGGAGATCCTCATGCGGGCCGAGAAGAAGTTCAAAGTGGTCACGCAGATGGGCAATCAAGGCCACACCTCCGCCGGTGCGGAGCAATTCAAGCAGATGCTCGCGGCGGGCATCGTGGATGACATCGTGAAAATCGACGCGTGGAAGTCGCCCTCGCTTTGGTTCATGAATGCGACGGAGCGTGCGCTCGTGAAGGGCTATCCAGCGGAGGAACCGAAGCCCGAAACGCTGAACTGGGACCTCTGGTGCGGTCCGCAGGAGATGAAGCCCTACAGCAAGATGTATCACCCTTTCAACTGGCGCGGCTTCCACCTCTACGGCGGCGGCATGTTTGGCGACTGGGGCGCTCACATCATCGACTTTGCTCATGATCACCTGAAGCTCGGCCTGCCCACGCGCATCACGCCGCTGGCGCTCGCTGATTACAACCAGATCAGCTATCCGCTCAGCTCGGACATTCGTTTTGAGTTCCCGGCTCGCGGCGAAAAGATGCCCGCCGTGGAACTGCATTGGAAAGCCGGTAGCGACATCAAGTTCGACATCGAAGAGAAGTATGGCGACCCGGGCCCCGACGGCAAAGTCGTGATCCCGAATCCCGGCAATGCAGGATCACTCCTCCACCGCAAACAAGGCGACTACCTCGTGCAGCGCGGCTCGCACGACCGCCATTCGCTCCTGTATCCTCGCGCGAAGATGGTGGAACGCAAAGACGCCATGGGGCTGCATCCTTTGGAGCGCAATCACTTCAACAGCTTCATCCAGGCCTGCATGGGCGAAGGCAAGACCGAGTCCCCTTTCAGCGTCTCCGGCCTGCTCACGCAGGTCCTGAACCTCGGCACCATCGCCGAGTATCTGAACGTCGATCTGAAGTTCGATCCGGCCACGAAGCGCTTCATCGGCAACGACGAAGCCAACGCGCGTCTGGCAGGACCGCCACCGCGTGCGGAGTGGGCCGATTGCTACAAGCTGGCCTAGGCTGCTGTGCCTACCCTTAGCCGCAAAAGAACCGATATGGGACGGATCAAGATCATCGTTGCCCTATCTGCGTTCTTTTGCGGCCAATCCATCGCGCAGGACATCGTCATCTACGGTGGCACGCCGGGCGGCATCTCTGCGGCCATTTCAGCGGCGAGGATGGGCCGTGAGGTCACGCTGGTCGAATACAACGACCACATCGGCGGCATGACGACGAGCGGACTCGGCAAGAGCGACATCGAAAACCGCGCGATGATCGGCGGTGTCTTCAAGGAGTTCGTTGCAGGAGTGCGGGAGCACTACGTCACAAAATACGGCCCCGAGCATGAGAACACGAAGCTCTGCCAAGATGGCTACTACGCCGAGCCGCATGTGGCGGAGAAGGTCTTTGAGGCAATGCTCGCCAAGGAGCCGAAAATCACAGTTATGAAGGGCTGGCGGCTGCTGTCGGCTCAAGTCATCGAGTGCAAGCTGCGTGGCATCACGGTCGTGAATCGGCAAAACGGCATGGAGAAGCAGTTGGAGGGCAAAGTCTTCATCGACGCCACTTGCGAAGGTGATTTGTATGCCGCCGCTGGAGCGAAGTTTCGACTCGGTCGCGAGTCGAAGGCCGAGTTCGGCGAGGAACACGCAGGTGTCGTCTATTTCGACTATCAGACGCACGAGTTTCTGCCCGGCAGCACGGGCGCTGCTGCGACTGACCTGCCCGCCTACACTTACCGGCTGTGTTTGACCAAGGATCCGCAGAATGCGGCGCACATGACCGAGCCGCCAGCGGGCTACGACCGCAAAGATTACCTCGGTTACTTTGACGATCTCAAAGCAGGCCGTCTCGCGGGGCCAAAGGTCTTCAAGCCAGGACGTGGCTACAATCCGAAGCACTTCGACACGCTCGTTCGCGCTTTGTCGGTCGCCGACATTCCGAACCACAAGCACGACGTGAACATCAATCCGCGTCCGCTCGGCTTTCCATTCCCCGAAGAAAATCGCGGCTACATCGAGGGCGATGAGGCGGCGCGTGAACGCATCTGTCAGCGGCATCGCAGCCTTGTGCTCGGGCTGCTGTGGTTTTTGCAGAACGATCCCGAAGTGCCGGAGGCGCATCGCAAGCTGGCGAACGAGATGCATTTACCGAAGGACGAGTTCACCGACAACGCGCACTTCCCCTGGCAGCTCTATGTGCGCGAGGGCCGCCGTCTCGTCGGCGAATACACGCTCACGCAGCACGACATCACCGGCAAAGGCCAGGGGCCGAAACATCACACCGACAGCATCGCCGTGGGCGAGTTTCCCATCGACAGCTTCCCCTGTCGCAAACGCCAGCCCGGCGACACGCTCGTGCTCGAAGGCTACCTCGGCATGCTCGATTACATCACGCGCCCCTACGAGATCCCGTATCGCATCATGATCCCGGAGAAGATCGACGGCCTCATCGTCCCCGTCGCCGCCAGCACCACGCACGTCGCCTTCTCCAGCATCCGCATGGAGCCGACGTGGATGTGCCTCGGCCAGGCAGCGGGCATCGCGGCACATCTGGCGATTCAGAACGACACCGGGCCACGAAACGTACCGGTCAAAGAGCTGCAAACACTGCTACGGCTAAACGGAGCCGTGCTCAAACATTCCAAGTAACCCATCACATCATGAAACCGCTCTGCTTCCTGCTCGTCCTCTTTGGCAGTCATGCCATCGCCCTAGAACCGCTGCTCAACCTTCCTGGAACGGGCGACGATCCTGCGAAGATCGACTTCGCGAAACTGCCGCTGTTGAAGGGCACGCATGCAGTGGTGTGTCCGTATGAGGAAGCGTGGAAGTTTCAACTG
>CAMCWM010000216.1 GCA_945882215.1 Akkermansia muciniphila | reverse complement strand
GAACCGAGCAGGTTGTTATTCGTGAAATTGATGGTGTGCTGCTGGGCACCGTCCACCTGTGAGGTGACCTGCACGGCGAAGTCGGACTGGTATTTGCCGGGGAACATTCGGTCAGCCATCTCGTTGAGAATCTGCGCCAGCTTGCCCGCGTGGTTCTGACTGACGGCAAAGACGATGGACTTGCCAATCTCGCCACTGATCGGATCACGGAGCGCGTTTTCGAGGAAGGTCTTGCAGAAGAGCTGGTTGGTAGCCTTGGAGAAAAAGCGCTTCTCAAACTCACGCTGTTTGAATGCCTCCTTCTGGTCTTCACCTTCCGCGTCCTTGAACTCAGCGATGAAACCCTGTTCGGATAAGAGCTGAGTGGTAACTTCACTGCGGGCATCCACGACGGTGGGATTGATGAGGAAGCCGTCTTTCACGCCATCGAGCAGAGAATAGCGGAAGGTGGGCTGCCCGTCATCGCAGCCAAAGGTGCGGTAAGTGTCGAGCATGAGTCGGCGCTCGAACTCGCGCGGGTCTTTGGTGGTCGGCTTATCCTTGTCAAACTTCTTGAGGTAATCGAACGGCGTGGCGGTGAGGCCGAGCTTGTAACCGATGAAGTAGTCAAACACAGCGCGCGCATTGCCGCCAATGGAGCGGTGCGCTTCGTCCGAGATGACGAGGTCGAAGTCGGTGGGCGAAAAGAGCTGCTGGTATTTGTTATTGAAGAGCAGCGACTGGACGGTGGTTACGACGACCTCGGCGTGCCGCCAGTCGTCGCGATTTTCTTTGTAGATGACGCTCTTGTAGTCGTTCGCGAGAACCTTCTTGAAAGCCTTGAGCGCCTGATCTTCGAGTTCGAGCCGGTCCACGAGGAAGAGCACGCGGCGGGCATTGCCGGTGCGGAGGAAGAGCTTGATGATGGCGGCGGCGGTGAGCGTCTTGCCGGTGCCGGTGGCCATTTCGAGCAGAAAGCGGTCGAGGCCTTTTTTGATAGCCTGCTGGATGGAGTAGATGGCTTTCTTTTGGTAGAGGCGGAGGAAGCGGAGGCCATTGACCACGATGAAGCGGGCGCGCTCGTCTTCGTTCTTCCAAGCGGCCTCAGTTGCGTAGCTCGGGCGCTGGGTGAGGACGACATAGTCATCTTCGACAACTTCCTCGATGAGGCGCTTCGGATCGGGCGTGATCTTCTGGTAGCCAGTGACGGAGGTCGGCGTCGGGAACGCCGTGATGACATACGGGTTGCCGCGTTCGAGGTCCCAGAAGTAATGCAGGTTGCCGTTTGATAGGATGACGAAGCGGCAGTTCTGCGACTTGGCGTATTTGCGGGCCTGCTCTTTGCCAACGAGTGGGCTTTTGTCCTCCGACTTGGCTTCGAGGACGATGAAGGGGAAGGATTTTTCGTTGAGTAACAGGAAGTCGATGAAGCCCTTGCTGGACTTCTCGAAGTTCTCACCCAGCGCGTCGAGGTCTTGCGTCTTCACCGTGACGCTAGGTTCAAGCTGGATGTTCGCCGGGCCTTTCGCGTCTGCGAAGAAGCGCCAACCTGCGTTTTCGAGCAGCTTGTTGATCTTGATGCGGGCGGCGGCTTCTTTCATGCGGCAACGATTGTTTGAAATTACAGAGGTGCCTGTGTTTCAAACACCCTGAAGCACTTCTTCCCTGCTGTCACAATTTTTACCTTCGTAAGTTAACTTCCCGCGAAAAAAACCATTGCCAAACCGAGGGCCTTTCCGGCAAACTCTGGACCCATGCCGCAATCATTGTCATACGACTCTGGGTTGGCGTGGGATGACCTCACGCCGGGGATCGTTTGGGATGGTTTCGTCACAACCACTAGACCCAAACGCCCTATGGCCTCAGACAACCGCATCTCATTGGAAATCACGGCAGCACAAAAAGCTGCCATCGTCAGCGCCGTCGGCGCGCTGAAGACTGCCCTCGACGGCATCACCATCAACCTGACGGTGGATGAAAAACAAAGCCTGCCCCGCATCTCGGATGGCACTCTGGCCGTTGATGAAAAGTGCGCGGCCTACATGGCCTCCCGCGCTGATCTGGTGCCGAGCTTCCTCGATGTGGCTGAAATGGCGAAGGACCGCAAGCTCGTGGCTGACCTGCTGCCCTGCCTCCGTGAGATCGCCCCGATCTGCGAGGGCCTGGAAGACACGATCATGCTGGCGAACTCCGACAACTATGTGGGCGACCTAGCCTTCTACCAAAACGTGCGCCAAGCGGCCAAGCGCGGTGTCTCCGGCGCGGACACGATCTACAACGACCTGAAGACTCGTTTCCCTGGTCGCCCGAAAAAGGACACGCCAACCCCTCCGACCCCCTAAACTGAGCCAAAAGTGCCATTTTCCATAAAAAAGGGCGCTTTCTGGACGAAAAAACACTCTCGGGCATGGAAAAAGGTCGGTTTGACCCATTAAAAGGTCCCTCGGACTGACCTTTTTCCTCCCCGGAGATACTTTCAAAGTATCCGCGACCCACCTTTTAGACGGTCCAACCCACTCAAAGGTGCCTCTGAGGGACAAAAAAGTCCGGCTGACCCACTAAAAGGTGCCTGAGAGGAAGATTCAAAGTGCGGCTGACCCAGCTAAAAGTCCCTCTGACCGTCTAAAAGGTGCCTCTGACCGAGATTCACGAACCTGCCACCGAGCAAGCCGAGCCTCCGACCGAGCTTTTTCCACCTCTGAAGGAGAACCAAGAACCCCGACCAAGGAACTAGGAACCCAAAACCCAACCCGCCATGCCCTTCGACCCCTCACTCCCACTGCCGAACTCGCCACTGGAATCGCAAGTGATCCGCGACCAGCTCCAGGCGCTCTTTGTGCTCATCAACAACATCGTGACCGTGACCGCCGCGCAGGTGGACAGCACGAACACGCTGCCGCAGGGCAGCCCGGCGAACGTGAATGTGAGCGTGAGCGGTGGCACGCTGCATTTCAGTTTCGACATCCCGCAGGGACAGGAAGGACTCGTCGGTCCCGCAGGTCCGCCCTTTGCGAATGCGGTCGTGGATAGCGTGAACACCGCGGAGCCCGGCACACCCGCTGCCGTGGGTGTGGGCTTCGATGGAACGAACGTGCGCTTCACCTTCGACATCCCACGCGGCAACGACGGCAGCCAAGGCCCGCAAGGCAATGACGGCGGGCAGGGACCTTCAGGCAATGACGGTGCCCAAGGCCCACCCTTTGCCCAAGCCGTGGTGGATGGCGTCACGACGCTCGATCCCGGTCAGCAAGCCACGGTGCAGACCAGCTTCGACGGCAGCAACGTGCGCTTCACCTTTGGCATCCCACGCGGCAGTGATGGCAGCAACGGGAGCGACGGCTCCCAAGGCCCACCCGGCGACATCAGCCAAGCTCAACTCGATAACGCCATCAGCGGCACCAGTGCGAACACCAACAGCGTGAACACGCTGGACACCGGCTTTGCCGATCCCGACATGGAGGCGCTGCGGCAGAAGCTGAATGAGATGATCCTGAACGGGCGGCGGTAGTTTCCGATCCTCGGGTGACATGGCAGGATGATGACAACTTTTGGCAGACCTAGGCCATGGATTCCCGAATGGTGGGGCGTTCTACTTTCACCATGAAATGCCGCCGTTTGTTCTGCTTCCTCACTTTGCTGCTCGCGCCGCTCGGCGTTCAGACTTCATCACTCGCTGCGGAGCAGCGTCCCAACGTCATCTTAATCGTCGTTGACGACCTCGGTTACGGCGAACTCGGCTGCTATGGCGGGAAAGACATCCCGACACCGCACATCGATTCGCTCGCGGCGAGTGGGGCGAGATTCACGAGCGGCTATGTCACCGCACCGTTTTGTGCGGCCTCGCGTGCGGCGCTGATGACCGGTCGCTACCAGACGCGGTTTGGTTTTGAGTTCAATCCCATTGGCGCGAAGAACGCTGCGCCGGGCATTGGCTTGCCAGTCGCGGAGAAGACCATCGCAGATCGTCTGCGTGACTCGGGCTATGCGACGGGATTGGTGGGCAAATGGCATCTCGGAGGCACGGCAGAGTTTCATCCGCAGCGGCATGGCTTTGATGAGTTCTTCGGCTTTTTGCACGAGGGGCATTTCTATGTGCAACCGCCGTGGCAGGGCGTGACGACTTGGCTGCGCCGCAAAACCCTGCCTGACGGCGGTCAGGGCCGGTGGACCGCACCCGATGGCCGTATCGTGTGGAGCACGCATCTCGGCTCGAACGAACCCGAATACGACACGGACAATCCATTGCTGCGCAGCAGTCAGTCCGTGGATGAACAGGCGAACCTCACCGATGCCTTCACGCGTGAAGCCTGTGATTTCATCGCCCGGTATTCCGCGCAGCCGTTCTTCCTTTATCTCGCCTACAACGCCGTCCACAGCCCCATGCAGGCCACGGACCATTACCAGAAGAAGTTCGCGCACATCAAAGACATCCAGCGCCGTATCTTCGCCGCCATGCTCGCGCATCTCGATGACAGTGTGGGCAAGGTGCTCGCTCAACTCCGTGACAGCGGCATCGAAGAGAACACGCTCGTCGTTTTCCTCAGCGACAACGGCGGTCCCACCCAAGAACTCACCTCCAGCAATGCGCCGTTGCGTGGTGGCAAAGGCGAACTCTGGGATGGCGGCATCCGCGTGCCCTTCATTGCGGCGTGGAAGAATCACATCAACGCCGGTCAGGTGGTGGAAGCACCTGTGGCGTCCATCGACGCCACCGCGACCGCGCTGACAGTGGCTGGTGCTTTAGCTCCAAAGCATTCGACCAAAGCCGAAGCAAAGTTGGACGGCATCAACCTCATGCCCTTACTCACCGCCAAGACCAGGCAACTGCCCGAACGTCCGCTGTTCTGGCGCGTTGGCCAAAAGAACGCCCTGCGTCTCGGCGACTGGAAACTCATTCGCGATGGCAAGGACTGGCAACTCTACGATCTCACGCATGACATCAGCGAGACCCGAAATCTAGCCACCCAAGAACCCGCCCGCCTACAGCAACTGTCAGCGCTCTGGGACAAGTGGAACGATGAACAAATCGAACCGCTGTGGAGATAAGGCACCCCTATCCCATGAAGCTCACACTCAAACTCCTCACCGCCCTGCTGCTCGCGCCGCTGGCATACTCGATTACTGAATGCGACACAACTCTCGCCGAGTGATGTCGCGCCCACATGCGTATATCTTTCTGTTATCCACCCCAACCACAATGCTCCGTCACTTCTTCTCTCTACTCGTCCTCGCCTCCATCGCAGGCGCTGCGGAACGCAAACTCGAAATCAACGATGGCGACCGGGTGCTGCTCATTGGCGACGTGCTCGTCGAGCGCGAGAATAACTATGGCTACATCGAATCAAAGATGCGGCGGGAGTTTGCAGGCAAGAGTTTTGCGGTGCGAAATCTTGGCTACAGCGGTGACAGCCCGCTGGGTGCCTCGCGCGCGAGTTTTGATCCGGTGGCAAAGGGTGTGGATGCACTGAAGGAACAGCTCGCTGTGGTGAAGCCGACGGTGGCGATCCTCGGCTATGGCATGGCGGCGAGTCTGGATGATCTGACCTATCGAAAGAACGACCCAGTGCTCAATCCAGACCCTGTGCGCTATGGATTGGATCACAGTCCGGCAAAGTTCCGCACGGAGCTGCTGGCGCTGATGGATCTGATCACGGCAGCAAGTCTCGATGGCAAAGTGCGCTTCGTATTCGTGGGGCCTATCAAGCATGAGGACCTGCGTGCGACACGGCCCGGCTTGCCTGATCCGGCGGAGCACAATGCATTGCTCATGGAGTATGAAAAGGTGATGGAGCGGCTCGCAGCGGAGAAGCAGTCACCCTTTGTGCGGGGTGAGTGGCAGAAGGCGGCGGGTATTGATCTGGCGCAGGGCACGGACAACGGCATTCATTTGAATCCGCGTGGCCTTCAGGCACTGAGCGAAAGTTTCGCTGCGCAGCTCGGCTGGAAAACGGATGCGGCCAAGTGGGATACTGAGACCGCCGAACAGCGCTCGTTGCGGGAGGCAATCCTGCGCAAGAACTCGTTGTTCTTCCATCGCAGTCGTCCGGCGAACTACACTTACATCTTCGGCTTCCGCAAACAGGAGCAGGGGCGCAATGCGGTGGAGATTCCGAAGTTTGATCCTCTCATCGAGAAAGCCGAGGCGAACGTGATCGGCGTCGCTGCGGGTAGGCCGAGCACACTGCCGCCCGAGCTGTCGAGCGAGACGAAGCTGCCAGTGCTTCCTTCTTTGCCAAAGCCTGAATTCACGCTCGACGATGGCCTCACGATGACGCTCTTCGCGGAGAATCCGCTGCTGGAAAAACCGGTCAGCATGAACTGGGATACCGCCGGTCGCTTGTGGGTCGCCACGTCGAACACTTACCCACAGGTGAACCCCGATGACCTCGGTGCGCAGATGGAAGGCAACAGTGCAAAATTTGGCCCATCAACCGGCAATGACCGCATCATCGTGATGGAAGACACGAATCGCGATGGCGTGGCAGATGTCTCTCGCATCGTCGCGGACAAGCTGCTCATCCCTGCAGGCGTTGCACCGGACAACAACGGCGGCTGCTTTGTCGGAGCCAGCACGGAGCTCGTGCACCTCAGCCAACCCGCTGCGGATGGCTTGCTCAGCGAGCGCCGCATTGTGCTCAGCGGCTTCGGCACGGAGGACACCCATCACATCATCCACGGCCTGCATTGGGGCATTGATGGACGGCTCTATTTCCAGCAGACCATTTACATCCACTCGCACATCGAAACGCCTTGGGGCCTGGTGCGAGCCAACAGCGGCGTTGCTTTCGCTTATGACCCGAACACCGAGCGGCTAGAAGTGCATTCAAAAGGCCTCGTGAACTGCTGGGGCCAGCAGGAAGACGCCAATGGACAGACTTTCCTCACCTCTGGTGCGGATGGCAATGGAGTGAGTTGGAGCTTCCCCGGTGCCGTGTTGCCGCCGAGCGAAGGTGCACGCCGTTACATCCAGAGCGTGAGCCCTGGATCGTATCCGAAGTTCTGCGGACTCGAACTCATCAACAGCCCGCTCTTTGGCCCAGATTGGCAGGGCAGCGCGATCACGAATGACTTCCGCGCTCACCGCATCGTGCGATTTAACTTCACGGATTTCACGGCAGATAAAGCAGCCGCTAAATCTGGCTACATCACACAGACGCAGGCCGATGTGGTGCGCACGAGTGATGCGGCCTTCCGCCCCATCGCCCTCGCCATGGGCCCCGATGGCGGCTTGTATGTCGCGGATTGGACCAATCCGATCATCAATCACGGTGAAGTCGATTTCCGCGATCCACGTCGTGACAAACAGCATGGCCGCATCTGGCGCATCGCACCGCAGGGCAGCAAACCGATCGCTTGGGAGTCAATCGCAGGCCTGCCGGTGGATGCACTGCTCACAAAGCTCCTTTCGCCGAATCGCTGGGAGTTTGAACAAGCTCGCCGTGAACTCGCAAAGACGTCACTTGCTGACCTGCAAAAAGCGCTCACGACTTGGGTCAAAGATGAAGAGACCCGCCGTCACGCCGCGTGGTTGCTCAGTGGTCGCAGCGCCGATGTCTCACATCTCCTCGCCATGCTAAAGTCGGGTAAAGATGACAACAGCGTGCAGGTCGCACTGCGTGAGATTGGCAAGGCCTACGGCAATCGTGGCATCACTGACATCAGCGCCATCGTCCCGTGGGTAGAGACGGGCCGCAATCCGCGCACTCGCCTGGAGGCCTTCCGCGCTCTAGGACGCATCAGCACTTTTGAAAGTGCCGATGTAGTCCTCAAAAACATTCCCACCGATGCCAGCGACAGCTATCTCGATTTCGCTGCATGGACCACCGTGAATGAACTCGCGCGTCCATGGCTCGAAGAACTCGCCGCACATCCCGAGAAGGTCGCAGGTCGCGAAAAAAAGCTCACCACACTCGCAGACATGGCCGATCCCGTTATCGCCGCGCCTTACATGCAGCGCCTCTTTGCCGGACGCAGCATCGACGCCGCTGGCAGCGGCCCATGGATCGAACTCATCGGCAAATCTGGTGGGCAAGCTGAGGTGAACACACTTTACACTGCCTTCATCGAGGAAGGCAAACTCCAGCCAGCCGCACGCCTTCGCGCTGCACGTGCCCTTGCCGAGGCAGCGAAACAACGTCGCCTCCGTCCACAGGGTGACCTCAGCGCCATCGCCCCGCTTTTGAAATCGACCGCGCGTGATATGCAGTTCGCTGCCATCCGTCTCGCGGGTGAGTGGCAGCAGGGAAAAGTCATCGCCACGCTCGCTGAGTTCGCCGCATCTGAAAAAGACGGAGCCTTGCGCGGTGAAGCACTTGCTGCGCTGCGCCTCATCGGCAGCGGTGAAACTGTGAAGGCGCTCAAGAAGCTTGTGGCTGAAAATCAGCCAGCAGAGGTGCGTCGTGGGGCACTCATTCCACTGGCCATGCACGGACGTGGTGATGCACTCGCTTCATTGCCATCCGTCTTGAAGCAAACGACGGATCAAAACGCTGCGCAGGCCCTGTGGCGTCAGCTTTTCCAACACGCGCCCTTTGCCAATCAGTTCGCCAGCGCTGTGCCAAAAGACCTACCATCCTCCGCGTATGCTGATGCCCTGCAAATCGCCAAAGGCATGGGCCGTGGCGGCAATGCGCTCGTCGCAGCCCTGCAACCCCTCGTCGGAATGCAGTCCGCGCCGCGTGATTACCCCGCTGAAATCGCAGCGCTCATGAAGTCCGTGCCTGAAGGCGGCAACAGCGCCGATGGCGAACTCGTCTATCGTCGTATCGGCTGCGTCGCCTGTCACGCCATTGGCGGAGTCGGTGGAAACTACGGTCCCGATTTCTCCAGCATTGGTGCCAGTGCCCCACTCGATTACATCATCGAAAGTACGCTCAATCCGGCTGCGAAGGTGAAGGAAGGCTATCACGGCTTCGCCTTCACCATGAAGGACGGCGCTGTCATGAGCGGCATCCCCGCCCGCGAAACAGCGACCGATGTCATCATCAAGATCGGCCCCGGAGCTGAGCTGCCGCTTACCAAAGCCAACCTCATCAAAAAGGAAAACATCGGCAGCCTCATGCCACTGGGCCTGATCGACGCGCTCAAACCCAACGAAAAGCGCAACCTCTTTGCCTTCCTCAGCCAAATCGGTCGCCCAGGTCCGTTTGACGCCAGTAAACTCAACGTTGCCCGCATGTGGAAGTTCACCAGCCTGGCTCCCGGTGCACCACCAGCGCAGGACTCCGCCGCCTATGTCATGACCCTCATCAGCGGCGACCTCCGCGTCGAAGACCGTCCCGACAACCCCTACGCCATCGCCAGCTTCACTGCATCCAAACCCACGACGAAGCCGCTGATCTTCACCGGCATCGAAGCCGCCTGGCTTGATGGCAAACCGCTCGACATCAAAGACGGTCAATGCAGCACACCAATCTTAGTAGGCGACCATCAGCTCACCGTGCGCCCCATCAAAAGCGCCCCACTCATGAAAGCGCAGTGTGATGATATGACCTTCATG
>CAMCWM010000215.1 GCA_945882215.1 Akkermansia muciniphila | reverse complement strand
CTTTGGCGCAGTAGGCTCCGGGCAGGCAGAGATCGAGGTCGAGTGCTTGGGATGCGGAAACCTCTGCTTCCGCGAAGCGGTGGAGTTCGACCTGCGCGTTGGCGCGATTGACCCAGGCCTTGGCATAGGCGGCGTTTAGCGAGATCGCTCTCTCGGCGGATTCGAGCGCTTCTTCGGGACGTTTCATGCGTCGCATCAGCACCGCGCGATTGTTCCAGGTGATCGCCGCGCTGGGTTGATCGGTCAGGATGGCATCAATGACACTGCAAGCCTGCGTGGGAGGAAAAAGCTCGATGATCAACATCGACATGCCGTCGAGTTCTGCCATGCGATGGCGATGCCGGGCAAGGCGGATCGCGTGCTCCGCCCAGTGCGATGCTTCATCGCGACGTCCGAGGTTCATGGCAACCTGCGCGAGATTGGCAGCGGGTCCGATTTCGTCTGGCGCGAGTTTGCCTGCCTCGGAGAAACTGCGGGAGGCCGCCTCGAAGTCCCGCTGTTCGAGCTGAATGCAGCCGAGAATCTGGTGAGCTTTCCAGCTCTTGGCATCAAGCAGGAGCGCTTTTCTGACTTCAGCTTGAGCTTTGCGAACCTGGTCGAGGTTGAGCCACGTCTGGGCGGCGTTGACCAGGGCGTCGGCCCGGTGCGGTGCATCGGGAGATGCTTCGTCGGGTGGCTCGGCTCCGAGCAGCAAGGGGAAAAGTTTTTCCAATCGCCTGACGATTTCCGGGAAGCCTGAGGGTCTCGACGCAGGATTAGTGCTCAGGCATTGGCGCAGGATTTCGGCAAGCGGCCCGGGCATTCGGGAGGAATCGCAGAGAATGGAAAGGTCCGGCACATCAGGATGCCCGCCGATGACCGAACACAGCAGGGTGACGCCAAAGGCATACACATCTGCAGCCGTGGAGCGGCCAGAGCGCCTCGCAAGCATCTCCGGGGCCATGAAGCCATCGGTCCCGGCGATCAGACCTTCTGGATCGGCGTCGCCGCCGGTGAGCGAAAGGCCGAAATCACTGACTTTGGCGGTGCCGTCTCGGGTGATCAGCACATTGGCGGGTTTCAAGTCGCCATGGATCATCTGCGCCTCTTTGGCCGCATGCGCCAGTCCGCGTGCCATGCCGAGGCCGTGGCGGATGGTGGTGCGCCAGTCCGTGCGGCCCTCGACGATCTCCTGCGCGAGAGTTCTTCCGCCCGTGATGTGTTCCATGACGAGAAACGGAATGCGGTTATGCATCTCCACACCGTAGGCGAGAACGAGGTTCGGGTGAGAGCTGAGCGCGACGGAATTCACCGCCTCCGACACAAACTGGGCACACAATTCATGATCCACCAAATGATGAGGGAGCGGGCTTTTCAGAGCCGCGAGAGCATCACCACGCCGGTATGGCTCCAAATTCAGCCCACGGCAGAGATAGACCAGGCCGAAACCGCCCCGCAGGATCTGAAGAACTTCGTAACGTCCGCCAATGCGTTCTCCAGGCTGGAAAGGAACGCCCTCCAGAAACTCACACTCAAGATCAATGTGCCGACGGAGTTCCGCATCATCTTGCTGATCGCTTTCAAGACCGAGAAGCTCAGCAAGCAGGCCAGCCTCGACGGGAGCGCCCGTGTGCAACTTTTCGAGAACGGAATCACCGGATGCGACAGCCGAGCGAGCCTCACGTGCATCAATCAAGCCGCGCTTCAATGAGGAAAGCACATCGCGCAAGTTGCGGTGATTGGGGTCTGCTGGTGGCATCGGGGGATTCAAGCGCGTCCGCTGAGTGTGGCGAACAGATCACGGATTTCAGCGTCCACCTCGTCGCTGTCGGCCGCATACTGGGCGATTTCCTCGCGCAGCAGCCGCTGATAGGCGCGACGGGCTGTCACCAGGCGATTGGCGACTTCCTTTTCAGTGAGGCCAAACTCCAACGCCAGATCGCGCTGGGATGGCGCCACCGCACCTTCGAGGATGGGCAGAAACATGAAGCGTTTGAAGATGTCGAAGTGCGCCTGCTTGCCCGTGGCCTTGCATTCGCGCTCCAGAGCCTCCACCACACGAGTGAGAAGCGTCCTGGCCCACGAAAGTGTGAAGGCATTTTCCGGGGTGTGATGATCCACGCCCAGGATGGCAGGGTTGCCACCTTCCGCGATCACCTCGTCGGCTGCGACAAATCCTCCAGCGGGTCGCCTCTGCTGCGCCTGATCATGCCGGTGAGCATTGGCGGCGTAATGCTGAAGAGCGGAAAGCATCAGGCCGCGAAAACGACCGCGTGCTGTATCTGCCTTTTCAAACAACTGATGCTGCATGGAATGGAGGAAGAAATCCTGCACGAGATCCTCGGCCTTCTCGTGTGCAAAGCCACGGCGGAAGAGGAATGCCAGGACAGGTGTGCGGTAAAGCTGGTAGAGCGTGCCCAAGACTTCGCGTTTCTCGGTTTCATCACCGGCCTTCAGGCGTGCCAACTGCGACCAGCGCGTTTGTGGAAACATCTCGCCTTCGTTGCTCATGCGGCGCACGCTACCGGGCAATGCCAAAACGGCAAGCCCGCATGGAATCGGGCTTGCCGGAGTTTGGTTGTGCCTTCAGCGGGAGGGTGATGGCACAGGGTTGATCTTCAAGCTCTGTCCAGGCGCTTTGCCGGATTCCTTGTATTCTTTGATGGCCTGCTCCGGTGTGCGTCCGGTGCTGGTGTCCCGCGGCGGTTGCGCTTCAATGATGCGCTCCACGAATTTCTTGGCGTTGTCGAGCTTGTCGTCCGTGTCGGAGGCTTTGAGCGCGCCGCAGGCGGTGACGAGGAAGAGAAGCATGAGGAAGTGTTGAGTTTTCATGGTGATGACAAGTGTGTTGGGATGTTGGTGTGGGTTTGAATGTCAGATGGGGCGCGTGGTGGAGGTGGTGGGAAACGGGCGTGTTGGCTTGCCTGGAACCTTGATGCAGCCGCCATCTGTTCCGTTCACTGCGTATTGATCCCAAGGATTGATGGGCATGGGCATGGGCAGCGGACGGATGGGCCGATGCGGCATGGGTGGTTCGGGGCAGATCGGCGGGAAGGTGGGCAACGGGCAGATCGTGGTTTGTGAGATCATCGTGTCGGCATGAGCGTTCGGGTGGAAAGCGAGCGATGCAGCGATGAGGCAGAGTTGAAGTGTGAGCTTGTTCATTGGATTGAGGGGATGTGAGGGTTTGTTTGCTTAGCCACGCACGGCGGCCACGGCTGTGGGGGTGCGCACCGGTGTGTGACGCTCCTGGAGTTTTTCCACGACGCGATCGACGATCGACTTGTCGCCGGCCTGGGCACCGGAGATTGCGGAGCAGGCGGTGAGGAGCAGGATGGATTTGCAGAGTTTGGTTTTCATAAGATTGCGGATGTATTTGTGTTTGTTTGATCGAGGGCGGATTTGCCTCTCTGCATGTGGATTACCGCTCCAGGCCCCAACTCTGCGTGGCGTGTGAAAAAAGTTTTCGAAAACAAAACTCACCTCATGGCTGGGGTGTGCGTGCAGGCGCTTGATTGACGAATAGACGTGTGCCGGTTATCCATGGGTACGTGTCAATGCCGGACCATCACCCAGCGACGAATGCGCTCTTCCGTCATTGAAGAATCAAACTCTGACTCAACATGGCCTACGATTGGGAAGATGACCGTGATCGGTTTTGTGATGGCGCAAGCCGTGGGCATGTGGATTCGCCAGACAAGGACTGGCTGGCCGAGAAGCTTGATCAAGCTGCCGCGCATGCGAGGGCGGGAAACCTGCGTGAGTCGGCGAACGCGCTGGAGGAAATTCGGAGCCGGGTCGTTGCCGTGCGGCTTTTCCACAGTTGGGATGACGGCATCCTTTGCTTTGGCAATCTGATCAATCTGATCCGCCACATGTCACCCGAAGCCACGGTGCCGTCCGAATTCCAGCGACTGCTGGATGCGCAGCCCAGTCTGAAGTGGGACGAGGACATGACCGGGAAGCAGAAGGCATTCTGGTATGGCTCCTCTTCCGAGCAAGTCGGAGGAGTGATCCAGATCGGCTCCGCAGGCCCGTCACCCGCGAAGTCCGGCTGCCTGGTGGTTTTGTCAGGCGTTCTGATCGGATGCCTTGGCGTGGTCACCCTCCTCGCGCTCCTCAAACTGGGCTAGCACAGCGGCAGCCTTCGCCCTTCATCGGGACTGGGTCGAAATCACAGGCCCGTGTCCCAAACGATCACCGAGAGATCATCGCCACCGCTGAGGACGCGTCGGCCATCCGCTGAAATCGCACAGGCATACACGGATCGTGACTGGTCGTGGCCTTGCAGACGGTGCCGGATGCACTTCTTCGAATCGACGCCGACTTCAATCACGCATACCTTCGAACCTGCTGAGGCAACCGCCCATTGACCTCCTTCAGCGAGATGAAACGCATTAAAATAGTCATCGTTCATGGCTGCCAGTTGGCCGATTTCCTTGCCTTCTGTCACATCCATCACTCGCAGTTTGGAGCCCGATAGCACCACTGCTTTCCATCTCTCGGGCAGATAGGAAACCGTCTTGATCGCACGTTCCGGAAAGTGGGCTTTCTGAGCCAGTTGACCGTTGCTCGCGTCCCAGACTTTGACGGTGTCCGCACAGTCACCGCCGCCGGTGAGCGCCCACGCGCCGTCTGGAGACAACGCCACCGCCTGCACGCCACCATCGAGAGTTTTACCGAACAAGCCGCCGAATTTACGCAGATGAGTGCCCTTGATCGTGTCCCACAGACGCGCTGTGCCATCGCCGCTGCCACTGAGCAGCAGACGCCCGTCAGCCGAGGCGGCAAGGCTGAAGATCGTGAAGGAGTGTTTGCGCAGTTGATGGATGACGCGGCCGCTCGCCAGTTCCCAAATCCAGATCACTCCACCACTTCCAGCCGCCGCAACGCGTGATTCATCACCAAGAAAGACCACCGAAGTCAGAAAGTTACCCTCGGCCTGCAACTGACGCACTTCGCGTCCGGTTTCCAGATCCCAGACCCGCACGAAGCTGTTCCAGCCCACCGAGAGTCCGAGGCGTCCGTCGCGTGAGATGGCCACCGCTTCCACATTGTTGTGATGCGCCTGCTTGAAATGAAAACGAACGCCGCCTGACGACTTCGCGGTGGGAATCGGACTGGCTGTCTGCGTGTGCCTTTCCTCCTCCAGTTCTTCCAGCGCGTTCAAGAATGCCGCGCGCTTTTCTTCCACCTCGTCCACCGTCAGTTCCGGCAGATCGTCGCGCTCGCGAATGTCGGAGCATGCGATGGCAAAGGTCTCCTGGAGCCACCGCCATGCCCGGTGCCGCTTGGGTTCGGTGTCCGCTTTCCGGATTTCATCTCCAAGGGCGGAGAGCAGCTTGTCCTCGCTGTCGAAGAGCATTTCGAGAGGCATGTCGGTTTCCAGCACTTGCAGGGCGATCGCGCCGCACTTGCAGGCCATCGCGAGAAAATCGCGCTCGTCACCCGTGGTGTTCTCAAGTTCTTCCATCAGCCGCTCGATGCGCCGGCTGACAGCGAGCGCCTTGCGCCGTCGATATTCGCTGCGTGGTTCAAAAGGCATCAGCGCGTCGCAACGCGGACAGGAGATGGTGTAATCTTCCAGAACCTTCCGTGCCCCCACCGGATCACTCAGCACGGACATGCTGCCGAGCAGATGCCTTGCGCTGAGTTCATCGGCGTTGAGCTGTGAGGAGCGCCGGCACTGCGGGCACTGGATCTGCCATTTCTTTTCGGACATCGGTGCGGCGGGTTAGGAGCAAGCTGGGGGCCGCTCAGAATGGGAGCCATGGAAGCCAGCACGTCAAAGCTGTTTTCCTTGTGGATCAATTCACGACCTGGCTGATTTTCTGGACAACGAACACCGCCACCTCGCCGCGCTCGGGATAGGTTTTCTTGCCGTGCGTGCCGCTGACGGAGACGACGAGACCTTCCGCGATCCACGCAAACGCGTCGACGGGCAGCAGCAACTCAACGCGCTGTTTCTCGCCATGGTGCAGCACCCAACCGGTGGTTTCGCCACCGATGGCGATACGCCGTTCGAGCGTGCCCATGAGACTGACCACGGGTGCGGCGGCGGGCTTGGCTTTGGAGTCCGCTTGTGCTGGCAGGCTCAGAGGCAGGCCGCAAAATGAGACGAGGAGAAGAAGAACGAGGAGTGTGTTGTTTTTCATGGTGTGTTGGTGAGATGGTCATGGATTGATTACCGGAAAACCGGCCAACTCTGCGCAACACGGCTGAGTTTTTCTGACATAGGGAGTAGAAGCTTGTGAGCGTGAATCTCACCAACCCAACCATTGATTTGTCTGCCTGCGCGTCAGGTCATTTTGGAACCTGAGCAGCTTTCCGAGGCTCCCGGAAGAAGATCATGAACAACACCAGCACCACCACGGCGATCCAGGCCGGAGTGCTCCAGATGGCGGCCCAGTCGTGGGCGATGTCGCCTTTCGGCGTGGCGAGCTTGTGCATGTCCATGACACGTCCGGCGAGATAGGTGCCGACGAGTGAGCCGAAGCCCCACAGAATGATGGCGATCAGGCCCTGGGCCGCGCCACGCATGCGCTCGTTCGCCTCGTCATCGACATAAAGCTGTCCGGCGATGAACAGGAAGTCATAGCAAACGCCGTGCAGCAGAATGGCACCAAAGATGAGCACGGTGCCGGTGCTGGCAGCACTGGCGCTGAGCATGAAGTAGCGGGCGGCCCAGGCCAGGATGCCGAGGAAGATGGTTTTCTTGTAGCCGAGCTTTTTGAGCATCAGCGGCAGCAGGACCAGGAAGACAATGTCGGAGACCTGGGCCAGCGTCATTTTTTGCGCCATGTCCTCCCACTTCAACTGGGTGAGGTAGGTGCCCATGTTCACGAAGTAGAAATACAGCGGGATGCAGATGAGGAACATGCACAGGATGAAGATGGCAAAGGTGGGCTTCTTCAGCAGCGCCAGCGCATCGAGGCCGAGAACCTCGCTCAGCGGCACATTCTGCCCCTTCTTCTTTGGCGGTGTGTGCGGCAGCGTGAGTGCGAAGAGGCCGAAGACCATCGAGGTGCCGCCTGCCAGGTAGTATTGCAGCGGCGACTGCTCGCCCTTCAACTGGCTGAGCACCACACCACCCGCGATCCAGCCGACGGCGGAGAAAATCTTCACGAAGGGGAAGTCCTTCTTCGCATCGGCGAGATGCGTCATGGAAATCGAATTGCCCAGTGCGAGCGTCGGCGCGTAGAGCGTGCAGTAGAGGATGAGCATGGGATAGACGCTGCCGAAGGTCTTCAACTGCGGGATGAAGAGCATCACCAACCCGCCGGCGATGCCGAGCACCGCGATGATTTTCTCCGAGGCAAAGAAGCGATCTGCGATCAAGCCGACGATGAAGGGCGAAAGAATCGCGCCCCAGGCGAACGCACCATACGAAGCGCCGATTTCAGTGCCGGTGAAGTTCAGCGTGCCGAGGTACGCGCCAAGCGTCATGTACCAACTGCTCCAGATGAAGTACTGGAGAAACATGAAAGTCGAGAGCTTGAACTTGAGCTGTGTTTGCATGGTGTTGTTGTTGAGGTGCGGTCTGGAGTCGGGGGAGTGTGCGGGGGATCATTTCATGCCGTCGGCGGCGGTCCAGGGCTCGATGAGCTGGAGCTTCTGGCTTTGCAGCGCCTTGTAGCAATCGGGGAGGTCGAAGTGTTGCAGCACCTGCGGCAGCATGAAGGCGGTGGGCCACTGCTGGTCATCGTGAACGGCCAGCTCATGAAAGGAGCTGAGCGCATGCTTCAGCGTGACTTGTTGGACCGCGTTGCTGAGCAAGGCGGCAAAGGCGGCGGGTAGCGCGCCCCAGCCTTGACCGGCGAGATGGATATCCGTGTGCCCGGCAGAGGCGAGAAGCTGAATGACGCGCAGCACATCGAAGGTGCGCTGGCCGAGCAGCGGGCGGTCGAGCATCTGGCTGTAGGCGGCGTAGAAGTAGTGGCTGCCGTAACGGCCGAGGAATTGATTCGCGCCGCAGGTGTCGGGCTGCGAGTCGCCGATGCCGCGCACGTCGCAGGCAAAGAAGGCCGCGTCAGGCGCGGCAGCGATGAGTTCCTGCACGAACGGGTCGCCCCGCAGTTCAGCATCGGCGGAGCGATGCGAGATGTAGAGCACGGCCTTGCTCAAACCGCGTGGCAGGCGCGAGGTGAGTGCTTCCTCGCTCAAACGAGTGACCAGCGCGTGAATCATCGGCTCTGTTTCGACCGCGTAGGTGCAGTAGGCTTTGGTGGGATACTTGCGCGCACCGACGCTGCGCAGGATGCGGTAGTCGGGTGGTGAATCCACCAGCGCGGGCAGTTTCAATGTTTCACGCACCGCTTTCTGCAAGGCTTCACCCGTGAGGTGTTTGCGTTTGGCGGCCAGATCATCCGCTTTTTCTCGCGTGAACGACATCAGCGTGCGCGAACCGGCTTCGGCCACCTGACCGCGTGGTGTGCAGAGCAGGTCCGCGTCTTTCTCGACGGTGATCGTGGGTTCGGCAGCAGCGGATGGAATGCCGGTGACTTTGCCGAAGAAGCGATACATCGCCTCGCGGTTCGATTGCGTGTAGCCGTGCGGGTCGGGGCCGATGTGGAGCTGGATGTTCTCCGGCTTGCCGAGCAGTGTGTAGAGCCTCTTCAAGCGTTCGTAGGTCTCGGTGGAACCACGCGCATCGAAGTAATCCTTCTCCTGCGCCATGATGATGACCGGTTTCGGCGCCATGGCGGCGAGGAAATCGCCATGATCGAGGTCGTGGGCCAGAACACGCGGCGGGCACTGCTCCATGTCCTGCGGCAACTCGTTTTCGGCATCGCGGCGAAAGGTCGTGACGAAGCAGGACGGTGCTCCCATCGTGAAACGCGGCTCCATGCCGCAGAGCCAGGTCGTTTGCGTGCCACCGCCGGAGTTTCCAGTCACGCCGAGGTGTTTGGGGTCGATTTCACTGCGGGTGAGCAGGTAGTCGAGCGCCCGCATGGCATCCCACACGAACCAGGTGCCAAGAAATTCGCCGATGAGTGCCTGTGGAGCGCCCATTTGATTGTGTTCGGACGTGCCGCCGCCGAGACGCGAGCCGAGCTTCTCATTCAAGTACTGAAAGCGTTCGCCTTGGCCAACTGGATCAATGATGAAGCAGGCCTGGCCTTGGCGGGCGAGTCCCTGCGCGAAACTTTGATAAGCCTCCGCCGCCTTGCCATTGAGCGAGTGGCCGCAGACGCCGATCACACCGGGGACAGGGCCTTGGCGGTTGGCGGGCAGGTAGAGATTGCCGGTGACGAGAAAGTTCGGACGGCTCTCAAAGACGACGTTCTCGATGCGGTAGCCATCGCGCTCCAAGGTCTTCGTGACCTTGGCGTTCAACGGTGTTTTTTCCGGTAAGGGACCGAAGCACTGACGGATGCGCTCCTGCACGGACTTCACATAAGCCTCGGCGTCCGCTTTCGTTTTCAAAGCGTCGCGCCGGGCATTGCCACGCTGCTCGGCGGCACGCACTTCGGCCACCAGCCAGTCCTGCATCATGCGTGGGAAGCGGTTCAAGGCAGGCACAGCGGCT
>CAMCWM010000214.1 GCA_945882215.1 Akkermansia muciniphila | reverse complement strand
CGCAGCCGCACGGCACCATTGGTGAATTTCGTGTCCGGTGCGGTCAGGGAGAGATACCACCGACCTGCCTTGATCCAGCCATCATTTGCCGCCGCCTGCGCTGCCATTTCCGCGTCCTGCGGCGGCACCTTTTTCCACACGGCCTGAGTTGGTGAGAAGGCAGGGACAGAGGCGGCGGGCATCGCCGAAGCGGTGCCTTGCGGCAGCGCGGGGCCTTCGAGGGTCACGTCGGGACGCTGTTTGCGGAATTGGGCCACGCCTTCTTTGGTGAGGCCCGGCGACGCCGTATGAACCGTCACCCGCTTGAGTTTCGCCACGTCGGTGAGACTGAGCAACATGGCGTCGTCCAAAAGGGAGTTCCCTGTGACCACTCTCACCGTCTCAAGTTTGGGGAACGCGGCAAAGGGCAGTCCTGGCGCGAGCGGCTGGTCGGGACAAAACGACAGATCCTTGAGTTCCTTCAGCCCGCCAGCGAGCATGGTGAGCATCTCGGCATCCACACTACCAATATCCAGCTTCGTCAGATGCGTGGCGGTGACGACACTCTTGAGGACATCGGAGGTGAGGGCGGTATTGGGAAGGCCCAACTTCATCAGCTTTGGAAAGGCCGAGAAATTGAGGGGCCGGTCGAGGCTCTCCCATGAAGGGTCGAGCTCTTCGAGTTCGGTCAGGGCCGCGAGCTGTTCCATCGCCGCAGCCTTCAGTGTTGAGTTGCCGATCATCAGTTTCTTGAGCGTCCGCATCCGCAAGAGTTTCGCCACATCGCCCTCGCTCAAGCGGAGATGGCTGAATTGGAGACTGGTCAGCGGGATCTTGACCAGGTGCTCCAGCACTGCCGACGTGAACTGGGGAGAGTGATGGATCTGCACCGCGCTGAGATTGGGACACTGCGGCAAGACCGCCAGATCGCTGTCGCGCAGGGCTGCGTTATTATCGAAACTGACTTCCGTGAGTTTGGGCAGGCTCTTGAGGATGGTGAGGCCGCCACCCGTCACTTTCGTGAGTTGGAGCCTGATCGCGTTTAACTTCGGCAGGCCGTTGAGCAAGGCCATGTCCGTGTCGGTAAAATCATTGGGAATGCTGGTCACCATATATGCCTGCTCCAAGGAGAAACTGGCGGCTGGCAGGGCGGCGGCGGCGGTGATGGTCTGGGTGCCCTTGGGCGTGTGAATCTGCACTGTGCCGCCCTTCTCCAGCACGCGCAGCGCGGCAGTGCGGTCGCGCGACCGGTCCCCTGCCGGTGCCACGCCCGCCAAAGGCACCTCGGCGATGGCCAGATCGCGCACGGCCGTGCCTGCCTGGAGGTTCGCGAGACCAACCCACCCTGCTTTGAACGTGCGGTCGTGGGCGGTGGCCGCGAGCGTGCCGTCCACCCAGACCCGGAGTTCGTCTTCGATCATCACGATGAGGAAGTCGTGCTCGGCAGGTTTGCTCATCTCGAACTCCTTGAGCACGGTTCTCACCGACTTGCCTGGGACTCCGTATTCCATGCGAACGATCTGGCCCCTGCCGCCGTTTTGGAACTCGATGAGGTAGTATCCCCCCGGTTGCGCACTCTCTACGCGGATGGTGATCGTGATTGATCCCCGAATTCTGCCCCGCACGGCGGTGGCGGCGAGGTTGGTGGAATTGAGCGTGCATCCGCCGTCGCCTTTGCTCTTCGCGATGATCCAGCCGTCCTTTTCCTCGATGGCCGCGTGAGCGGTTCTTGGAAGAACGTCCTTCGCCACATCCATGACGTCGTGCCAGTCGGTGATGACGGGCGGGGTGTCTTTCGTCTCGACCACAGGTTTGGGCTTGTCGAAACTCTTCTCATCCTCGCCGTAGATGCGCAAAGCCTCGGCTGCTGAGAGGCCGTTGAGGTCGAGATATTCAGGGTCTTGGATCGCGACACCTTCAAACCTTACATCCATGAGGCCCCTGGCGCTCATTCCGGGCGTGTTTGCGCGAAATATGGTCACACCATTCAGGCGAGCGATGGTCTTGCTGCCAATGACGGCGAGTTCGAGGATGCCTTCATCTCCTGCTTTGAGCGGCTGGGGAAATTTGAACTCCTCGGCTGTGGTGTTGCCCGTCAACGACAGATTGATCCCACCCGGGTAGAGATTGAGCCGGGGGAACAGTTTCGACCCGTCAAAGCGGCAGCTAATCGCAACAAAGTGCGACTTGTCGGTCCAACGGTAGCGGATACGGGCGGCACCATCCGCGATGTTGACAGCCTTCGCGCTAGTGTCGGAGGCAGCAGCTCCGAACGCATCCGGGCCTTGACTCTGCAGCCACTCACCGGCTCTGATGAAATGTGTGTTAGAGCTAAGACGGTCATAAAGCTTCAGTTTCTGCCATTGCGGGGTGCCTGATCCCAAAGAGCTATTCGCATCCGATTCAGCAGCGACGGATGGAGCATCCGCCGCCCTACCTTGAGGATTTTTAACCGCGAAGAAGGCTCCAACTGCAAGCATGGCGACGATGAGCGCAGCGAGCGCGATGCGTTTGCCATTCCCGCTTTTTTTCTTCGGCACCATGGGATGATCGGTGACGCGTGTCACATCGCTCTTGATCTCGCTGGCGTGCTGGTAGCGGCGGTCGGGGTCTTGGGCGAGGGCTTTGAGGACGATGCTGTCCATGCGCACGTCGAGTTCGATCTTGTGGCTAGGCGCTTCGATGGCGCCGTGCGGCGGATCGCCGGTGAGCATCTCGTAGAACATGGCGCCGAGGCTGTAGATGTCGGCGCGGTGATCGACACGCTTTCCCAAGGCCTGCTCGGGGGCCATGTAGGCGCGGGTGCCCATGACGGCGCCGGTCATGGTCATGTGCGTGCTTTCGACGTCGTCGGCATGCAGGGTTTTGGCAAGGCCGAAGTCGGCCACCTTCACCTGGCCGCGTTTATCGACCATGATGTTGGAGGGCTTGATGTCGCGATGCACGATGCCGTGCTCATGGGCGAACTCGAGCGCATCGCACACCTGGCTGATGATGGCGGCGGCACGCATCGGCGAGAGATGGCCCTCGCTCTTCATGATCTGCTGGAGGTCGGTGCCGTCGATGAACTCCATGACGAAGTAGAGAAAGCCGGAGGGGGAGGGCGTGGCGGTGCCGCCCGGCTCATCACGCGGAGCGGTGATGGCTACTTTGGCTTCGCCGAAGTCGTGGATGGCGAGGATGTGAGGATGGCTGAGCTTGGCCATCGCTCTGGCCTCCTGCTTGAAGCGGGTGGCGAACTGTGCGTCCGCCTCGTTCATCATGGGCGGCAAGATTTTGATGGCGACAGCGCGGTCGAGGCTGCGCTGCATGCCTTTGTAAACCGCGCCCATGCCGCCGCGACCGATGAGCGCCTGCACCTCATAATCAGGCAGCATGCGCTGGAGTTCCTCCACCGTGGGCGGCAGCCACTGCCCGGAGTGCGCTCCGGCGGAGAGCATGCGCTGGATGGCGCTGTCGCTCAGATCATCGGATCGCGAAAAGGGCGTTGGTTTGGGCGCTGGCAGCGTGGGATCGTCCGAGTTCATGCGCTTTGATCACCGGATACCGGTTGGGTGCTGCCTTTGTTACAGCAGGAGCGCAGAAAGATGGCAAGGAGGAAAATGGGGGCGGGCCTGTAACAAACTCAGGGCAGGCCGGTAACGGGGCTTGGAACCAACCATCCGCACTCCTATGAAACACATCCCATGGATTCTCATCGTCAGTTTGATGCTTTCACCCTTGAAGGCCCATGAATTTCTCCTCCCTGAAGGCAAGGTGGAGGGCGAGATCACCGCCGTGGCCAACGGTGTGATCACGCTGCGCATGCCGGATGGCAAGTCGAAGGCCATCCCGGCGGCCACGCTGACCCAGGACGATCTGAACCATGCCAAACAGTGGTGGGAACAGAATCGTAAACTGTGGTTTGAGATCAGGGCGGCGTCTAAAAAAGTGGGAAGGGGCGAGTCCAAGGACAAAAGCATGGGAACCGAAAGCCGCATGGACCGCTGGCGGTTCACCGTGGAGGTGCGCAATGCCGACAAGATCACCGCTCCAGAGATCAGCGTGGACTACACCCTGCATGTGAAGAATCCGCTCAAGGGCGGCCAGCTTGAGCCGAAGAACGGACAGGTGAAAATCCCGGCGCTGCCGCCCGGAGGAAGACACACCTTTGAAACCAGCGAGGTGGAGGTCGAGGTGCTGAAGACGAAGCCCGGCTATGTCTTCATCCATGGTCATGACGGGCTGCACAAGGACTCGCTCGAAGGACTCTCGATGGTGATGAAGACGGGCGGTCGTACCGTCTGGCTGCATGAGACGAAGGCGGGATACCTGGCCGGGCGGAGTGAGATGTATGGCGGCGGCATCACTGCGCATGTCCAGGGGCGGCCCTATTCCGGCCCTCCTAAAGAGGCCGCGCGTCCCTGAACTGGGCTCATGCGTGCCGTCCTTTGAAGGTCAGCTCGGCGACGCCACTCTTGTCGAGACCACCGAGTCCCAGCGTGACCATTTTTTCATACTGCGCCTTGGTGGCGTCGTTGAGCGGCAAATTCAGGCCGACGGTCTTCGCCACATCGGCGGCGATGCCGCTGTCTTTGGCGGCGTGCTCGGCGGAGAACCAGCAGTCGTGCTCGCGGGCCACCATGTCGCCACCGTCGGTTTCCAGCACGCGGGAGTTGGCTCCGGTCTGGCTGAAAACTTCGCGGATCATGTTCAAATCATGCCCGAGCGCGTTGGCGAGGCCCAGGCCTTCGGCGAGACCGGCGGTATTGATGTTCATGACCATGTTCACCAGCGCCTTCACTTCCGCCGCACGGCCCGGTCCGCCGATGAAGCGGCGGTTCACGCTCATCTGCTCGATCATCGGCTGTACTTGCTGGTAGATCGCCTCGTCTCCGGCCAGCATGAGGTAAAGCTTGCCTTCTCTTGCGTGGCTGATGCTGGAGGCCATGCAGGCTTCCAAACTGTGTGCGCCAACTTTTTCAGCGGCGGCATGGACCTCGCGATGGATCGCAGGTGAAAGCGTGGCGCAGTTGATGAAAATCTTGCCCTTCGCGTTGGTGAGCAGGCTGTCGCCACCGCCGAAAAAGATGCCGCGCATTGACGCATCGTTGGTCACGACGGTGAAAATCACGTCAGCAGCAGCGGTGACATCGGCGAGCTTCGTGCAGGCTTTGCAGCCGAGTTCGGCGGCCAGATCAGCTGCGGCCTGCGTGTTCACATCGAGCACGGCGGTGACGCTGTAACCGACTTCTTTGAGGCGACGGGCCATGTTGGCCCCCATTTTGCCGACTCCGACGAATGCAACGGTTTGGGACATGAGGATGGTGAGGTGTTAAGGGTTATGAGTGAGGGGCAGAACGGTCAAAGCTGGTCAAGAAGGTTACTTGAACTCGGGATAGAACGGATTGTGCGCCTTTTCCTCTCCGACGGTGGTCAGCGGGCCGTGGCCGGGGCAGAGGACGGTGTTGTCGGGCAGGGAGAAGATTTCTTTGCGGTTGGTGGCGAGCGCATCCGCATACGAAACCATGCCGCCGCCCATGCTGGAGGCGAACAGGGCATCGCCAACAATGGCAACAGGTTTGGCAAGGCCGCTGACGACATACGTGATGCCGCCTTTCGAGTGACCCCAAGTGCTGCGGGGCTCGATTTTCAGGCCGCCGCTCTCCCAGGACTCGGTTTCGCCCAGTTCAAAAGTTTTGGCACCGGCGCAGGCCTCACGCGCATGCACAAAGACGGTCACCGCTCCATCAGCGGACAGTCTGGCGAGGTCGAGGATGTGATCTGGATGTGTGTGAGTGAGGAAAATCAGGCTGAGGTTCAGGCCTTTCTCCTCAATGAAGTTGATCATCGGTCCGGCGTCGGCTCCGGTGTCAAAGGCGATGGCGTTCTTGGTTTCGGTGTCCCAGACGAGGTAGGCGTTCACCGTCATGTCGTGATACGTCGTGTTGAATTGTGCCAGGCCCTTCAGCGTGACCGGCGCTGGCTTCCAATCTCCGTGCGCCATGGTGACGAGCGCCAGGCCATCAAGCTGAAGGTGTGGAGCGATCTTGCGCAGCACCTTGTCATCCACCGTGCCGGATTTCGCGGCGGCAACTTCTTCGGCGCTGACACCGGCCCTGGCGGCGAGATCAGCCTCGCTGATGCCGAGTCCACGCATGGACTTGGCGATGACATCATTGAAAAGATCTTCGAGAGGAATCGACATGGGCGGCGATTCAAGGCGTTCTGGCGGCGAAGGCAAGATTTTATGTGCAATCTGATGAGGCCGCATGAGGTGCGATTTCTGCAAGCGGGACGAAATGCTTGCCAGATCACTCCGAATTCGGCTACTAGGAGCCTGCTCACCGCCATGACCACGACCACCGCCACTCTCGTCAGCATTGCCTGCGGCTATCTTTGCGGCTCCGTGCCGTTTGGATACCTCGCCGGGAAATTGAAAGGCATCGACATCCGCCAGCACGGCAGCGGCAACATCGGCGCCACGAATGCGATCCGCGTGCTGGGGAAGGGGATCGGCATTCCGGTTTTCCTTCTCGACATGTTCAAGGGCTGGCTGCCGGTCTGGCTGGCGGCGGGTTGGATCGCACAGACCGGTGCTTCGGTCGAAATGATCTCCTTGGGCAAGGTGCTGGCCGGTTTCGCCGCCGTGCTGGGCCACATGTTCACCTTCTGGCTGGGCTTCAAAGGCGGCAAGGGCATCGCGACGACGGGCGGTGTGCTGCTGGGCATCTCGCTGGCCGGGATGATCGGCGGCTGGGTCGGCTTCCTCACATTTCTCTTCGCGTTTCGTTATGTCTCGCTCGGTTCGCTGGCGGCGGCGGTCGGTGTTCCCACCGCGATGGCCATTCAAATGTGGCGTGAGGGCCGCTGGGATTACGTGCTGCTCAGCTTTGGCCTCGTGGTGATGGTTCTGGCCTTCATCCGGCATCGTTCGAACATCCAGCGCCTGCTCGCCGGCACGGAGAGCAAGGCCTTCACGAAAAAGACGCCGCAATCATGATTCAATCCGCCACAGTCATCGGTGCTGGAAGCTGGGGCACCGCACTTGCTTTCCTGCTGTCATTGCGCGGCCTCCAGGTGCAGTTCTGGGGGCGTGATGCCGAATTGATGGCTCAGATTCGCTCGACACGTCGCAATGAGCGCTATTTGCCGGACCTGGTGCTGCCGGACAACATCGTGGTCACGTCCGATCTCGCTGCGTTGCAGCCCGCTGACATGCTCGTCTTCGTCGTTCCATCCAAGGCGATGCGCAGCACGGCGGAACTCGTTGCTCGAAGCAGCGCGGCTTCGAAGGCCCTGGTGCTTGTCTCTTGTGCGAAAGGCATCGAACTCGAAACCGGCCGCCGCATGAGTGAATTGATCGGTGAGTCACTGCCTGGCATCCCGCTGGCCGTGCTGACCGGCCCAAATCATGCGGAAGAAGTCGCCAACAAACTCGCCACTGCTGCCGTCGTGGCCTGTGCTGACGATGACATCGCCAAGGCGGTGCAGTCCTGCTTCACCCTGCCATTTTTCCGCACCTACACCACTGATGACATCGCCGGTGCCGAATGGGCCGGGGCGATGAAGAATCCCTATGCAATCGCCGCTGGCATGGCGCTCGGTTTGAAACTCGGCGACAACGCCATCGCCGCGCTCGTCACCCGCGCACTCGCCGAAATGGTGCGTCTCGGTGTCGCTGAAGGCGGCAGGATCGAAACTTGTTATGGTTTGAGTGGAGTGGGTGATTTGATGGCGACGTGTTACTCCGAGCACAGCCGCAATCATCGCGTTGGCCTCCTGCTCGGCCAGGGCAAGGCTCTCGATGAAATCATCGCCAGCACTCGCATGGTGGCCGAAGGCGTGCCGAACACCGCCAGCCTACATCGTGCCGCCAAAGCACGCGGCGTGCGCACGCCGCTGCTCGACGAGATTTACGCCATCCTGCATCAAGGCAAGGCCGCGAAAGATGGCATGCGTGCGCTGCTTTCTCGCGATCCAAGGCCGGAGGCGGATTGAATCACGCCACCGGCAGCACCTGCGGTTTGATTACCGCAACCTGCATCGGTTCGAGCACGGTCTTGAGCTTCTCAAACATTGCCTCGTCCTCGTAGGTGCCCACAATGGCGCCGCCGCTGCCGGTGAACTTGGCGCTGGCGCCAACGCTGCGCGCGCCCTCGATCATATCGACATTCCCCTGGCTGAGTTTGCAGATGCGGCGGCGCAGATCGAAGTTCTCATTGAGCAACGGACCGATTTCACGCCCCCGGCCTGCGACCAGCATGTCGCGCACGCGTTGAGCGAGGTCGGCCCATTGGTGCATCGCGCTCACCACCTCCTGCTCGCCACGGTTCCAGCGGCCGCGCAGGTCATTGTGCAGAACCTCGGTGCCTTCGCTGAGACGCGTGGTGTAGGCCACATAGACTGGCGGCAGGGTGGAAGGGTCGAGTTCCTCATAGATGCCATGGCCGTTCCGGGCGATGTGCTCCCGGTCGAAGTTCATGAACACCATGCCCTCGTAGTTTTGAATCACGCGGTCTTGCAAACCGGCCGGGATGCCGAGTTCCTCATTTTCCACGGCCAGAACCAGGGTGGGGATGATCTCCTTGGGGATTTCGACGCCATAGAAGTCCATCAAGGCCCGCCAGCAGGCCGTGATGATCGCGCTGGAACCTGCCATGCCAACCTGTGGCGGGATGTTCGTGCGGTAGCGCAGCGTGAAATTGCGGTCGTGCATCGGGATGCAGTTCTTCTGGCAGTACTCGAAGAAGCGCTTCACGCCTGCCTTGAGCAGTCGAATGCCGCCGTAGTAGCCGAATTGCCGCACATTGCGTGTCAGTTCCTCAATGCTGTCGAACACCGAGTCATCCCGCTCGCTCGGTGAGATGCGCAGCTCGGGCGATTCAAACAGCGTCACCTCGGCCCAGAAATCACGAATGATGAAGGAAACGGTCTTGCCGAAGTAGCCGTCCGAGGGATTTCCGACCAGTCCGGCGCGGGCATAGGCTTTCTTTTTGAGGAGCATGGTTGGTCGGGGTGGGTGGAATAAAACATGAACGCTAACGACTGCCCTTTGCGCTGACAAGATTAAAGACGTTCGTTGATTCAAGGGCGATTTGAGGCCATGAGCGGAGTCCATCGACATGTCTGACCCCAACGGCTATGAACTCCTCGACAGCGGCGCTTTTCAGAAGCTGGAACGCTTTGGCAGCGTCGTGCTCTCACGGCCCTGTGCCCAGGCCGTCTGGCAGCAGACGCTTCCCAAGGCCGACTGGCAAAAAGTGACCGCCACTTTCTTCCGCGAGGGCGGCAACCAATGGCGCGGGCGCGACAAACTGCCCGAAACATGGACCATCGACGTCGATGGCACGAAATTTCAGCTCAGCTCCACCGACTTCGGCCATCTGGGCATCTTTCCCGAACAGCGCGACCAGTGGCGGCGCATCCGTGAAACGTGCGCGGAGTATGCGAAGCGCCATGGTCGTCCTACACGCGTGCTCAATCTGTTTGCCTACTCTGGCGGCAGCACGTTGGCCGCATCGCTGGCTGGTGCGGAAGTCTGCCATGTGGATGCCTCCAAGGGCAT
>CAMCWM010000213.1 GCA_945882215.1 Akkermansia muciniphila | reverse complement strand
AGAGGGCCGCCGGGAGGAAAAGTCTCGAATGAGTCATCTGGGAGGCTTCAATCGAAGCGGAAGGGGAGTTTCAGTTTGAAGGAGACCGGTTTGCCATCACGGGAACCGGGTTGGAAGCGCCATTGTCTGGCGGCTTCCAGACAGTGTTGATTGGCGGCGGGATCGGGAGAATCCAGCACCTCGGCCTTGCTGACGCTGCCGTCTTTGCCGACGACGATGAGCACATCGACCTTGCCCTTGAGACGCTTGCGCACTTCTGGCGGCAGACGCGGTGAGACGCGGTTGGTGGGCTGGGGTTTGGAGTCAAGCTGACCGCCGGAGAGCATATCATTGTCACCGATGCCACCACCGCTGCCCGCGCCGCCGATCATGCCGCCGCCAAAACCCACAGACGGTCCGAAACCGCCTTCGCCGCCGACACCGGAAAGGGCCGAACCCAGATCACTCAGACTGACGGCGGCCAGCGCGGGAGCCGCCGCAGCGGGCTGGTTGAGTTCGCGAAAATCAGGCATCTCCTGTTTGATGTCCGCGACCGGATCTTCGAGTTTCTCTTTTGGTTCCTCCTCTTTTTTCTCCTCTTTTTTGCTCACATCGACATCCACGAGCACTTCCTTCTTTTTTTCCACCTTCTCCCCTTTGGGGATGAGCATGCCGCCGAACAGGAACACGACGCCATGCAGGGCCAGGGCAGCGAAGAGTCCGAGAAGGCCTTTTTTCATGGTCTGGGCGGTTATTTCCGCTCCACAGAGTGGGCGATCTTGGTGAAACCGACTTTGCGTGCCTCATCGAGCACGGTGACGATGAACTTGTAGGGCACGTCCCCGTCACCGTTGACGACGATCTGGCCTTCCTTGTTGGCGGACTTAAAGTTTTGCAGGCGCAGCGGTAGCTGGGCGGGATTGATCTTCTCCTTGCCGAGGTAGATCTCCCCGGTCTGGGCCACGCTCACGCTGAGAGTCTCGTTCTTCTGCTCCTTCGGGCTGGCGGTGGAGGCGGCAGGATTGTTCACCGTGATGCCTTCGTTCTTCGTCATGGAAAGCGACACCATGACAAAGGTGGCCAGCAGGAAGAAGACGACGTCAATCAGCGGCACCACCTCGATCTTGGCATGCTTTCTGGCGCGTTTGCGAATCTTCATGCGGGCTGGGGGATGGAGATTGGTTTCAAGCCGCCGCGCACCTGTTCCTCAGGAGTCCGGGCGATCTTGTTCAGCTCTTCGTCGGCAAGCGCCTGGCGATGGCGCTGGCGCAGCGCCTCCTCATGTTTGTTTTTCTCAATGATCAACTCCAGCCTGGACGCGGCGACCTCCAGCTCGTGCTCGGCATCCTCCACCATGTTGTTGAGGTAGTTGAAAGGCACGAGGCCGGTCATGGCGATCACGAGACCAAAGGCGGTGGCGATGAGCGCCTCGGCGATGCCGCCGGTGATCGCCGTCGGAGCGCCCATGTCGCCGCCGATGGCGGCGAAGGACGCCATCATCCCGGTCACCGTGCCGAGCAGGCCGAGCAGAGGCGCGATCGTCATGCCGGTGTCGAGGATGAAGAAGCCGCGCTTGAAACGCTTGATCTCAAGGGCGGCGGCAAGACCGAGCGCGTCTGTGATGTTGGTCTCCACATGGGAGAGAGCATGCGTGAGGGCGCGTGCGACATAGTCCTTCGTGGTCCTGCCCACGGAGATGGCCTTGTCGAAATTGCCCGCCTCGACCGCTTCGAGAATGTCCACGACATCCTTCTGGCGGCGGCGTTTCTTTTCACCCAGGATGAAGAAGATGCGCTCAATGGCGGTGCCAAAGACCAGGATGCTCACCAGCAGCAGTGGGTGCATGATCGGACCGCCGTGCTTGTAGGTGTCCAGCAGGCTGTGCTTGACGACGAATTCTTTGATGGCACCGCCCAGCGTGGCATCCAGCGGCATGGAGCCCGACCCCGTGGCCACGAGGTTGCTGATGGCCAGATTGATCTCCGGCGTGATGCTGCGTACGATGGGCATCTGCGAGCCAACCTGTGGCATTGCGATGCCCGCGACCTTGCCTGTCTTGTCAGCAAAGAACGCCATCGGGCCGAGCAGGGCAAATTTGCCATCCAGCACAAAGCCCTGACCGTCCACCGCCTGCCCGTCGAAGCGGGAACCGCCGATGACATCGGCAAGACGTTCGATGGCGGCCTTGATCAGGCCGACTTGGGCCAGAAAGCGGTCCTTGAGGCTGCTCTTGTCATTCTCGGAGGCCAGTTTGGCCTTGCCCAGCACGTCACCGACACGCTGCATCTCACTGACATGGATCTTGGACTCATAGCCCTTGGTGAACTCGTCCATGATGTTCGTCAGGTAAGTGTTCTCGTCCTGGGAGAGCTTCACCTGTGTTTTCAAGTTGGAGAGGTTCAACTCAGCCTGGTCCACCTCGCGGGTAAGCGGGGCATATTCATCCTGCAGCTTGCGCAGCTTCTCCTCCAGGGCGCCGAGCTCGCGGTTCAGCGGCTCTTTTTCCTTGTCGATCTCGCCACGAACACGCGACAGGTCGGCCTGACTGCGGTCGTAGTCTTTCTGAGCAGAGGAGGCGGCTGCGTTGAACAGATCCGCCGCACCAGCGGTGCCGGTGGCGAGAATGAGTGTGAGCAAAAGTGTTTTCATGGCAGTCCGTGGCGGCGGTTTATTCGATGGTGGCTGGAAGTTCGACGAGCTTGGGCGCGACGGTTTTTTTCATCACGTCGAGCACCTCGATCATTTTTTTGGCGATGCTGGAATCTGTGCGCCAGTTCCACCCGGTTGCGCCGGGTGTGCCCGTGCCGCCGATGTCACCGGCGGCATTGACAAAGTAACCCTGCGCGAGGCCAAGATAGATGGCCTTCACCTCAGCCTTCTTACCGGCGGCAACCTCGTGGATTTCCGGCAGGGAGGCGATTTCGTTGTTGGCCTTGTTGAGCTCGTTGAGGATGCCCAGCACGTTTTGGAAGCGCTCGGCGGCGGTGATGTTTTTCACTTCCGCCCCATCCTTCGGGATGCGTTCAAGCAACACCTTGACCTTTTCCTGCACCACCCCGGGAACACGGGCGCAGATTTCCCTCACGCCTTTTTCCAGCTCGGGGGCGGCCTTGAGCAGGGCATCGCTGGCCTCCTTGACTTGCGCTTTTTCAGCCTCGGCCTCGGCGGCGCGTTTTTTGGCATCGGCCAGTTTTTCCTGAGCCTCCTTGGTCTTCTTTTCCGTCTCCTCGATGGAAAGTTTCAGAAGCTGGATGCGGCCCTGGAGCATGGCCTTGCCCTGTTCCCATTCACTGCGCTCGGAGGAGACGAGACGCTGGGTTTCCGCCCATTTTTGCAGCAGCGAACGCGTCTGGTCCATGACCGCTCCAGCATCCTCGGAAGGTTTGCCGTTGCCGGGAATGACTCCAGGAGCCTGCTGGGCAGGCGATGCTGCGGCAGCCAGCAGATAGAAGGTAAGAAGGAGGGAAGAACGAAGTCTCACGGGAAGCGTTGGGTGGGCCTTGCGGGTGTTGTGTGACATAGCACTCAGAAAAGGGGGATTTTCATGCCTTGATAGGTGACGAAAGTGTTACATTGGGCATGCGCATCCTTTACCAGTCGAAGTTCATGCTGACCGAGTAGCCGATGCCGGATTTGCGCTCAGAGTGAATGGGGCGTTCGCCATTGTTGAAGTAACGCCGCGTGGTGGCGTTGAGCAAATTCTGGGCACGGAAGGTGAGCTTGGTGCGTTTGCTGAAGCGGTAGGAGAGGCTGAGATCGAGCGTGGTCACGGGCTCCTGGAAGATGTCAGGATCTTCGCGCAACCCGCCGACGGCGAAGAGCTGCGGCCCGACAATGTTGAGGAAGACACCGAAGCCGAGCGGGTTCTCCGGGTTGTCCGGGTTGTCGTAAGTGACGTTAAAGTTGACGATGTAGTCCGGCTGTCCCTGCAGGCGGCGCGTCTCACCAAAGAGGCTGGGCACATTGTTGCCCAGGTTGTCGATGAAGGGCTGACGGCGCGCGACGGATTTGATGTAGGAGTAGTTGGCACCCAGGGAGAACCAGCGCAGATCGTCCTCAATGAAGCTGAGATCACGCTGAAATTCGAGCTCGAGACCATACACGACCGCGTCAGGGGAATTGATGAACCGGGTGAGCACCGGACCGCCGGTGGGATCGCCGGTCTGCGCCAGCTCAATGGGACTGCGGATGCTTTTGCTGAAAAAACTGACACCAACGAGGCTGCCAGGAGAGGGGAACCATTCCCAGCGCGCGTCATAGTTCATGATGGTGGAAAGCTCCAAGTCCGAGTTGCCGGCAAAGAAGTCGCCAGACTCGACATTCTGAAACACGACGGGGGAGATTTCCTTGAACGAGGGACGGGCGATGGTGCGGGAGATGGCTCCACGCAGGCGGGAGTGGTCGCCGATGTCCCAGGTGGCTCCCAGGGCGGGCAGAAGATGCTGCTCCTGGATTTGCGCCCGGCTGCGCGCGACGATGCGTGGATCCTGCTGGGCGCTCACGTCACCGTTGAAGGCGGCGTTGACGAGCTGGCGCAGGGTGTCATCCGGCCCTTCGCGGTCTGCTGCGCTGAGGAGGGCGAAGCGCAGTTGCTCCTCCGGGTACTGCCAGATGGGGGTGGACTGCACTTTGATGTCGGTGGATTCGAGCCGCAGGCCAAAGTTGACGTTCAAGCCCGGCAGCAGGTCGAAGTCGAGGATGGCGTACGAACTGGCGAGCATCTGCGAGGCATCGTAGGACTCGAAAGCATTGGGGCGGTAAACCCACAGGCGCTGCGCGGCGTTGTTGTTCGCTCCGTTGTTGGGAATGCCGTCGAGATCCTGGCCCACCGGCAGATTGCCATAGAGGAAGACATCCGCCCAGGTGGCATCAGGAAAGCCGGGCTTGGCCCCCGAGGGAAACTGGTTGTTTTGACCGCCCCGGTTGTAGGCGAAGGAGTCCGAGCGGTAGTTGCGGCTGGTGTAGTCAAAAGCGGTGCCAAACTTGATCTTGGCCTCGATGTCCTCCTGCTCGAAGAGGTCGGTGATGACATCCATGCGGAAGGAATAGCTCTGGTCATACAGCTCCCGCCAGAGACGCTGGAACTCTGGCACGGTGGGGTTTCCCGGCAGCGGCTGGTACACGCCGACGACGCCGTTGGCATTGGGCGGGGCGTCGTTGTACAAGCCGCGCACAAATCGGTGGTCGGGTTCAAGCTGGGAGGACTGGTTGTAGGACAACGCCCACTTCACCTCCAGATCGCGCCCGTCAAATTCCATCTCATGCCGGCCGGCGAGCTGCATGACCTTCAGATCACGCTGGGTGTAGGCCAGCGTCTCACGGTAGTCGCGGTCCGTGTCAGCGAATGCCTGGCCGAGCTGTCCATACTGGAGCGTGGCGCGGTCTTCGGCGATGCGGTTGAAGAAGTAGGTGGCGACGACCTCGTTGCGGGGGTCGGGCTGGATGCCGGCGGCCACGAGCAGACCGGCGCGCATGGTCTCCTGGCCGGTGCGCACGTCGGACACACGCCGGATGTCCTGCACGGAGCCGTCTCCCACATTGAAAATGTAGCGCCCGAGCCGGTCCACGTTGTAGTTGTATTTCTTGGAGTAATCGAAGGCCACGGTGACTCCTGCGGGCGCACCGAGAAACTCGGTGCGGTGGCCCATGCTGGCCTCCAGGCTCATGTCCATGGGCGCTGGCTCCTCACTCGTGCCCATCACAGGGCTGAGGGCATCATTCGCGCGCTGGCGTGCCATGCGGATCGGGTTGTCAATCCGGGTGTTGCCGTTGGGCAGGCCACTTTGCGAAGTGTTGGTGAGATCGGGCAGATTGTCGTTGCGGATGAAGTCCGGCAGTGCGCGCCCTTCAGCCGTGCCGAACATGCCGGTACCGCCACCGTTGTAGGTGAGGTACTTGTTGTTTCCGGTGGCCTGGCTGTTGTAACCGGTGCCGATCTTGAATTTGACGAACTCTTCGTCCGGCACGGCCTTGGTGTAGATGTCGATGGTGCCGCCAGTGGACTCGCCGTTGAGATCGGGCTGGAAGGTCTTGCTGGTGCGCACGTCGCGGATCACAGCGGTGGGAAAGAGATCCAGCGCCACGGCACGGCGGTCAGGATCGCTGCTCGGCACGCGCACGCCGTTGAGGGTGACGACGTTGTAGCGGTCATTGAGGCCGCGTACGACGACAAACTTGCCATCGGCGACGTTCACGCCGGTAGTTTTGGCCAGCAGCTTGGCCGCATCCGAGGCTCCCGTCTGCGAGATGAACTGCTGGCCGAGAACGTCGGTGAAGCTTTTTAATTCGGTGCGCAAAGTGATGGCTTCAACCGCGGAGGTTTCTGCGGCGATGGCCTCATCACTGACGACGAACTCGTCGAGTTCGACGACTTCGCCCGTCATCTCAATGCTGACCTCCTTCACCCCGCCTGCGGAGATGACCACATCCGAAAGGCGCTCACGCACATAGCCGTCACGCACTGCCATGAGGGTGTAGCTGCCGGGAGGAACATTGTTGATGAAGAAATTGCCGTCTGAATCGCTGGTGGCGCCGGATGAGGCTCCTTCCAGGACGATGTTAACACCTGCGAGCGGCGCGAAGAAGTCGGCGTCCTGCACGGTGCCTCTCACCGCGCCGTTGGCCTGCTGGGCGGCGAGTTTTTCCGCAGGGAGCGCCAGACAAAGCAACAGGCAGAGCCAGAAGCTGAAGCATCGAAACTGGGAGCACCGCGAAGGTGCGGGATCGCAGCATCTCATGGAGTGGCGGGCGCGCCTTCATGGATTTTCCGCAGCGCTTCGCGCACTGGCTGGGGAATGGACTCGTTCAACGAGGCGTAGAGCAGGCAGACGGCCACTGCGGCATCTCCGCGCACTCGTGGATGAGGATGAACCGTGGCGCTGCGTAGCGCATCCAGCGCCGCCTGATCCCGCTCCGGTTTCTGGCCGAGCGTGTTGGCCGCGCGCGCGGTGGCCAGCAGCTCACGCGCCACGTCCGCCACGAAGACCTGCTTGAGCGCTTCACGGGCATCCGCGATGGCCTTGAGAGCCAGCGCTTCCTCATTCCATTCATGCAGCAGCACGGCGGCCTCGGCCAGGTAGCCTGGCTTCCATTCTGATTTCGCGGCATAGCCCGCGCAGGCTTTCAAGAACAGGCTCAATGCTTTGTTGCCGGCCTCAACAAGGTCATGACCACGGGCGCAACGAGCCAGGTCAATAAGAAGCCGGTGCGCGGTGACGTGAGGTGTTTCCACGCAAATTTTGCCGGCGAGATCCACGACTTTCGCACCTTCCGCATGCGTGTTTTTGTCGCCCAGCAGGTGATCGGCGCAGGCGATGGCATACAGGCCGCCAGCCAGAGGAGAAACCGGTGTTTTTTTGATGCGCTCAAGCACCGCCGCTTCTGTCTGCGGCGCTTTTCTTTTGCCTGCCTGAATCCATTCCGCCTCCACCTCCAGGCTGTGCTCGGGGAGCAGTGATTCCAGCAAGGAAACATCCGGTTCTTGTTCCGCCATCAGCCCGGTGGCGAGCACCATGTCACGCTCGGCGCTCTGACGGCGGTAGGAGGTCAGGCGCGGGAGGTTTTTCCGCAAGCTCTCCATATGCCGCCGCGCTTCCTCAAACTGACCTGTTCGCGCCTGTGCCAGCATGATCTGGCTGCTGCCCAGCTCATTGCCCAGCTTGCTCATCGTTGCCGCGAGCAGTTGGGCATCCTGCATGCGCCCGGCTTTCAAGCAGGCGGCTTGCACCTCTGCCAGATGATCCGTGTAGCTGGAGACATCCGAGGCCAGCAGCACGCAGGCCAGCTCCGCCTGATGCAGGGCGTCGTCGTCTTTCAAAACGCGCTTGACCTTGTGCTTTTGGGAGTCCTCCACCAGTTGTTTGACGAGCACTTCCGTGTTGTCCTGCGCGGAGGTGCTCAGGACGCTCAGTGCCAGGCATCCGGCAAGCAAGACACGGTGATGAAGGCGGTGTTGATTGACCTTGGGGGAGCGGAAAAGCATGACGTTGCCTGTTGCTTCTCCCCATCGCTTCCGAAACGCGTTTTGAGTGACAATTCAGTCACAGGTGATGGTGTTGTGACCCTCAATTGCTGCCGCAATCCACATGTTCGGCAACATTTCCGTCACCTTCGAGGCGGTGAACACATCCGAGCTCTTGATTTCCGTCATCTTTCTCCAGGAGACGTGCTTCTGGCGCATATGCCTTGCGCCATCAAGTTTTATGATTTGCCACAGATTCAGCAAGCCACAGATGGTGCCCCGAAACATCAAAACAATCTGCGGTTTTCCTGAATCTGCGGCAGAACTCAGATTCCCAAATCTGATGTCTCGCGGTCTAATAAAAAAGCGGGGCGGCCGTCAAGCCGCCCCGCCATGGGTTTTGTGTGAATCTTTTTCCAACCTGTCTTACTGAGGGATCACGCGGTAGTGAACCGGTGTGCCTGTGTAGGAGGAGCCGCTGTCCGCCAGAGTGATCTGGCCGGCGGTGCCGTTGGTGTCATTGGCACCACCATCCTGCACCAAGGCGACAGGAACCCAGACTTTGCCGTTGGTGGAGCGCTCCACCACATACTGAACCTTGTCGGCACCCACGGTTTCATTCGTGTCAGCGGCGAAGCTGACGGAGACAGTGCTGGTGGCGACGGAGAGTGCCACACGAGGACGGTCCACGTTGCCTGCTGGCACGTCGATCAACTCCACCGCATGGGACCAGGACCAGCCGAAGAGCCAGTTGTTGTCACGCATGGCACCGCGATGACGCACGGGGGAGAAGAAATCCGTCACGCCGGAGCGGGTAGGATCAGAGCCAAAGTCATCGCGGGCGATGCTGGCGACGTCAGTGTCATTCACGAGGCGCGGGTCGAGGCCGTACTTGGTGGCATGACCTTTCTTGCGAAGCTGACTGATGCTGGCTGCGGCGAGGGTTGTGAGGTCGTTGTTGGCGCCAGCGCCCGTGCTGACCGCTGTGTGGTTGAAGTAGAGCGTGTCGAACACGTCCGCGTTTGTCGGAATCGGAGTGTTGCTGGAGATGGAGTTGGCGATGAAGACCACATTGGTGGGGGTGTCCTCGGAAAGTCCACGTGACCAGCGGCCGTCCGCGCCTTTCAGAAGGTGCATGGCACTGTCATTGGAAGCAGGGGTGCCGTTAGTCGCGCCCTTGTTGCCGATGAAAGTGAAGTTGTAGGCCCAGGCGTTGGTCTGGGGGGTCACGCGGCTGTTGTCAGGCTCGGCACCGTCCCACTCAATCATCTTGTCGCTGACGGCGGCGGCATTGCGGCCCACGCTGGTGGCGTCGGTCGGATCGCCCAGGTCGTTGTCATTGCCCCAGCCGCTGCGGAGATAGGTTTCATTGTCATTGATGGCAAAGAGGTGCTGCAGGTTGCCGGAGAAGCCGAAGTCGCCGTCGAAGCAGTCGTCGCCGTTGAGGACGGAGGCCAGGTAACGGCAGTTGTTGTAACCACCGAACCACTCGAAGCCGTCGTCCGCGTTCTGCGCCACTTCCTGGAACTCCAGCACCGTGCCGCGACCCAAGCCCCCCATGGTCACGCCGTTGATCTCGTTGTTCGCGGCGATGTTGAAGCCGCCGTAACGGTGGGACCAGAAGCGCATG
>CAMCWM010000212.1 GCA_945882215.1 Akkermansia muciniphila | reverse complement strand
GTTGCAGGATGATGGTGGCGTGATTGGCTGGGAGGAGCGCGAAATCAGCCTCTCCATCCCCGCGTGAGCTGGAAAGGGTGACAACACCATCGGATTCATCGCCGAGAAGATGCCGGAAGAACGGCAGCGTGTCCTTGCTGCCCATGATGACACCGGTTTCCGGCGGCAGCGTGCCGAGGCTGTTCGGCGTGCTGTCCGCGTTCGTGCCGAGTTCCGCTGAAACCGGACCCAGCAGCCAGCGCACCCAGCGCCACTGACGCAGTTCATCAATGATCTCGCTGCCGCGGTTCGGCGGAGCCAGCAGCACGGCACGTCCCAGCGGAAACATCGCATCACGCTGCGCCGCCCAGGCCCGGAACACGATGCCGCCGAGCGAATGTGTGACGAAATGCACGCGTGAACCCGATTCGATCTCCAGCGCCGCCAGCTTGGGCGTAATGTGTTTTTCCACCGCCTCCGCAATCGAAACGCGGTGCGAGGGATAGCCAATGCTCGTCACCCGATAGCCGCAGAACTTCAACCACATGCCCACCAGCCACATACTACGCCGCGTGCGCCCGAGTCCGTGGATGAGGACGACGGTGTCGGTGGGCTGGGAAGAACGGGCAGGCATGCTGGTTGATTCAACGCAACCAGCATGACACTGCAAACCAATCAATGATTAAACAAGAACGCCGGTGAGTTGATCAAGGCCCAGGCCAGGTCCTGCGCGGCGGTGAGGCGTTTGTTGGTGAGCTGTTTGGCGCTCAGGTCGCTGTCGCGGCGGAGTTGGATGAGTTTGGGGTCGAGGACGATGGGGTTTTGTGCGTTCACATGCTTCGTTTCCAACGCGATGAGCTGGGGATCGACGGTGAGGGGCTTTTTGGCGGTGGCGAGGAGCTTTTTCTGGGCTTGGTAGTCGCGGAACTGGTTGAGGAAATGCGCGGTGAGGGTGGCAGTTTGCGCGGGGGTGCGTTTGGCGGCTTTGAGGGCGGCGGCGACATCGGCGGGGACGCCGAAGCGGACGGTGGGGCTGTTCGTGACCCAGAGGCGGAAGCGTCCGGGGTTGTATTTGCCGTTCTGGAAGGCGGAGGTCATCTGGATGGTGAAGCTGGTGCCGCCTTCATTCGTGACCGGCTTCTCAAACTGGAATGTGGCCTCGTGGCGGAAGCCGCCTTCGGGGCTGACCGCCCAGCCGCGGTCGCGATTGCCTTTTTTGAGCGCCTCGGTGACGGGGAAGTTGTCCTGCTCGAAGTCGGCTTTCGGACTCTTGAGAGTTTGAGCCACGCCGGTGCCGCGTTTGCGCTTCGCATCAGCGGCATCGGTGGTGACGATGAACTCGCCGAGGACGAAATTGCCATCGGGAGCGAGGCCGGGGCCGTTGTTGGGCAGGCGGTCATCGGGAAGCATTTCGAGCTTGATGGCGGTGATGCCCGCGAGGCTCGATTTGCCGGTGAGCTGGTAGTTGCCGTTGGTTTGCTTGCCTTCAGGCAGCGCGGTGGCGAAAAGACTGCCATCGGGCAGCACTTCGAGTTTTTCGACACCTCCGACCCGACCGGGCTTCACTTCGAGCAAATGCCATTCGGTGGTCAGATCGAGGTAGTTTTCCCAATTCGGCTGCTTGGCGGGTGCGGTGTCAAAAGCGGCCTTCACGGTGCCTTCGGCCTTCTTGATGGCGGCGAGGCGGGCTTCCTCCTGTTTCTTCACTTCGGGGGCCATTTTAACTTTGTAGGCTTCGAGTTCCTTCTTCGCGGTGTCGATGGCGAGCAGGCGCTCCTGCTCGGCTTTGGCGATGAGGGGCTTCTGCTCGGCTTCTTTGGCCTGCGCGACGGCGGCGAGGGCTTTGTTCTCCTCATCGAGTCCGGCCATGCTTTCGAGAGCGGCATCGATTTCCTTGGGCGTGGCGTGGCGGTTGATGACGCGGACGAAGATGGCATCGACGAGCTGGCGGTCGTCTTGGATCTCGGCAGTGAGCTTGGCGATGGCGTTGGTGGGATCGCTGATGGCATCGCCGACGGTGGGACCGCTCATCAAGGCCATCACGGGGCCGAGATTGACGTCGTTGCTGCGTTCGCACTCGCAGACGCTTTCGCGGGCCGGGCGGCCGAAGTTGGTGAGGAAGCCGTCTTGCAATTTGATCTGCGCATCGGCCAAAGCGGCGGCGCGGGTGCCTTTGGGCACGCCGGGGATGTTTGGCATGCTGCCGGTGACGGCGAAGACGGAGTCAAAAAGCACCTCGGCAGGCAGGCGGCGGGCTTTGGCGTGGCTGTAGTTCGTTTTGTCGTCCTCGTTCCACTTGTTGGTGCTCAAAGCGAGATTGTAGGTGCGGCTGTTGGCGATGATCTTCATCAGGTGGCGCACGTTGAAGCCGCTCTGGATGAACTCGTTCGTCAGGTATTGCAGCAGCTCGGGATTGCTCGGCGGATTGCCGGCGCGGATGTCATCGAGAGGCTCGATGACGCCGGTGCCGGTGAGGTAACCCCAGATGCGATTCGCGTAGCTCATGGCGAAGTAGTCGTTTTCCGAGCTGGTCATCCAGGTGGCAAACTGGTCGCGACGCGTGCTGGCGGTTTTGCTGACGAGTTCGGCATCAAACGGCACTTTAGGCGCGACGGGCTTGTTCGTGCGCAGGTGAAGCACATCGCCGTCTTTTTTGTCACCGACGATTTCATACAGCGGCTTCGCGCCTTCGACGGCGGTGCCGCCGATGGTCGCGCCTTTGGCCTGCGGATCGCCCTTGAGGTCGATTTGGGCGAAGTAGGACGCGGTTTCATAGTACTGGTCCATCGTCCACTTCTCGAAGGGATGGTCGTGGCACTTGTTGCAGTTGAAACGCGTCGCCAGGAACAGATGCGTGGTGTTTTCGACGAGTTCCTCCGGCGTGCGCACCGTCTTGTAATAAGCGGCGGGCGGATTGTCCTTGTTCGAGCCGGTGGCGGTGACGATGCGATACGCAAAGCGGTCATACGGCGTGTTGTCGGAGACCTGCTGCTTGATCCACGCGCGCAAACCGGATGCGCCCTCGGTGCCGAGGAATTTGGAGTTCACCTGGAGCATGTCGGCCCATTTGTTGGCCCAATGCTCGACGAAGTCAGGATTGCCGATGAGTTTATCGACGACATCGCTGCGCTTCGTGCGCAGATCACGTTTGTCGGCAATGAAGGCGATCACTTCCTCGGACTTCGGCGGCAGGCCGGTGAGATCGAGGTGGATGCGGCGGAGGAAGTCCTCGTCGCTGCACACGCCACTGGGTTCGATCTTCATGCGCTGCCATTTTTGCGCGACGAGTTCGTCGATCTTGTTCCATTTCTCCGGCTCTTTCCAAGCGAAGCCAGTGCGGTCGCCCATGACGGTGATCGTGGTGGCGGCGTAAGCGCCTTCAAAGCGGGCGAGAATCGGTGCTTCGCCACGACGCAGGCTGGTCATGAGGCCTTTTTTGTCGGCTTCGATCACGTCGCCGTTGCCGCTGTCGAGGAAGGCCTCGGCGGTGACGTCTCTGACATAACCATCGGCATAACGGGCGATCACGCGAAGCTGCTGACGGCCGCCGATGCGCTCGATGACCGGATTTTTCGGCGAAAGCTCGATGCTGGCGACACGCGGCGTCTTCAGATCGACTTTCGCGCCCTGGCTGATCCAGGCTTTGAGTGATTCATAATAAAGCTCGCCCGGCACTGTGAGCTGGCCGCCTTCATGCGGCACGGCACCGCTGGCTTTCAGCAGCATGAGCGAATGCTCCGGCGAGGCGACGTTCGCGCGGCGGCTGGCGAGTTCATCGGCGTAGGCGAGCACATCGTAAATCGGATCGTAGCCGCGCAGCGAGAGCTTGAAGCCGGCCTTGCCGTCCTTCGCGCCGTGGCAGGTGCCGGCATTGCAGCCGAGCTTCGACGTGATGGGCATGATGTCGCGGACGTAATCGGGTTTGAGAGCGGCATTGAGGCCGCTGACATTCGTGGGCACGCTGGCGGTGCGGCCCATGAAGCTGATGTTCACGGCGGTCGCACCGTCTTTATCAGGGCGCACCATGCCGCGCTCGTCGATCTTCACGATGCTGGCGGCTGCGGCGGTGATTTTGGCCATGCGGGTGATGTCCGCGCGCGTGCCGTCGCTCATCTTCGCGGTGATGAGTATCTGTGCATACTCGCTGGGCTTGCCGATCTTGATCGCGGCCGGTTCGACCTCAATGGAGGCCACGGTGGGACCAGGAGGCAGCGTTTCGACCTTGTCGTCTTTTTTGACATCGACGCGCACGGTGTCATCCGCGATCACGTCGCTGGCGGCGAGGATTTTTTCCTTCACCAGCGGCACGGAGACGAATTCCTTCGCGATCTTGCCCGTGGCGGCGTCGATGAGGCGGATCTGGCCGTCCTGACCGGCTGCGGCGACGGTTTTGCCATCGGGCGAGAAGGTCACGCTGAAGATGCCGCACGGGATGGCGGTGGTGCTGAGCTGTTTCACGTCCTTCGTGATGTAGTCGTCGAGTTCCTTGCCTTTGCCGCTCACGGTTTCGACGATCTTCTTCACCGCGTCGGGCATGGTGCTGTCGTAATCGCTGCTGTAGATGTTCACCGCGCCGGTTCCCTCATACGAGGCGCCTGCGGCGATGCGCTTGCCATCCGGCGCGAAATCGACGCCGAAGATGCGGCCCTGCATGGCGGGGAATTTGCGAATGAGGTTCGCGTTGTCACCGATCTTGCGGACGGTGATACGGTGCATGCGGTAAATCTGCGGAATGCCGTCCGTGCTGCCGATGAGCACTTCATCACGCAGCGGATGCCGCGCGAGCGCCTGCACGCCACCCTTGAGCGCGCCGGGCGTGATGGACGTGACGTTATCAACAAAACGCATGGTGGCGACCTCCGTGAGTTTCACGCTCATGTCGCGACCGCAGGAGACGACGTGCTTGCCGTCCACGCCCCACACGGTGTCGAGCACCCAGTCGCTGTGACCGCCCATGAACAGCGTTTCCTTGCCCGTGACCACGTCAATGGCACGCACCGCATTGTCACCGCAACCGAATGCGAGTTGCTTGCCATCCGGCGACCAGCTCGCGCCGTAGATCGTGTCAAAGGTGAGCGATTTCGAGAGTTCGAGCTTCTTCGCCGCCACGTCCCAGATTTGGATCTCGCCCATGCGTGCCGGACTGCCGCCTGTGACCGCGATCTTTTTGCCATCCGGCGACCATGCGAGCTTTTGAATGCGCTCTGCGAGTCCCACGAGCCGCGCCACGATGCCGCTACCATCGGCCTTGTGGATCAAAACCTCATGATAACCCGCCACGGCGATCTGCATGCCATCCGGCGAGTATTCCAGCGACGTGACCGCCGGAGCCGTGACGTAAACCGGCGGATGCGCCATGTCATACTGCGCCTTCGCCGAGGCCGGCGTGTCATCCTTCGCGCCTTCATTGATCCAGCGCTCGATCAGCGCGATCTGCGACGCATGCAGCGCGTCCGCCTTCTGCGGCATCTCCGCTTTGCCCTTTTCGTCCGGTTTGATCAGCTTGAGCAGGTTCGACTCCGCCGCCTTGCCTGGAACAATCGCGCCTCCTTCCTCGCCGCCTTTGAGCAGCGCCACGAACTCCGTCATGATGTAATCGCCCTTCTTCTTCGCCGGCTGATGGCAGCCATTGCACTGCGCCTGGAAGATCGGGCGGATGTGTTTGTAAAACGACACCGGCTTGTTCGGGTCGATGCCCTCATCTTTCTTCGGCGGTGCGGCATGCACAGCGGCGGCGAGGAACAGGGTAGGAATGAGGAGACGGGTCATTTTCATGCGGTCAGAGGCAAGGAGGGTTGGCCAGAGATCAAAAAGCCGCGCAGGTGGAGCCAGCACGGGCAGACTGCGGGTACGACCAATCTTGGCATCTCTTGCGCATCCCATGCCCCACGGCAGGATCGTCCATGGCCGCGGCAAGGATGAGCAGTCAGAGCTCTGATTGGAACATCACTGCCCCTGGAGCGCGAACCATGATTTCATCTGGTAGCTGCACTGGCATTTGGAGGAGCCGTCGGGCACCAGGACGAGGCCGGAGGCGGGGATGGCGTTGATCCAGCAACTGGGGCGGATGCCGCCGTAGTTCTCGGTGCCAGCAGTGCGGGAGAGATCGAGGTAGCCGAGCGTGGCGGAGCGGAAGAGCAGCAGGTTGCGGCTGGAGGAGATCTGACCGCAGCCGTAGGAGCGCTGAAAGTCCCAAGTGAGGGGTGAACCGGTCTTGAGGTCCCAAGAGCCGCCCTGCGCGTAGATTTTGTCGTCGTTGATGAGCGGACGGGTTTCGATCTTCACTTGCTGCTCCCAGAGCTTGGCACCGGTGCTGATGTCGAAGCCGCCGAGACGGCCGCCGGCTTCGGAGGGGATCTCGAAGAATTTGTGGCGCACGGCCTTGTAGTTCATGAGCAGGACGTTGTGCTTGGCACTGACGGCGATCTGCGTGCCCCAGATGTCGCTGTCGTTCTTCCACAGGGTTTTGCCGGTGCGGACGTCGAGCGCGAGCAGCGTGCCGTTAGGCACGGCGCTGTGCGGGAGCTTGGGCGCGGCTTTGCCATCGCGTTTGAAGTTGGTGACGCGGTCGGCCTCGATGATCGGGCGGTCGATCAAATAGACCTTCTCGCCCGCGATGGCGACGGAGTTGTGGCGGATCGATCCCTGGGGCTTGTACTGCCATTTCACCGCGCCTGAGTTTGGATCCATAGCGAAGAGCAACACGGATTCGGTGCGCAGACTGGTGAGCTGATAGCGCGGGCTGACGTTGTGCGCCTGGTTCTCGACGGAGCCGAAAAGGATGCCGTTTTCCCAGGCGAGATAGCCCCAGTTGCGGTTGGTGGCGTCTTTGGCGACGGGTGTGGTGAACTCGCCTTTCAGTTTGCCAGTGCTCAACTCGATGCGCAGGCAGCGCGGGCCGCTCTTCACATAAACCGAATCGCCGCCGATGCAGAACGGCCCGCCGGTGTCGCCAACGCCGACATCGTGATGGATGCCGTCGAAGTCGAGAAGCAGGTTCTTCACGTCGAAATCCCACAGTTTGCGGCCGTTGTAGGCGTCGAGGCAGCAGAGGCCATTCACGCCGCTGACGACCATGTAGCCTTTGGAAACAAGCGGTGCGGGGCCCTGGCCGTGGCGGTTGGCCACTTCGAAATCGACATCGCGGAACCAGAACATGGAGAGCTGGCCTTTGACGACCTCATCGTCGGAGCAGAGCGTGTTGGCGGCGTTGCCGTTCTGATGTGTCCAACTTCCGTTGCCGACCGGGGCGGTGGCTTTCTCCAGCATGATTTTGCCTTTTTGCCGCTGACAGAGGACGCCGGAGTAGGGACGGCGCAGACGGAGCATTTCGTTCTGCACCTCGGGTTGCGCGGCTTGTTTGGGAGCGATCACCAGATTCGCGCACTGCTTGGGGAAGTCGGTGGCGTTCAATGCGGCGACGTGAACGGTGATGCGTGATCCGTAGAGGCCGGCGGCGGCGATGCGTTGCCGGGCTTCGGCCGCACGGACGGGATCGGGCTCGACGGCGAGGATGTGCAGGTCGGAGTGGCGTGCCAGCGCCAGGGCGAGATCACCGTTGCCAGCACCGAACTCGACGGCATAGCCCGCTTTGATGCCGCTAGCAGCGAGGATAGCCTTGGCTTCTTTGTCAGCCGTGGCTTCCACTTTGATCTCAGGTGCCTTCGCGATGGCTGGCGGCAGTGGCTCGGGGCTGCCATCGAAGAGATAGACCACGCCGCGATCCGTGGTGGCGACGATGCGGCCGTTGCCGGCGGCGAGGCCGAGCACGCGGCCTTCCACGGCGTGCTTCCACCACTGGTTGCGCTGGCCATTGTAATCAATCGCGGTGATCAAGTCGTCACAGCCAACCACGGCCTCGCTGCCCGCGATGATGAACTCGCGCACCTGCCCCTCGACCGGCACGATGCGATCCTGCTCCAGCGAGTGAACTTTTTGCGTCTGACCTTTGCGGTCGATCTTTTCCACATCACGCCAGCGATACGTCATGAGCGAGCGACCATCGGCGCGGACGAGGCCACCGGGAACGGCCACGGCGCAACCCATGCCGAGCTGCGAGGCCAGTTCGCCCGTGGACACATCGAAGAGAGCACCGGAATTCACGAAGTACTTGTCCGTGAGCAAGGCTCGTGTGCCGCCGCGCTGCTGGTTCTTTTGCAGGTGGTAGTAGCGCAGCTTGCCATCTGCACGATCAAACACCGCAGGCACTGCGCGGCCCGTGGGCACGATAAGCGCATCCGCCGTGGCGACCAGGTAGCCTTGCGGTGCTACACCGCTGAGCGCCTCGGCGCCGCCGTGCGGCTGCTTCATGAGTATGCGGCCGGTTTCGCTGTTGGCCCAGACTGCTTTGCCAGACTCTGCATCCAGCGCGTGAATGAAGACGCCATCGCTCGGCCAGATGCCGCCGGTGAAGTACACCTTGTCCTCCAGCACCACCGGACCGCCACGGGTGGGCCAGTGCGAGATCATGCGCTCGTTGCCAAAGACTTTCTCCGCTCCAGGCCCTGCCCGGTGCTTCCACAGCACTTTGCCATCGGCCAAAGCGAGCGCGTAAAGAAAGCCGTCGTCACTGGCGACGAAGACGCGGTCTTTCCATGCCGCAGGCGCAAAACGGATCGGCCCCTCGGAAAAAAAGCGCCAGCGGATCGCGCCAGTTTTGGCATCCAGCGCATAGACTTGATCATCCGCCGAGCTGCCGAAGACAACGAGATCGCCGACGATGATCGGCTGGAAGGCGAGATCGAAATCCATGCGCTCCGAAGTCGGCCATGCGGGCTGGGGCGGCAGACCCGCATTGAACTGCCAGCGCAGACGCAGTTGATTCGGAATCGTCTCGGCGGTGAACCCGCTGCGTATGGCATCGCCTTGATAAGTGGGCCAGTCGGCGGCTTGCGCGACGAACGGCAGCATCAAAACGGAAAGAAGGATGGAACGGAAGGAAGCCATGAAGGCAGAAAGAACGTCGCTTGAACGCCGCTTTTCATTGAATCGAATGCCTGGCCGTCGGCGCAATCCTTGCACCGGCTTGCTGCCTTGGCTTCTTGATCACCATGCTCCGTGCTCGTTTTTCACCGCTCTGGATTGCTGTCTCTCTTTCATTTGCGACCGCGCTCCTCAGCCTGGCGTGTCAGGTGCCGGTCTTCCGCTACGCCTTGGAGCGTTGGGAACCGGCCTCGTATCTCGTGTCCGTTACGCCCGCAGCGGGTGGATTGACCACCACTGAACAAAAGCTAGTGGAGCAGCTTCGCGCGACGCCCGAACTGCCGGTGAATCTCGACGTTCAGGTGGAATCTCCCGCCAAAGAGGGTCAGGCGCGCATCGCGCTGCGTTATCCGCACAAACTGCGCGAAGCAGAGGCTGAACCGATCTGGCAGGGGCCGGTGACGGCAGCCAATGTGCAACTGCTGCTCGATTCGCCCGTGCGGCTGGAATTGCGCAAGCGACTGCTGACCGGTCAAACCGCCGTTTGGCTCTTCGTGGAGAGCGGCAATGCTCCAAAAGACGAGGCGGCGATCAAAGCACTGACTCAGGCGCTCGAACAAGCCGAGGCAGCCGTCAAACTGCCGGATGGCGTGGTTGGTCGTAACGAGACGGGAAAGTCCGCCGATCCTGTGAACACGCTCCAGTCCGACCTGCCGCTGAAAGTGGAGTTCTCCTT
>CAMCWM010000211.1 GCA_945882215.1 Akkermansia muciniphila | reverse complement strand
GTGCCGAAGTTCATCTACCTCGACATGGAGGAGTATCGCGACCTCAGCCTGACGTGTGAAGTCTTCATGCGCACGCTGGAGCGTCGTGGATTGGATAAAATCAGCGCGGGCATCGTGCTGCAGGCCTACATCCCGGATTCGCATCGCTGGCAGCTCAAATTGCTCGAATGGGCGAGGCGGCGCGTGGCCGCAGGCGGCGCGGAGATCACCGTGCGCATCGTCAAAGGCGCGAACATGGAGATGGAACGCCACGAGGCCTCCATCAAAGGCTGGCCGCAGGCACCGTTCGATTCGAAGATCGACACCGACGCGAACTACAAGCGCATGCTGCACACCGGCTTCGAGCCGCAGAATCTCGCTGCCGCGCGTCTCGGCATCGCCTCGCACAATTTGTTTGATGTCGCCTACGCGCTCGTGCTCACGCAGGAGCGGCGGGCGATGCAGCGCGTCCAGTTCGAGATGCTCGAAGGCATGGCGAACCATCAGCGGCGTGCGTTGTTCGAGGAAGCATCGAACCTGCTGCTCTACTCGCCCGTGTGCCACAAAGAGCACTTTTTGAGCGCCATCGGCTACCTGATCCGCCGCCTCGATGAAAACACCGGCCCGGACAATTTTCTCCGCCACACCTTCAAGCTCGTTCCAGGCAGCGCTGAGTGGGATGAACTGGAGAAGGGCTTTGTCGCTTCGTTTGAGCGACTTGAGACGCTCAGCAATGCGCCGAGAAGAACGCAGGATCGGCGAAACGTGAGACAGTCTGCCAGACTGTCCGAAGCCACAGGCTGGCAGCCTGTCTCACATTCGTTCGTCAACGAGCCCGACACCGACTGGTCACTTCCGCATCACGCCGAGTGGGCGCAGAGCATTGTCACCGCATGGAAAGACCGCATCACCGAAGTGCCGCTCGTCATCGCAGGCGAGGACCTGCGCGATGGCCGGAGTGTGCGTGATTGTCTCGATCCTTCGCGTCCTGGGACTGTGGTGGGAAATTATCGACAAGCGAATGCAGATGACATCACACGCGCCGTCGAATGTGCGGCACGCGATGACGATGGCTGGCGCTCGATGTCTCCGAAAACACGCCAGCAGGTGCTGAGCGGTGTCGCCGAGGAATTGCGTAGTGCGCGTGGCGATCTCATGGGCGCAGCACTCGCGAACACAGGCAAGACCTTGGCCGAATCTGATCCTGAGGTGAGCGAAGCGGTTGATTTCGTCGAGTTCTACGCGGAGACGGCCCGCGCGTTCCATGAACTGCCAGGAGTCACCGCGAAAGGCAAGGGCCTGGTCGTCGTGGTGTCGCCGTGGAATTTCCCCATCGCGATTCCGTGCGGAGGCATAGCAGCGGCACTCGCCGCAGGCAACACGGTCATCTTGAAGCCAGCGTCCGATGCGGTGCTGCCCGCGTGGGAGATGTGCCGGTGCTTCTGGCGCAGTGGCGTGTCGAAGAAGGCGCTGCAATTCGTGCCGTGCTCCGGCGGCAAGGAGGGCGCGCAGCTTGTGCAGCATCCACAGGTCAGCGCGGTCATCCTCACCGGCGGCACCGAGACGGCGCTGGCCATGCTGAGAGCGAAGCCGGATCTGCCGCTGAGCGCCGAAACAGGCGGCAAGAATGCCACCATCGTCACCGCGATGGCCGACCGCGATCTCGCGATCAAGAACGTGCTGCACTCCGCCTTCGGTCACGCAGGCCAGAAATGCTCCGCGACATCGCTGCTACTGCTGGAGGCGGAGATTTTCGATGATCCCGAGTTCAAGCGCGCGCTGGTTGAGGCTGCGGACAGCCTGCATGTCGGCTCTGCGTGGGATTTGAAGACGAAGATCGGCCCGTTGATCCGTCCGCCCTCCGGCGATCTCGAAAACGCGCTGCTCACGCTCGAATCCGGCGAATCGTGGGCGCTGATGCCACGCAAGCTCGATGGCAACGACTGCCTGTGGAGTCCCGGCATCAAGTGGGGAGTGCAGCCGGGCAGTTACACGCATCTCACGGAGTTTTTCGGCCCGGTGCTCGGCGTGATGCGATTTGAGAAGCTGCACGAAGCCATCGCGATGGTGAACCAAACCGGCTTCGGTCTCACCAGCGGCTTGGAGAGCCTGGATGATCGCGAACAGGCCGAATGGCGTGCCGGCATCCGCGCTGGCAATCTTTACATCAATCGCGGCACCACGGGTGCCATCGTGCTGAGGCAACCTTTTGGCGGCATGGGCAAGAGCGCGTTCGGACCGGGGCTCAAGGCGGGCGGGCTAAACTATGTGGCGCAGTTCATGCATTTCAGTGAGATACCCGCGACAAATGTCGCCGCACCATCGCCAGATTCACCGATGTCGGCCTTGCTCACGGCCTTGAAGGGCCACGACACGCTCAATCTCGACGAGAACACGCGCCTTATTTCAGCGCTGTCATCCTACGAGCGCGTATGGGCGGATGAATTTGCCCGCGAGCACGATCACTTCCGCCTCATCGGCCAGGACAACGTGCGTCGCTATCTTCCCGTGCGCGAACTGCGCGTGCGCGTGGAGCGTGATGACACCACCTTTGATCTTTATGCCCGTGTCGCCGCAGCCCGCGCCGCCGGATGCCGTATCACGGTCAGCACACCGCCCGGATTTGAATCGAAGGCGCTTCAGCGGCTGCACGAAGCGACGGAAAACTGGGCCGCAGCCATAGAATTCATCGAGGAAAGCGACGAGGATCTCGCCGCAGCCATCACGCAGCACGAAACCGACCGCGTGCGCTACGCCGCCGCAACCCGCGTGCCGGAAAACGTGCGTCGCGCCGCCGCGGAAACGCAAACCTTCATCGCCGATGCTCCTGTGTTGGCCGAAGGCCGTGTTGAATTGCTCTGGTATGTGCAGGAGCAGAGCGTGAGCTTTGATTATCATCGCTATGGCAATCTGGGCGCCCGCTCGGTCGAAGTGCGCGCGGCATTGGTTGCGCCGGAGGCAAAAGCAGACTGATTCGCCCATGGACACGCTTTCCGCAACGCTGCTGCTGCTGACGATCATGGACCCGCTGGGAAACGTGGCGACGTTTGTGTCCGGCCTTCGACCCGTGCCGCCGGAGCGCCGGCTGCGGGTGATCGCGCGGGAGCTGGTCATCGCGCTGGTGATTCTCGTTGTTTTTTTGTTCGCGGGGCCGTGGCTGCTGGGGTTGCTGCATTTGAAGCAGGAGGCATTGTTCATCAGCGGGGGCATCGTGCTGTTCTTGATTGCGTTGAAGATGATCTTCCCGCCGTCGCGACACGAGTCCGATGAGCCGCAGATCGAGCCGTTCATCGTGCCGTTGGCCACGCCGATGATCGCAGGGCCGTCCGTGCTGGCGACGCTGCTGGTGCTCGTCAGCACGCAGCCGGAGCATCTCTGGCGCTGGTTTGCGGCATTGCTCATCGCTTGGAGCATCACGGCGGCGGTTTTGTTGTCAGCGCCAGCCATTGCACGAGTGCTGAAAGACAAAGGTTCCCTGGCTGTGGAGCGCCTCATGGGCATGCTGCTGGTCATGGTGGCCGTGCAGATGTTCCTCAATGGCATCGAGCATTATCTGAAACACTGACCCGTCTCATGCGATCGTTCATCACTCTGCTCCTCCTTCTTCTTGGATTCGTCACGCAGCTCGCTGCGCATGGCCCTGGCAAAGAAGGCGCGTTTGGCGGCAAGCGCGTGCTTTTCATCGGCATCGACGGTTGTCGCGCGGATGCGATGGCGGCGGCGATGGAGCGCGGGATGGCTCCGCAGATAAAAATGCTCAGCGAGGACAAAAACGGGCTGCTGACGCGCCAGTTGTATGCCGGAGGCGAACTCGGCACGCCGACGTATCAACCGACGGTGAGCGGTCCTGGCTGGACGAGCCTCCTTACGGGTGTGTGGGTGAACAAGCATGGCGTAAAGGACAATCGCTTCATCGGCGGGCGGCTTCAGAGCTACTCGCACTTCATGCGGCATATCAAGGAGGTGAAGCCGAAGGCATTCTGCGCGTCGTTTGCGGACTGGCCGCCGATTCATGACTTCATCGCCGACGGGTCGCGGGTGAATGGCCAGGAGTTCCTCAATGTGAAGTTCACCTGCGTGCCGGATGCGAAGCGGCACTTCATCGACAACCCGGAGAAGGACATCGAGGTGCGTGACGAGGCGCTCAAAACACTGCACACGCAGAATCCGGACGCGATGTTCGTGTATTTCGGCCAGGTGGACGAGTTCGGGCATGGTGCAACGGATTCGCGCGCTAGTTTTTCACCCGACAGCACTTTGTATCTCAACTCGATCAGCCATGTGGACTCGCACGTGGGCGAACTGATTCGCGCGATGCATCTGCGGCCGAAGTTTGCCGAAGAGAACTGGCTGGTGTTCATCACCACGGATCACGGCGGTCGCGGCAACAGCCATGGCGGCGACAGTGAGGCGGAGCGGAGCATCTGGCTTGTGGCGCATGGCAAGGAGCTGTCGCGTGAGAAATTGCTGAACGAGCCGACGCCGCAAACGGCGCTGGTTCCGATGATTTACAAGCACCTCGGCATCACGCCGAAGCCGGAATGGAATCCTGAAGCGCCACCACCTGTTGCCGAACCCATCAAAGCCGACGCGAAAAAGTCATGAAACACCTTCTTTGTTCCCTCACCCTGCTGCTGAGCCTGCAAACCGCGCTCGTTCAAAGCGCGGAACCGACGGCCGCGTGCTCGATTCACTTTGGCTGGCCTGCGCCGAATGCGATGTGGTTTTACAATGAGGCGACGGTGCAGAAGAGCACGCGTGGAAACTATTTCGCCATCTGCGGCTGGAACACGGGCTACTTCGGCATTCAGGAACTCGGCGATGGCCGCAAAGTGGCGATCTTTTCCGTGTGGGACCCGGCGAAGGGCGACAATCCCGACAACGTGCCGCTGGAGCAGCGCGTGGAAGTGCTGCATGAGGGCAAGGGCGTCGAAGTCTCGCGCTTTGGCGGTGAAGGCACGGGCGGCAAGAGCATGACGGCCTTCGATTGGAAGATCGGCGAAAAAGTCCGCTGCATCGTGCAGGCCACGATCGAGGGCGGGAAGACCGCGTATGCCGGATGGCTGTATCAGCCTGCGAAGCGCGAGTGGAAGCATCTTGTCACCTTCCGCGTGACGACCGGCGGGCAGCCGTTGTCGGGGCTCTATTCGTTCGTGGAGGACTTTCGTCGCGACACGAAAAGCGTGAAGGAGGAGCGACGCTGCGAGTTCGGCAATGGCTGGGTGAAAACCGTGGACGGCAAGCTGCAAGCCATCACCGAGGGGCGGTTCACCTGCTCGCGGGCGAAGAATGAAGCGCAGGAACTCATCAATGCCGGACAAACTGAGGGCGGGTTGTTTCTTGCGAATGGCGGTGAGGTGAGGCGTGTGGCCGAAGTGAACTCCATTTTGAAGCTCCCCTCTGTTTCCGCCCAGCCGCCGCAGGATCTGCCGGCGGAACTTTTGAAATGAACATGCCCGCTTGGATCGAATACTTTGCCGTCGCCGTGTGTGCGATCGCCGCTGTTCTCGCGGCGGAGGGGAAGCGCATGGATCTTTTCGGCGTGATGGTGCTGGCGCTGGTGACGGCGGTGGGCGGCGGAACCATTCGTGATTTGTGCCTTGGCGTGCGGCCGGTGTTCTGGATCGAGCAGCCACATCATGTGTGGACGGCGCTCATCGCGGCGGTGGTGACGTTTGTGGCGGCGCGGTTCGTCCACATGCCTGAAAAGATGCTTTCCATCGCCGATGCGTTCGGTCTGGCCTTGTTTGGCATCGCGGGCACGGAAAAGGCGCTCGCGTTTGGCGCGCCGGGCATCGTGGCGATCCTGCTGGGCATCGTCACCGGCGTGGCGGGCGGCATTTTGCGTGATGTGTTGCGCGGTGAGCTGCCGCTGGTGTTTCAGCCGGATGTGAACCTGTATGCGACGGCGGTGTTTGTCGGTGCGCTGGTGTTTGTGCTGCTGCAACAGTGGCTGCCAGTCGCGGAGAGCCATCGCTACATCGGCATGGCGGTCATTTTGGTGCTGCGACTGGCGGCGATGCGGTGGAGGCTGAGACTGCCGACGTTTTGGACACGGGGAAAGAGTTCTGGATAGCTAGAGAGCGCTGGTGCTGTTTAACAGAACTATGAACCGCCGCCTTTTCATCAGTACCACTGCCACCACAGCCTTTGCAGCGCCTTTTGTGCGGGCGCAGAGCAAGACTTCGCTGAACGGAACCATCATCGGACATGGGGAGCATCGGTATCGGGTGGACTTGGAGTGGTGCAAAGCGAAGCGGGAGGTGCATCCGGTGAAGGACTGCCATGAGATGGTCATGGATGCGCAGAAGCGGCTGATCCTGATCACGAACGAGGCGAAGAACAATATCCTGATCTTCGACAAAGAAGGAAAGGTGCTCGATGCGTGGACTTTGAATCTGCGCGGTGGCCACGGGCTGAGTTTGGATGTGCGTGATGGCAAGGAGACGCTGCTGCTGTGCGATCCAGGCGGAGGTCGTGTGGTGAAGACGACCCTGGCGGGCGAGATCCTGCTGGAGCTGCCGCATGCGAAGGATTGTGGCGCGTATGATACGGTGACGAAGTATGCGCCGACAGAGGCCGTGGCGGCTCCGAATGGCGACATCTATGTGGCGGACGGCTACGGCTCGCAGTTCATCCTGCAATTTGACGCGAGCGGGAAATTCATCCGCAAGTTCGGCGGCATCAGCACGCAGGCGATGAATGCGGGCAAGTTCATGCAGGCGCATGGCGTGACAATCGACACACGCGGACCGGAGCATCTGGTGTTGTGCACGGAGCGCATTCGGAATGAGTTCCACTGGTACAAGCTCGACGGCACCTACTCGCACTCGGTTTACCTGCCGGGAGCCTTCATGAGCCGGCCGGTGATCGCGGGAGATCTCCTGCTGTCCGGGGTGTGCTTTGGCATGAAGCCGAATGATTTCCGCATGTGGCGTGAGCGCGGCTTCATCATCATCCTGGACAAGAACAACCGCGTGATCTCCGCGCCCGGCGGTCAGCAACCGAAGTATGAGGGCGAGCAAGTGGGGCTGTTGCTACAGGACCAGCCCGTCTTCCGCAATGTGCATGACGTTTGCGTCGATGACGCGGGCGACCTGTATGGCTGCCAATGGAACGCGGATCAGGTCTATCCGTACAAGCTGCATCGGGTGTGAGAGAGGCTCACAAAGCTGGGCGTAGTTGATAACGCTCATGTTTTCTGGTCGTCCAACCACCCCGTTCAACCGCCGCGAATGGCTTCGCGTGGGCGGACTGGGCTGTTTTGGGCTTTCACTACCGTCGTTGCTTCAGGCGAAGGGGCTGAAGAGCAAGGACGGCTCGTTTGGCCGGGCGAAGAGCTGCATCATCTTGTTTCTCAGCGGCGGACCGCCGCAGCATGAGACGTTTGATCCGAAGCCGGACGCGCCGCTGGAGATTCGCGGGGACTTCAAGTCGATCCCGACCTCGGTCCCGGGCGTGCATTTTTCCGAGACGCTGCCACGCACGGCGAAGCGGATGCATCAGATCGCGGTGATTCGGTCGATGACGACGGGGATCAACGCGCACTCCACGAGCGGTGCGTTCATGCTCACGGGCTATGAGCCGCTTTCGAAGGCGGAGAGCGTGCCGCCGAGCGGCAACGACTGGCCGAGCATCGCTGCGGCAGTCGGGGCGCTGAAACCGAGCGAGCGCTCGCCGCTGTCGTCGGTCGTTTTGCCGGAACGCATCGAAAACAACGGCAACATCGTGTGGCCGGGCCAGAATGGCGGCTTCATGGGCGCGCCGTGGCATCCGCAGCTCATCAAATGTGATCCGGCGGCGGAACGCATGCGCATCGAAGGCATGAGTTTGACCGATGGCATGACCGATCTGCGCTTCTCCGAGCGCGGCAGCTTGCTGCGGCAGATGGACGCGAGTTTTCGCTCTGCGCTGGCGAATCCGCTGATCAATGAAACGGACGCGATGCATCAGCGGGCCTTTGATTTGATTCACTCGGAGGCCAGCCGTGCCGCCCTGGAGATCGAGCGCGAACCTGCGGTGATGCGGGATCGTTATGGGCGTGGCAAATTCGGCCAGAGCGTGCTGCTGGCGCGTCGGCTCGTCGAGGCGGGCACGCGGCTGGTGCAGGTGAACTGGCCGCGCGAGCCCGGCGATTTCAATGAAGGTAGTCCGCTGTGGGACACGCACCAGCGCAACGGCCCGCGTGTGCGCGATGTGCTGGCACCGCAGTTCGACGTGGCGTATTCGGCTTTGATCGAGGATTTGCAGTCGCGCGGTTTGCTGGATGAGACGCTCGTGGTCGTGATGGGTGAGTTTGGGCGCTCCCCAACGATCAACAAAAGCGGTGGTCGCGATCACTGGGGCAATGTGTTCTCCGTCGCCATGGCCGGTGCAGGCATCGCGGGCGGTCAAATCATCGGCGCGAGCGACAAGATCGGTGCTTTCCCGTCAGACCGGCCGGTGCGACCGCCGGATCTGGCGGCGACGATGTTTCATCTGCTCGGCATCCGACCGAATCACGAATTCCTTGATCCCATCCAGCGCCCGCGCCCTGTGACGGACTCCGGCACGCCGCTGCGCGAACTTGTCGGCATCTAATTTCATCTCATGCGTCCTCTCCTTCTCTCCCTCCTCCTTGTCACCGGTCTCAGCGCCGGAGAACTGCCCCAAGAACAACGCATCCTCTTTCTCGGTGATTCGATCACGCAAGGCGGCGGCTACATTGAGGTGATCGAGGCGGCGCTGATCGCGCAGCACCCCGATTCGGACAAGGTCATCATCCCGCTAGGCCTCAGCAGTGAAACGGTGAGCGGTTTGAGCGAGGAAGGCCACGCGGGTGGCAAGTTCCCGCGTCCCGATCTGCATGAGCGGCTCGACCGTGCTTTGGAGAAAGCCAAGCCGCAGCTCGTTTTCGCCTGCTACGGCATGAACGACGGCATTTACCTGCCGCTCGGCGCGGAGCGCACCAAGGCGTTTCAAAACGGTATGAAGAAGCTGCATGACAAAGTCACCGCTGCCGGTGCCCGCATCATTCATCTCACGCCGCCGGTGTTTGATCCGGTGCCCATCGCGCAAAAAGTGGCCCCAGCGGACAAGGTGGACGGCTCACATCCCTACAAGGGCTACAACGAGGTGCTCGACTTTTACGCTGACTGGTTGCTCGACATGCGCAGCGAGGCGAAGTGGACCGTTTATGACATCCACGGCCCGATGAATGCCGCCATTGCGGAGAAGCGGAAGACGGATCCGCAGTTCACCTTTTCCAAAGACGGTGTGCATCCCGGCCTGGAAGGTCATGTGCTCATGGCGCGGGCTGTTCTCGATGCTTGGGGCCTCAAGGTGAAGGCCGATGGCACGCCGGATCATCCGAACGGCGCGGCCATTCTTGCCGTGATCAAAAAGAAACACTCCATTCTGCGTCCGGCATGGCTCAGTCACGTGGGGCACAAACGTCCGGGCAATTCGCCCGGTCTGCCGATTGAAGAAGCGCTGAAAAAGACTGCGGAGCTCGACGCCGAGGCCCGCAAGTTGGCGAAATCGAAGGAGATCGTCTTTCCGAATCAAACCGGCGAGTGGAACGGCTACGCGAAGCACGAACTCACTATCTCGGGCAAGTCCGTGACCATCGTCGCGCCGAAAACCGCCGCCGCAGGCCGTCCGTGGGTGTGGCATGGCGAGTTCTTCGGCCACAAGCCCGCGCCGGACATCGCGCTGCTCGGCAAAGGCTTCCACATCGTCTATATGAAGATCAACGA
>CAMCWM010000210.1 GCA_945882215.1 Akkermansia muciniphila | reverse complement strand
GCTCCAGGCATCGGCGAAATGATCGCGCCCGAGGCTGGCATTGATCGTTGGCGTGCGGCCGAACTCACCGTAGGCGACTACGAGAGTCGATTCCAGCAGGCCGCGTTGATCGAGATCATCGAGCAGTGTGGCCATCACGTGATCCAGTTCCGGCACCATCTCGGCATGGGTTTCGAAGTTCTGCCCGTGGCTGTCCCACCAGGCCCGCGAGACGCGCACAAACGACACTCCCGCCTCGACCATGCGCCGCGCCATGAGTGCCTGCTGGCCGAAGAGCGAGGGGCCATACCAGTTGCGCACCCAGCGCGGTTCTTTCTCGATGTCGAAGAGCGGCTCACTGCTCATCAAGCCATGTACCCGAGCATAGGCGGAGGCGTGGCTGCGCATGGTCTCGGTCTCGCGACCAGCGGAGAAGCGCGTACTGAGAAGGTCGCGCAAGCGCGCGCGATCCCGATGATCGAGGTCGTTGATCGCCTCCAGTCGCGTGAGGTTTGGCGGCATGGTGCTGTCGTCGAGGTTCATCGGCGCATAGCGCGCACCGAGGAAGGCGGGCGAGAGCTTGCCGCTGCCACGCCCTTCGGTTTGTGAGTAAAACGACACGTAGCCCGGCACGCGGCTGTCGGCGCGGCCGAGTTCCTTCGCGATGATGGAGCCGAGGTCTGGGTATTGCAGAGCGGCTTCATTCTTGCGGCCACGCAGCATCATCTCCGCGCCCGTGCCATGCCCGCCATCGCGGGTGTTGAGCGAGCGGATGATGGCGGTGCGATGCATGCGCTTGGCCATCTTTGGCATCAGCTCGGAGATGTGCACTCCGGGCACCGAGGTGGGGATAGAGTCATACGGACCGCCGGTGAGACGGCCAGGCTTGGGATCCCAAGTCTCCAACTGGCTCGATCCACCGGCCAGCCAGAGCAGAATGACGCTGCGTCCGGTCTTGCGCAGCGCGTCATTGATGGAGGTCTCGTCCAGGGCGTGAATCGCTCCGCTGCTGCCGAGCAGAGAGCCGGATCCGACCGCGAGCGCCTGGCTCAAGAAGGCCCTGCGGCTGATGTGGTGTGCGTTGGTGCCGCAGTAGTTGGATGGATGGCTCATGTCCGCTGGTGTTTGAGAAAAGGGTCAGTAGTTGAAGCGGAACTCCGCGCTCGAAAACATCGCCCACACGATCTGCCGCAGCCCCGCCTGCGGGCGATCACTGCGCGCGTCGAGATAGCTGGCCAGCAGCGAAACTTCCTCCTCGCTCAGCTCGCGCTGCCAGATCGCTTTGCCTGCGAGACGAATGCGCTCCGCAACCTCGGGCAGCGCTTCCATTGCTTTCACCAAGCCGCTGCCGTCGAGCAACTGGCCTTGCACGTCGTTGCTGTTGCTGAGGAACAATGCCTCATCCACAGACACTTGGAAGTCCTCGCCCGGGCGCTCAAACCAGCGCTCGAAGCCAGATGCACCGCGCTCGGTGTTGTGGATGCGCTGCTCGATCTCCTCGGGTTTCGCTTTGCTTGGCGCAAGATACGTAGGCTCCACCGCCGCGAACCGCAGCGACATCGCCTGCTGTCTCGGAGTCAGCGGCCGCGGATGAGCGACCGCGAAAAGGTTGCGCGCTGGACGCGTGTCGCTCTGCCAACGGCTGTCGCGTTGCCAGGCCTTGCTCGTCACGATGCCGCGGATCAGGCGCCGGAGATCGTAGCCATTGGCCGCCAAGTCGCGCGCCAGCCACTGCATCAGCTCCGGATGGCTCGGGGTGTTCTCGCCGTGCATTTGGTCGAGCGGCATCACCAGGCCACAGCCGAACAAGCGGTCCCACATGCGATTGACGATGGCCCGGGCAAACCAATGCTGTTGCTCTGTCGCCAGTCCCGTCTCGATCAACCGTGCTCTGCGGCTGTATTGCGCGGGCGGCGGCGGTTTCTTGTCCTTTTTTAACTGCTCCAGCAGCGCACGCTCGGCCTTCTTCTGCTCTTCGGTCGGCTCCATCGAAGCAGGGTCGGTCAAAGGCGCGCCGCCGAGGAAACTCAAGGTCGCGGGCTTCTCTTTGCCCTTGCTGGTCTTGAAGCTGATCTGCCCGTATTCCCGCTCGCCGACGAAACCTCCGTTGTCGAAGGTGCGGGCAAAGAATGACTTCATCCCGTAGTAGGTGTCCTGCGTCCAGTCCTTCACATACGGGTGATCGTGACACTGGGCGCAACTGATGTTCACGCCGAAGAAGCGCACACTCACATCATTGGCCATGCGGTCGGTGTCCATCACCCTCTGTCGCAGGAACTGATCCACACCAGGCCGTGCCTCTGGGTCCGCTTGCCCCACGATGGCCTCGCGGAACACGGCATCCCAGCCTTTCTTCTTCGCCACGGCGAGATCGAGATATTTTTGAAACTCCGTGCCCTGTCCGTCCATCAACAGCCAGTTCAACTCATTCGACAGATGGCGATCAAAAGCCTGACTTGCCATGAGCCGGTCCACATGGCGAGCCCATGCCTCCGGTGAGTCGCCCTCGGCCACGAACGCATCCAGCTCACCCACAGTCGGCACGCGCCCGTGCAGGTCGAGCATCAGCCGCCGAAGCCGCGTCTCGAGCGGTGCCGTCAGAGCGGGCATCACATCACGCTGCTTCAGTTTTTGATCAATGCAGCGATCGATCACCTCCGCCATCGGCAGGTTCGCCGCAGGCAAGGTGACCGGGGCAATCTTCTCCCACCAGGGCTTCGACGCACCCATCGCCCCCCACACCATCGTCAGCGACAGCACCCACACCATCCGCGCAGATGGCTTGTCGTTCGTGAGGTGAAGTGAAGAAGAGAGGTGTCTCATAGTCTGAGTCGCCATCTACCTACTTGAGCGCAAAGCTTTATCTTGCGCGGATGCGAGCAGGCAGACGAGACACAAGCTGATGGATGCGGTGCGAAGGAGCCTCGGCGGTGAGGGGGGGCTAGCGCCCCCGGCTACAACCTCATCGGTGTCGGCGGGGATTCTCGTCGATCAATCTGTGCGTGCGATGCACGCCTTGTTTCCAGCGGCAAAGCCCTGACTCTTTTGAGCCGCACGGCAAGTCAGGCGATGTGGCGGCGTAGGTTTGGGAGCAACACCACGCCACCCGCATGAATCCCACGACTGCATCCATCACTCAGGCCTTCAGTCCCGCTCGCGGAGATCTGCTGCGCGTCGGCTCCACGCGGCGTGGTTTTCTCCAGACTGGACTCGCAGGTTTGGCGGGCGTTTCCATGCCTTCGCTGCTCCAAACGCAGGCGCTGGCCGCCGCGACCGGACAGGCGAAGAGCAAGACGAACGTGATCCTCTTCTGGCTCTCCGGCGGGCCGAGCCACATCGACATGTGGGACCCGAAACCGGATGCGCCGAGCGAGATTAGCGGCCCCTTCGGTCACATCTCGACCAAAGTGCCCGGCATTCATGTCTGCGAGCATTTGCCGCTCACGGCGAAGATCATGGACAAGCTCACGCTGATTCGCTCGGTCGATTGCAGCGCCAGCAATCACACGCCGATCACCATGCAGGCCTGCAATCCGCTCGCGAAGCGCACGAATGATGGCCGTGATGGCGGCGGCTGGCCGTCGATGGGTTCCATCGCGGCGAAGTTTCGCGGTGCGAATGCGCCGGGCATTCCCGGTTACGTTGCGCTGGCTGACTCACTGCCTGCCGACATCTGGGGCGCGGGCCACATGGGCGGCGACTTTGAACCTGTCAGCGGCAAGGATTTGTCCGGTCGTCTCAAGCTCTCCGAAGGCCTGACCATCGAGCGCCTCGGCAATCGCCGTGATTTGCTCGCGCAAATGGACGACTGGAAGCGCAGTGTCGATGGCAACGCGCAGATCGCCGCCGCGGACCGCTACACGCAGCAGGCCTACGAGGTGCTCATGACCGGCAACGCGCAACGCGCCTTCAATCTCGACGCCGAGACGCCTGCGATGCGCGACCGCTATGGCCGCGACAGCATTGGCGAGAAGGCGCTGCTGGCACGTCGTCTCGTCGAAGCCGGTTCCACCTTTGTCACCGTGAGCGGCGCGTGGGGCTATTTTGATCATCATGGTGATGAAGTGAAGTGGGGCGGCATCAAAAAGGGCCTGACGCCACTGCTGCCCAGCGTGGACCGCACGCTGCACGCCATCGTCACCGATCTCGAAGAACGCGGCCTGCTCGACAGCACACTCATCCTCATGATGGGCGAGTTTGGCCGCAGCCCGACCATCAATAAGAACGCCGGACGCGATCACTGGCCGCGCGTGATGTCCATGGTCGCCGCCGGTGGCGGAATGCGGCACGGACAGGTCATCGGCAGCACCGATAAGCAAGGTGGAGACATCGACAGCCGCCGTGTAGCGCCCGGCGATCTCGCCGCCACGGTTTTTCATCATCTCGGCATCGACACCCACGCGCATTGGACCGACCCCCAAGGCCGCCCGCGTCCCATCGTGGTCGAAGGCGGGCAGGTGATCAGCGAGCTGGTGGGGTGAAGATCACCGCGCCACAATGCTCCTTCCACGCCGGCTCGTTTTTCACCCGAGTGGCGTAGTAAAGCGTGAGTACGCGTCCGTCTTTGAGCGCGATGCTGCTCGGGTAGCCGCAATCACGACCGAGCGCGTCATTCACGAGCGCGAATCGTTTTTCCCAATCGAACTGACCGCGCGTGTCGCCTACCATGCCGAGCACGCCAGTGGGGCCGACGCGATTGCCGACGGTCATGAGCACGCGACCATCGGGAAGCACGCAGAGATCGGCGGGATGCACGTTCACAGGCGTGAGTTGCTTTGTGGGCGACCAAGTCGAGCCACTGTCCGAGCTTTCGGAGAGCCACACCTCGCCAGCGCGTGAGCGCATCGCGGCGATGATCCGGCCATCGGGCATCCGCTCCAATGCGGTTTCATTGAGCTGCTGTTTCCCATCGCCTATCTCCGACAGGCGCTTCCACGTCTGCCCGTCGTCGGTGGAGCGATAGACATAGCTGTGGTTGCGGTCGCCGGGCAGCTTCTCGCCTGCGGGGCGCACCTGATAGCCGTAGATCGCCATCAGCATCGCCCCATCTGGCAGCGTGACCATGCGGCCAAACGGACTGCCCAGCTCGATGTCGCTCACGTCGATCCGCGTCGGCTCCGACCATGTCTGGCCGCCATCCTTTGACCTCGTGACCCAGGTGCTGCGTTCTTTGTCGGTGAGTTTCGGGCTGTATTTGCCCGCTTCGTCATACGTCGCTGTGCGCCAGAAGCCGACGACGAGGGTGCCGTCCTTGGCCACGCCGAGCGCCGGATTGCGGTCGTCGATGGGCGAATCATTCACCACCACCGGCTTCGACCACGTTTTGCCTTCATCACTGGAGAAGATCATGTCCAGCCGCCCCGCCAGACCGAGGTGTCCCGCGCCACCACGCATCACCACGGCGATACGGCCATCGTGCAAACGAATCGCCACCGGGAAATAGCCCTGCCCGGTGATCGCAGCGTGTCGTTCGACAGGAATGGCCGGCGCATCACCCGATGGAGCGGGAGCATTCGTTTGGGCGAAGGCGAGGAGCGGAAATGCCGTCAGCACGGCGAGCAGGAGATGATTCATGGCTGGAGAAAACATACGGACTCCGAACAGCAATCGTGCTGGCGGCGCGTATCCAGATGCAACCACCGCATCGCCCGCCACTTTCCCGTTTATGCATCCATGTCTTCGATTCCTCGCTGCCTTCGTCGCTCTCACCACCTCGCTTCCACTTTCTGCGCACGACCTCGTCATCGCCAACGGCCGCGTGATGGACCCGGCGACTGGTCTCGACGCCGTGCGGCACATCGGCATTACCGGCGGCAAAATCAGCGCAATCTCCGAAACGCCACTTTCCGGTGATCAAATCATTGATGTGGCAGGGCACGTCGTTTCACCTGGTTTCATCGACATTCATGCGCACGGCCAGACCACCAGCGACATGCAGTTCCAGGCGCGTGATGGCGTGACGACGGCGCTCGACATGGAAGTCGGCGTTTATCCGGTGGATGAGTGGTATCGCTCCATGGACGGCAAAGCGCCCCTGAATTTCGGAGCCGCCGTCGGCCACATCACGGTGCGCTTTGCCGCGTTTCATCCGCAGCTTCGCATCGGACACTGGGCGGTGAATCGCGCCCGTGTTTCCGGTCTCGGCGCATCGCCCGCAGGTGCCAACAAGATCGCGAGCGAGGCTCAATTGAAGCTCATGGGCGAGGCGATTCGCCGTGGGCTCGATGAAGGCGCGTTGGGCATCGGTTTCGGCATCAATTACACGCCAGCGGCCGATCCGAGTGAGATCGAGGCCATGTTTCGCATTGCCGCAGAGCGCAAGGTGCCCGCTTTTGTCCACACGCGCGCCTTTGGCATCGCCGCGATCCGCGAGGCCATCGACACGGCGAAGAAAACCGGCGCGGTGCTGCACATCGTGCATGTCGGCAGCAGCGGCATCACGGATGTGCCGGAGGTCTTGAAGCTGATCGACACTAGCAAGGCCGCTGGCATGGATCTCACGACCGAAGTGTATCCCTATACCGCTGCGTCCACCGCGCTGGAGTCGGCGATGTTCAACCCAGGCTGGCAGGACAATCTCAAAATCAGTTATGGCGATCTCGCCTGGGCTGCGACGGGTGAACGGCTCACGCAGGAGACGTTTGAATCGTATCGCAAGCAAGGCGGCTGGGTGATCATCTACATGATGAAGGACGAGAACGTCGAGAAGGCCATCGCGCATCCCGGCGTGATGATCGCCAGCGACGGCATCCCGTTTATCGATGGCAAAGGTCATCCGCGCGGCGCGGGCACCTTTGCGCGTGTGCTCGGCCACTACTCCCGCGAGAAAAAACTGCTACCGCTGATGGATGCCCTGGCGAAGATGACCATCCTGCCCGCGAAGCGACTCGAAGGCCATGTGCCGATGATGAAACACAAAGGCCGCATCGCCATCGGGGCCGATGCGGACATCACCATCTTCGATCCCGCCAAAGTGATCGACCGCGCGACGTTTGAAGTGCCCACCACACCCTCGGCAGGCATTCCACATGTGCTCGTGAACGGCACTTTCGTCGTCCGCGATGGCGAACTTGTGAAAGATGCTCGCCCTGGCCGCGCTGTGAAAGCACGCTAAAAGTGGTCCGCACAGGCCTCTGTGCGGCGCTCCGACAACACCCTCAGCCCCGCAGAACCAGATCCCCAGCCACGGGCACTCTACACCAGTGATTCACCTCAACGGACAGCCACGCACCGCACAGGGGACTGTGCGGACCACATTGTGCCACCTATCCAACCCACCAAAACAATGAAACCGCTTCTCTTCTCCATCCTCCTCGCCACCACCGCCCTCGCCGAAGACGTTCCACAGTGGCGCGATCTCTTTAATGGCAAGGATCTCACCGGCTGGGTCGATGTGAATACCAGCAAAGACACCTGGAGCGTCAAAGACGACCTGCTCGTGTGCAAAGGCCTACCCATCGGCGTGATGCGCAGCGAGAAGCAGTATGAGAACTTCATCCTGCACATTGAGTGGAAGCACACACAGGCGGGAGGGAACTCCGGTGTCTTCGTCTGGAGCGAAGGGAGCACACCTCCGAACCGCCCGCTGCCGAAGGGCATGGAGGTGCAGATGCTCGAACTCGAATGGCCCAAGCTGCATCCCACCAAGGACGGCCAGCCGAATCATCCCGGCTATGTTTCCGGCGAACTCTTCGGCGCGAACGGCCTCGAAGGCATTCCTGACAACCCGCGCGGCCGCCGCAGCATGTCGTGGGAGTTTCGATGCAAGGGCAAAGGCGAATGGAACACCTACGATGTCGTGTGCGTCGATGGAACGGTGAAGCTCTCCATCAACGGTAAGTTTGTGAACGGCATCAGCCAGTCCACCGTGCGCAAAGGCTACCTGTGTTTGGAGTCAGAGGGCGCGGAGATCCACTTTCGGAACATCAAGATCATGGAGCTTCCAGGCGGCCGCGTGACGCCGGAGCAGACGGCTCCGGTGGTGAAATAGGTCTGCTTGGGCCTGCTCCAAGAGCCAGACTCCATTTCCACGCGTCAGGACTTCACGTCGTTATTCGTGTTGGAGTTTTGCGAAGGCTGGCCGGAGAAGTTGGCGTCGTCGATCATGAGTCCTACATCCGAACTCAAACGGGCGTCGGAGAATGGATTCAAGAACCTGTCGTCATCTGTGTGCATACATCCGGTCAAACCAAGGGAGGTGGTGATCACGAGGACGGCACCCTTTACATCTGTCACGGTACTGCTGGCTACGGCGGCAAGTCCGCCCCATATCAAGAGGCACGCGGTGCGGTGTGGAGGATCGTCGCAGCGGACAAAATGCCAGCGGGCGCGGAAAAGGCACTGTTGCAGAAGAAGCAAGCGTTGAGTCCATTTCACCCGTCGAATCACGCGGGGCTGGGAAACTGGCTCCGTGTTTTTGTTTTTGCATTGCCACATCGTTGCCAGCCAGCCAGAATCCGCGCGCATGAAATTCATCCCAACCACACTCGCCGCCCTCCTGTTCATCACCACCGCCGTTCTGGCGCAGACTCCGGCTCCTGCCACCAAGCCAGCCGCGCCCGCAGTCAAACTGCCGCCGCAGCCGCCGGATGTGGCCGCACCGAAACTCGGACCTGATGGCAAGCCAAACGCGGGCTTCATTGCCGCGCATGAACGTTTTGTGGCCATTGCCAAGGAAGGCAAGGCCGAGCTCGTGTTCCTCGGCGACTCGATCACCGCAGGCTGGGGCAGCAAAAAGGACATCTGGGACAAGGCGTTCGGCGCTTACAAGCCTGCCAACTTCGGCATTGGTGGCGACCGCACACAGCATGTGCTCTGGCGCATCACCAACGGTGAACTCGACGGCATCAAGCCCAAGGCCGTCGTCCTCATGATCGGTACGAACAACTCCAGCACAGATCCCGCCGAAGGCATCGCCAAGGGCGTCACCATCATCGTCGAAACGATCCGCGCCAAGCAGCCGCAGGCCAAGATCCTCCTGCTCGCTGTTTTCCCGCGTGGTGAGAAAGCCGCTCCGAATCCTGGCCGCGAAAAGCTGAAGCAGGTCAACGCCATCATTGCCAAGCTCGACGACGGCAAAAACATCCACTTCCTCGACATCGGTGACAAGTTCCTGAAGCCCGATGGCAGTCTCACCAAGGACATCATGCCCGATTTCCTGCATCTCTCCCCGGCAGGCTACCAGATCTGGGCCGACGCGATCGGTCCGAAGCTCGCAGAGCTGATGAAATAGGCTGACCACCATCCAGAACAGGCTGCCACGATTTCATCTGGCATGCCCGCCTCTTGCGTGCATAGGAGCAGCATGCCCCAGCCTGTTCTGCTCTCCGACGTTGGCAAAGTTCTCATCGATTTCGACTTCAGCATCGCCGCACGGCGGCTGGCGGAGTGCTGTGATCATCCGGCGGAGACGGTGCTGACCTTGTTCGATGACATCAAAGGGCCGTATGAGGACGGACGCATGGATGATGCGGCGTTTGTGCGCGAGGCAATCGCGGCAACCGGCTTCCGCGGCACGGCGCAGGAGTTTGAGGCCATCTGGTGTGAGATTTTCACCCAGAACGAACCGATGCACGCCACGCTGGGCGCGCTGGCGGGCAAACTGCCGATGCATCTGCTCTCGAACACGAGCGGCCTGCACAAGGACTACTTCCTGCGCACTTTTGCCATCTTTCAGCACTTCCAAGACGGCGTGTATACGTATTCCGCAGGCTGCTCGAAGCCAGGAGAGGCGATTTTCCTCCAAA
>CAMCWM010000209.1 GCA_945882215.1 Akkermansia muciniphila | reverse complement strand
TCGCTAGCATTGAAATGATTGATGGGCATGCCGGGCTCACCATCACAACTGTAAACAAAAAGTGTGTCACGCCGCCGCAGCATGTTCAGAAAATCGCGCGCCACCCCCACCGTGGTTATGCCCGGCTGCGCCCATGCTGGCATGTGGGTGGATGAAAGATCGGCGGACAAGATTAACTGAACAGTGGTTATTTAATGACGGCAAATGATAGTCATTCTGAAGCAGAAATCAGGCTTCATTTCATGCCCGCCGACAACCAAGTCATTGGACTTTTATCTCCCTGACGCTTTGAGTGCTCATTCCACACAAAGTCCATCGACTCATTTCAAGCGCGGCAATTGCAAGGGGATCACATGACGGGTGAACAAATATTGAAGCGTTTCTTGTCCTATATGCTGCCACTGACCGCATGGCGAGTGCCGGTGTCGCTGTGCCGTGGCCAAGCCCGTTCATCAGGCCGTCCGGTGACGTTGCTGACGGCGGGTCATGATCGTGTGACCGGGTACATCGCCCAGCACCTCTTTGATGGTGATCCCGTCATTGAGCCGGTGGCCAGGGTTCCGCTCTGGAAACTGCCGAAACTTCTGGATCGCTTGCAACCATCAGTGGATCTCACGGTCGTTGGCATTGATCGCCTGTCTGCACAGTTGGTCTTCGACAAGAGCTACCTGACGTCACCCGCTTGGATCGCTTCCTGGATGCCCGTGCCAAAAGACATTCGGGATCTTGTCCGCGCAAGCTCCCGCCTGGAAGGAGATCTGCGTGTTGTTCGCAAACATAAGTTCGAACGTTTGTTGTCTCGTTCTGAAGCGGATTTCGACATCTTCTATGATCGTTTTTATGCGCCCTACATCAGTAAGCGGCATGGCTCATTGACCCATTTGCGTCCGCGATGGAGCCTGCGCCGGCAGTTCAGACTTGGACAAATCTTATGGGTGTGCCGGAATGGTGAAATTCAAGCGGGTGACATCATCCAGGTCAAAAACCGCACTCTGCACCGGATAGCCCTTGGAGTGGCGGATGGACGGCTGGATCTGCTACAAGAACGAGCACTGGCGGCCATCTATGTCCACACCACCCAGTATGCGCAGGAGGTGGGTTGTTCCGCGATTTTTCTCGGTGCCAGCCGCCCATCCCTCCATGACGGCGTTTTTTGCTACAAGCGCAAGTGGGGTGCGGTCGTTTGCGAGCATCCAGAAGTGAACTACAAGATGCTCTTGCGTTGGACACACCTGGAGGGACCGGTGACCGATTTTTTGTCCCATACCTCGATCATTCATCATGATCAGGATGAACTCTCGGCCTTGTGGGCTTACCCCCAAAACACACCACTCACCGCCGAACGTCTCCAGACTGAAATTCGCGCCATCAAAACACCCGGCCTGCGCCGCCTGCGCATCTTGCTGCCGGACGAACCGCCACCGGAGTTCGTGTGCCCGCCGGACGTGGAATTGATCAATCTGCGCACCTTGTCAGAAACAGGCCCTGAGTTTCTTCGAGCTGGCGGTTGATTCAAACCTTCGCCACCGCCGGCCGCAAGGGCTGCGCGACGGCTCGCGGCTTGTTGAGCTTCAATTCCTCGGTACGGGAGCCGACCGTGGCCGGTGCCACCGATTTGTTGATCCCCATCACGGCGAGCGTGCGTTCAGCCTGGATCACACTGCCGTTCCAGGAGGTGACGACAGGGTAAACCTGCGCGGTGTTGGCGAGATAGACTTTGTTTTTGATCAACTCCTCCGGCGGACGGAGCTGCATCTGGCCGAGTTTATAGATGGGTTCGACGAACGGCGCACGGAAGATATGCGTGGCCTCGATGTCCTCATCCTGGAGCTGCGGGAAAAGATTTTTCAACGCGGGAATCCAATAGGCACGGATGCAGTCATCACTGGCGGCGAAGCGTTCATCGCTGCGGTGCAGGTATTTCGTGAGATAGACGACATGACGATGTCCACGGTCGGCGGTGTCGGTAAGTGTGGAGGTTTCCACGACACCGTCGAAGGGGTGATCACTCTCCGGTGTGGCGACCCAGTAGTGCGTGGTGAGCGGCTTCTTGATAAACAGGAGGCAGTTGATGACGCCCTGGTAGTCGGTGCTGGTGTCGAGTGCGGGCATTTCGTGACGCAGAGCGGGACCGATGAGTTGCTCAACCTGCGGCGTGGGCAGGGTGATGACGATCTGGTCGAATTTTTCGACGCCAGCGGCGGTGGTGACTAGAGTGCGGCCTTCCGTATCGAGATCAATTCCCTGCACCGCTGTGTTGAGTCGAATTTCGGAACCAAGCGCGCTCAACACGCGAGCAAAGGTGTCGGTGATGTGTTTGTAGCCGCCTTTGATGTAGCCCTTGCGCTCGCCAGATGATTCGCCCTTCTCGCGGTTGAAACGCGTCCAGAACCAGAGAGCAGGAACATCGTGATAGCGGTCACCAAACTTGGCTTCGAGCATGGGCCGCCAGAATTTGGCGAAAGCACGCGCACCGCTGAGACGGGTGAGCCATTTCACGGTGGTGACGTTGTCGAGCCCCTTATCAGAGACGAGTCGGCCGTACAAACCGGTGATGCCAACGCGAATGCGGTCGATGAAACGCAACGGCGCGAATTTCAGCAGATCGAGCGCGGTGTTGAGTGGAAAGAACCGGCCCTGATGCGCATACGCGAAAGTCGTGGGCTTCCAATACACTTCATCCCGGATGCCGAGCGTCTCCAGCACACGCAGCAGCGGCCCGTCGCTGGGCAGCATGCAGTGGTAGAACTTTTCAAACGTCCGGCCGTCATGCTCGAAGAACGTGCCGAGGCCACCAAGATTCGCCGAACCCTCGATCAACGTGACACGATGGCCCTCCTGCGCGAGTCGCAGCGCGCAGGTGAGGCCGGATATGCCGCCGCCGAGTACGGCGACTGATTTGGGTGTGGCGGTCATGACACGTTCGCAGTTCACATTTTTCAAATCAGGCACGGCTGCGGACTTGGTCGCGCAGCTCGTTGAGTGACGGTTCGCTTGCTGCGGGCAACACATCCTTGGCCCAGTATTTGCCGATCACATTGAAGTAGCGGCGGATGGTGCGCATGATGCGCATCTTGCTGACACCGACCTTGAGATCGTACCGCAGCGTATAGGGAATCTCGACGGCGCGGGCACCGACCCAGCGCAGGCTCAGAAGAAGCTCGAGCATGCAGGCGAAGCTGGACTCCTCGATGAACTTGGGGCCGGAGGTCTTGATGAGACGACCAAGCGTGAGGCTGCGGTAGGCACGGAAGCCGGTGGAGTAGTCGCGCACATTGCGATAGGGCAGCAGCGTCTTCATCATGGCAAAGCAGCCCCAACTGAGCACCTGACGGAAGAAGGGCACGCCCTGCACCACGCTACCTGCCTGGAAGCGTGAGGCAATGACGACGTCGGCATCTCCAGCCTCGATGATTTTGACCATGTCCTGGATGTACACCGGGTTGTGGGTGTTGTCGGCATCCATGACGACGACAGCATCGCCGATGAGCCAGCCTTCACGCAGACCGGTCTGGATACCTTCGCCGAGACCTTTGTTCACCTCATGCTGCACGAGCTTGAGCGGCATCGTTTGGGCATATTCACGTGCGATCTCCGCTGTGCGATCCTTCGATCCGTCATCGACTACGACAACCGTGTATTGGAACGGCATGTCCACCAGCGTGGAGCGGATGTTTTCGAGGAGGGTGGGCAGATCTTTCTCCTCGTTGTAAGCGGGGAGAACGATGGCGACTTCATTGACCTGTGTCGGTGTCTTCATGGCTATATGCGGGTATGTCTGTGTTAGGCGGTCTGGGTGGAAAGGCGGGCGGGCATGGTGCTCGTGGTGGCAAAGGCGGCGGCGTGCTCGTTCATGGTGTCAGGCAGACAGTGCTGCTGGAGGCTGCGGATCGTGTGCTCGACGAGGGCGACTTTTCTTGTCGTTGGCAGTTTCATGCCGGGGAAAAAGCTCATCTGCGGCACGTCCTGTACATCGAGAAAATCCGTGGGATGCAGCAGCAATGAAGGTGCGACAGCACGCGCGCGACACAGAGTGACGGCGGTGTTCCAGTAGAGCTTTGCGAAATATTCTGATTTCTGCGCCAGGAACATCAGATAGGTCGTGTGCATCGGCAGCCGCAGCAGCGGCATAGTCGTCACCGGCACTTCGATGAGACCGTTTTCCCACGCGAAGGGACGCAGCGTGCCGAAGGCGTCGCTGAACTTGCCGTAGAGGCCTTTGCGCTGCGCCTTCTCCTCAGCGGAGAGCCTGGAGTTCAGGAAAAAGAACAGACGCGAGACAGGACCAAGCGCGCTCGGGAAAATCGAGGCGTCATAGGCATAGCCACGTTCCGCCAGGACATCCCGCACCAGAGCCGAGGTGCTAAAACCGGGCCCGCGGAATCCACGCGTTGTTTTGCCAGTAACCGCAGCGATGGCATTTTCCGCATCGCCGATCTCCTCATGCAACTGCTCACGGCTGTAGAGATGCAGCCAGGGCTCATGCATGAACGAGTGATTCGCAATCTCGTGCCCGGCCTCGGCGATTTGCTTCAATGCCGCACGGTTCGATTCGATGGTGGCGTCCTGGCCGACAATGAAGAAGGTGATGCGCTGGCCGCAGCGGTCCAGCGTGTCGAGAATGCGCGGCACAACCAAATCCAGGTAGCTCGGAAAACTTTCCCAGCCCGGTGCGCCCTGCGTTTTCAGGTAGCTCCAGAGATTGTCGAGATCGAGCGAGATACTGGCAGCAGGCTTCATGACGCGAAAAGAGATGATTGCTTCAAGCGGCGAGGCGCAGCGGCTCGATGGCAGCGTTGGTCGTCCTGGCTCCGAAAAGGAGATCACAGATGCGCTCCCCCGTGTGTCCGTCACCAAAGACATCACGTGAACGGCTGGCGCTGGCATGCCAGACCTCGTCGATCAACGCGGTGCGCAGCATTTCACGCAGCCGTTCGGGTGATTCGCCAACCAGACGCGCCACACCGCATTCCACAGCCTCAGGGCGTTCCGTGTTCTCGCGCAGCACGATCATCGGTTTGCCTAGTGCTGTGGCCTCCTCCTGAATGCCGCCAGAATCGGAAACGATGAGCCAGGCTTGTGAAAGCAAATGCACGAAGTCGCAGTAGCCCATCGGGTCGGTCAGGCGGATGCGCGGGTGGTGCTCCAGTTCGGCGGCGACGGCGGCACGTACGTTCGGATTCGGATGCACCGGGAAAATCATGCATAGATCTGGCTCGCTATCGATGAACTCACGCAGCGCACGCAGATGCTGACTCATCGTCTCGCCAAAGTTCTCACGACGGTGCGTGGTGACGAGCACGAGGCGCTTGCCCGCCGCCCACTGCTGCATCAGTTCCACCGCCTTGCCGGGGCGCGTTGTTTTCAAAGTGTGCCGCAACGCATCGACCACGGTGTTGCCCACGAGATGAATCGAATCGGCGGACACACCCTCATCCAGCAGCGTGCGACGGTTGCGCTCTGTCGCGGCGAAGTGATATGCGGCGATCTGGCCTACCAAGCGGCGATTCATCTCTTCAGGGAAGGGACTCAGTGGATTTCCAGAGCGCAGACCAGCCTCCAAATGCCCCACCGGGATACGGCGATTGAATGCAGCGATGGAACCCATCACCGCCGAGGACGTGTCACCTTGCACGAGCATGAGATCGGGCTTTTCCGCTTCCAGAACGGTATCCAGGCGCTCCAGCAGGCGGCTGCCGAGAGCGTTCAGACTCTGCCCGGCCACCATCGACTCCAGATTGTACTGCGGACGAATACCAAACAGCTCGAACAACGGCTGAAGCAGATCTGTGTGCTGTCCGGTGTTTACCGTGACGAGATCAATACCCCGGTTTTCCAATGCCTTGATCATCGGCGCAAATTTGATGAGTTCCGGCCGTGTGCCGAGGCAGACGAGCACTTTGGACAGCTTTGCGTCGGATTGAGCGACTAATTTCATAATTACCATGATAAACCGAGATTTATCACAGGCAAGGACAAATTATGATAATTATCTCAAATGCACTCCATTTATGCTCCAACCTCTCATAAATGAGAGGCTCGAGCAGATTCAGACACAACGTGGCTTCAAACAGCCTCCCAAAACGGACACCACACCCAACCCGATCCACGGCCACACTACGATCGTGTAACGCGGCAGTCCGGGCAGCAGGCTCGTGCCGCCGAGGTAAATGAAGATCATGAGAGCCAGAAGAAGGATCTCACCGGGAAGAGAGCGCCAGTTTCTCCAGCCGACGAAGAACGCGAGCAAAACAGATAGCACGAGTGGTCCATTCACGGCGACGAGCACGAGCATGATCAGCTCCTCGGCCTGATACGAGCGCGGAAAGCCGAAGATGAGGCGGCCCCAGTTGCACAGCCAGTTCTTGAACACGCCTTTGGGATTGGCGCGGATGTTTTCGAGCGCCTTTTTCTTCAGTGCGGCCTCACGTTCCTTCACCGGGAGGTAGTAATTGGCTTTGTAAAAATCGCGATGGCCGTTGGCGACGAGCTCCGGCTTGTTCTGCGCGTCCTCCTCGGAAAACCAGTGGCCATTCTCCCCCTCGTGCGTGCTCGTGGCCCAGTAGAGCAGCTCACCGCCGTTCGTGGACCAGCAGAGCATGTCTCCAGTTTTCGCCTTCGTATAGGCCAGCCACGGCACACACATGGCAAAAGAAACCGCCATGACCACCAGTGAGCGCAACAGCCTGCCTCGCTGACTTTGCCAAAACGGCAGCAAGGCGATCAGAAACACCGTGAAGACCATCAACACATTGCCAAAGAACACCCGCGTCATCGTCAGCCATGCAAACGCGAACGCAGCGGCCAGAATCACGAGCCAGTTCCATTTCTCCGCCCGCAAAGCCGCCGTGAACGCCCAGCCAAAACCGGCGATGCAGCACACGGCCAGCGCCTCGGTCATGAGATACGGCGCGGTGCGCACCAGACTCGGATGCAACGCCGTGATCAACGCCACGCCCAGCGCCCAGCGCTTTCCCGCATACGGCAGCACCGCACGAAAACTGAACCATGCCGCCAGGGCCATGAAGACGGCGTTGAACATGCGCAGGCCGAGCAACGGCGTCTTCACCAGCAACAACCCGGCAAGCACCAGCGGGTAGCCCGGTCCATTGATGATATCCGGCTTCTCCGGCGTGATGTAGCTGCCCTGCGTCAGACTTTTCGCGAACCACAGATAGCGCCCCTCGTCCCAGATCAAATCCGGGCGATGAGAGAGAATCGTCACGGCGATGTAAAGCAGCAGCGTTCCTCCCAGCAGCAGGAATTCGAGGTGCTTGGTCGAGGATTTCGCGTCAGACATCCAGTACCGTCCGCCGGGACGGTGTGTTTTGTCAAAGCCGAACCTTGCATCCCCTTCTCAGCCATCCATCAATCCCGTCCCACCATCCCCTTCCCCGACCATGATCAAACTCACCGGCATCGCAGACGAAGCAGGCGCATCCCTCGATGTGCAAATCCAAGCCCACCAGGAACTCGGCTGGGACAGCATCGAATCCCGTGGCGTCGAGATCGACGGCGTGAAGGGCAACCTGCATGAAATCCCTGACGCAGTGTTCGACAAAGTCGTCGCACGCCTGGCGGAGAAAAACATGAAAGTCAGCGGCTTCGGCTCGCTCATCGGCAACTGGGCCAAAAAAATCACCGACGACTTCAGCATCACTGAAGCGGAAATCAGCCGCGCCATCCCGCGCATGCAGCGTCTGGGAGCCAAACTCATCCGCGTGATGAGCTACGCCGTCTGCAAAGACGAAAGCGGCAAGGATCTGGAGGAGCAGTTCGCTCCCGAACGCATCAAGCGCATGAATGAAGTGAACAAACGCTTCGCCGACGCCGGCCTCACCGTCGTTCACGAGAACTGCATGAACTGGGGCGGCATGAGTCCGACCTATGTGAAGCGCATGGCCGAAGCCGTGCCCGGAATGAAATGGGTTTTTGACACCGGCAATCCCGTTTTCATCGACGACCGCGACAAGCCCGGCCACAAGCAGGATTCGTGGGAGATGTATCAGGCCGTGAAGCCCTTCATGGCCCACGTTCATGTCAAAGATGGCATCTGGGACAAGGCGAAGAATGACGCCACCTACACCTTCCCCGGCGAAGGCGAAGGCCAGACCGAGCGCATCATGCAGGATCTCGTTGAGACCGGTTACGAAGGCTACATCAGCATCGAGCCGCACGTCGCCGTCGTCTTCCACGGTGCTGGTGCCGCTGACGAACTTTCTCCCGAACAGAAAGCGAAGGAGCAATACGACAGCTACATCAAGTATGGCCGCATGCTCGAAGCCATGCTGAAGCGTGTGGGTGCGAAGCTGGGCTGATGCGCAAGGAAAGGGATCATCCTGATCCCTTCATGGAAACAGGGACCAGGATGGCCCCTCTCCTCGCTCACACCTCAAACACCCCGGCACCCCCGGACAGGAACATCTCCCAGTCACGCACCTTGTGGTGATTTTTAATGAGATGCGTCACCGGCACCTCGCGTGGCACCGCCGGACGACGCAGCAGCTTCAAGCCAGCCTCCTCAGGCAGCTTGTTGCCTTTGCGACTGTTGATCTTGCGATCCGCCAGCACGCAGTTTTCCCAGTTGCTGGCTCCACCGCGCGATACCGGCACGATGTGATCGATGTTCCCTTCATGGGGCCGCAGTTTGCGGCCGGTGTACTGACACACCCCACCATCACGCTCCCAGATCGCCTTCGCGCAGAATTTCGGACGGCGTTTCGGCACCTTGTCGAAACGTGCCAGTACCAGCACCGAAGGCACACGCACGGGACCATGAACGGTGCCAATACTGTTGTCGCCATCACGCACATCCAGCGTCAGCCAGTCCTCCCAAGTCACTGGCCGCATGTCGCCCCCCTCGTGCATGTCCAACGCTGTGGCATTGCCCGCAGCCATCATGCTGAAGGCCTCAATCGGCGTTTTTGAGTCGATGGCCTGCCAGTGCCGATTCAGCACCAGTACGGTCGTTTTCGTCAACAATTCGTTCATGCACAGCTCCTAAGGTTGGAATTTCGGCACGAAGGACTTCACACACGCGGTGTTCGTTCCTTGATGTTGGACGACTATGCTGGCGAGTCTTCGTGATTTGCCAAGTGGCAAGATTGTTTCGCCTAGCAGGCCCAAAAAACGCCGCCGGGTTTCCCCGACGGCGTTCATCATCCCAGGAACATCTCCCACTCCCGCACGCGATGGGTGTTCTTGATGAGCAGCGTCACGGGCAGCTCACGCGGCACCGCAGGGCGGCGCAGCAGCTTCAAACCGGCCTCTTCAGGCAGTTTGGCGCCTTTACGGCTGTTGATACGGCGGTCGGCGAGGACGCAGTTGTCCCACGACGTGGGTCCGCCACGGGAAAGCGGCACGACGTGGTCGATGTTGCCTTCATGCGGGCGCAGCTTGCGGCCGGTGTATTGACACACACCGCCATCGCGCTCCCAGATGCCGCGCACGCCGAACTTCGGGCGCTTTTTCGGCACCTTGTCGAATTTGGCGAGCACGAGCACTGAAGGCACGCGCACCGGCCCTTTGACAGTGCCGATGACATTGTCGCCTTCACGCACCGGCAGCGTCAGCCATTCGTTCCACGTGACGGGACGAATGTGACCACCGGTTTCGATGTCTAGTGCTGTGGCCGCACCGCTCGCGATCATGCTGAAGGCTTCCATCGGCGTTTTGACGCCGATGGCCTGCCAGTTGCGGTTCAGCACGAGGACGGTGGATTTGGTGAGGATGTCGTTCATAAGATGGAAATAGTGGTCCACAC
>CAMCWM010000208.1 GCA_945882215.1 Akkermansia muciniphila | reverse complement strand
CCCAGACGATGAGCGTGTCATCGAGCAATCCACGCTGCTTGAGATCGCTGATCAGTGCGGCGCAGGGCTGGTCGATGTCGCCGCATTGCAGGCGCAGATCGCTCGGCAGATTGTAGTGCTGGTCCCAGCCGCGATGGTAAAGCTGGATGAAGCGCACGCCGCTTTCCGCCATGCGACGTGCGAGCAGGCAGTTCGCCGCAAAGCTGCCGGGCACGCGTGATTGCGGGCCGTAGGCGTCGAACGTGGCCGCGCTTTCATCGCGCAGGCTGATCAAATCCGGCACGCTGGTCTGCATGCGATACGCCATCTCATACTGCGCGATACGCGTTTCGATTTCGGGATCGAACTGCTGCGTGAACTGACGGCGGTTGAGCGACTGAATGGCATCGAGTTGTTCACGACGCGACCATGAGTCGATGCCAGGTGGATTGGAGAGATACAGCACTGGATCGCCACTGCTGCGGAAGCTGACACCTTGATGATTCGAGGGCAGGAAACCGGAACCCCACAGGCGTGCATACAGCGGATCAGCAGGACGGGCGGCGCTGCCGCGTGAGATGAGCACGACGAAGGCGGGCAGGCTCGCGTTCTCGCTGCCAAGCCCGTAACTGGCCCACGCACCGAAGCTGGGACGGCCCGGCTGCTGATGGCCCGTTTGCAGCAACGTCACGCCAGGATCGTGATTGATCGCCTCGGTGTTCATCGAGCGGATGAGGCACAGTTCATCGGCCACGCGGCCCATGTGCGGCAGCAGTTCGCTCATCCACGCGCCGGATTGACCATGCTGTTTGAAATCAAACAGCGAGGCGGTGACAGGTTTGGATTTTTGCCCGCTCGTCATGCCTGTGAGGCGCTGATCACCGAGCACGGAGGCGGGGAACTCCTGGCCGTGCAGCTTTTTCAAACCGGGCTTGTGATCGAATAGATCAAGCTGCGACGGGCCACCGTGCATGAAGAGATAAATCACGCGCTTCGCCTTCGGCGCGAAGTGCGGCGCGGCGAAACTGCGGCCCTCTCCAAGCAGCGAGGCCAGCGCCGTGCCGCCAATGCCTGCGGAGGCTCTGCCAAACAGTTGCCGGCGTGTCAGTTCGAGGTTCATCGGCGCGTGATGGTTTCGTCGAGGTTGAAGAGAGTGTGCAGTGTCACCGTCCAGGCGGCTAGCTCGACGGGATCGAGTTCGCGGCCATGCTTGGAAGCGCCAACGGCGATGAGATTGCTTGCTTCCTCACGATGAGCGGCAAAGCGCGTGCGTTGTGAGCGCAGCAGTGTTGTGAGTGTTTGAATCTCATCCGCCGCAGGCATGCGCGAAGTCACACGGCGGAAAGCGAGGGCCAGGCGTGTGTAGTCCACGCCTTGTTGAGCCAGCGTCCATGCCGCCAAAGCACGGGCAGCTTCGACATAGGTTTCATCATTGAGCAGCACTAGCGCTTGGAGCGGTGTGTTGGTGCGGGCGCGGCGCACGGTGCATTTTTCGCGAGTTGGGCTGTCAAACGTGAGCAGGGCAGGGGGCGGGGACTGGCGTTTCCAGAACGAGTAAAGGCTGCGCCGCCACAGACCTTCGCCGGAATCGGCGGTGTAGGTTTCCTCGCCGTTGTAGGACACGGCTTCCCACAGGCCGGGCGGCTGATAAGGCCGCACGCTGGGGCCACCGATCTTCGGCACGAGTAGGCCTGATACCGCGAGTGCCTGATCACGCACCATCTCAGCGCTCAATCGAAACGAAGGTCCGCGTGCGAGCCAACGATTCGCCGGATCCAACGGCGAACCGCGAACAGGCCCGCCTGCATCGCTATGCGAAGCATTGCGGGCAGGGAACCGCGAACTCTGCCGATACGTATCGCTCATTACGATGAGTTTGAGCAGCGCCTTCACATCCCAGCCGCTCTGCATGAAGCGCAGGGCCAGCCAGTCGAGCAGTTCGGGATGCGTCGGTGCCTCGCCCTGCGAGCCGAAATCATTCACGGTGCGCACGAGTCCCTCGCCAAAGCATTGCATCCACAGACGATTCACCGCCACGCGTGCCGTGAGCGGGTTTTCAGGCGAGACCAGCCACTGGGCGAGGCCGAGACGGTTCTTTGGCGCGTTTGCAGGCCAGCCTGACAACGCCGCAGGCACCCCCGGCTGCACTGGACCGGCCGGATGATCGTATTGTCCGCGAGTCAGCACATGCGCGGTGCGCGGCTTGTCCATCTCCTGCATCACGAGCGTGGTGGGAATGCTTTCGCGGAGGGTTTTCTCAGCCTTGGTGGTCTGCTTCACGCGTTCGCGTGCCTGCCGTGTCGCCGAATCGGCGAATCTCTCCTGGAAATAATCCAGCAGCGTCTCCGCATCGTTCGCGCTGCGTTTGGACGCCGGTGTTTCGACGATGCCGCGAAGGCGGTCGCCCCAGAACCAGTCCTGCACGGTCTGCTCATCGAGCGCGAATTGAATGACGCGCGCTTCGTCGATCAAGCCATAAAAACCCAGCCCGGAGTCGCGCCGTCCGAGGCGCAGGGGCTCATGGTTTGCCAGTGTGCCGTTCAAGGTGTCGCGCCTGACCTCCAGCGTCGCCGCACGACCATCCAGAAACACTTTCAAGCCCGCAGCTTTGCGTTCGCCATCATAACTGATCACGATCTGATGCCAGTTCTTCGCGCTCAGAGATTCCACGGTCGAGACCTCGATGGCACTCACGCCCCAGCGGTGTACTAGGTTCACCTGCACCCGGCCTTTCTGCCAGATCAGCTCGATGCCGCGTCGGTTGCCCTCAGGCTCGATTACTGACAGTGGGCAGCTCAAGGAACCGTCCGCTTTCACCCACAGGCCGATGCTCCACGGCAGATCGGGATCAAAGTCAGGCACCTCGGTCTCCACATGCTGTGTGGCGTCAAACTTCGCCGCCTGTCCGCGCAGTCCAGGTTCAAAGACCAGCGTCGTGCCGCGTGAAATCATTCCGGGGGCGAGCGCTCCATTGAAAGGCTCATGCAAGACACGCTCCCTCGGCGGCATTGGCAGTGTCTTCGGCGCGGTCTTTTCCCAGGCGCTGATCTTCGGCTCCAGCGCCTGTTTGAGCGGGGCAAACGCCGTGGTCGCCGCGTGTGATTCGGCGGCGGTTTGCTTCAAAGCCTGCTCCTGTTCCAGTGATGGCACGCTCAGCAGCGGCGGTGGATTGTCGGCTTTGATGAGGCCCTGCTCCGGCAAGTTGTTGAAGAAGGCGAAGAGCTGGTAGAACTCGCGCTGCGTGATGGGATCGTATTTGTGATCATGGCAGCGGGCGCAGCCGATGGTGAGGCCGAGCCAGGTGGTGCCGGTGGTTTCGAGGCGGTCGGCAACGTATTCAACGCGGTATTCCTCGTCGATGATGCCGCTCTCATTGTTGGCCATGTGGTTGCGATTGAAACCGGTGGCGATGCGCTGCGCGGTGGTGGCGTTTGGCAGCAGATCACCGGCAAGCTGTTCGATGGTGAATTGATCGAAGGGCAGGTTGCGGTTGTAGGCTTCGATCACCCAGTCACGCCAGGGCCACAGGCTGCGCGTTTTGTCGCCGAAGTAGCCGTTCGTGTCGGCATAACGTGCCGCATCGAGCCATTCGACGGCCATGCGCTCGCCGAAATGCTTTGAAGCGAGGAGACGATCCACCGCGTGCTCGTAGGCTTGCGGATTTTTGTCGCCGATGAAGGCATCCATTTCCGCCAAAGTCGGCGGCAGGCCGGTGAGATCGAGGCTGACGCGACGCAGGAGCGTTTCGCGTGAGGCGGTATGCGCGGGTGTGAGACCTTCCTGCTGCAAGCGAGCGCGGATGAAGTCGTTGATCGAGTTCTGAGATGGAGAAGACAACTTGGGCGGAATCAGGGACCAGTGCGCCTCATATTCCGCGCCTTCAGCGATCCAGCGACGCAGAATGTCTTTTTCCGCAGAGGTCAGCGCTTGTTTCGCCTCCGGTGGCGGCATGAGGTCATCGGCGTCGGAGGTGTTGATGCGATGAATCAACTCGCTCTGCTGCGGCTTTCCTGGCACCACGGCCTGTTTGCCGTCGTGATCCGCGATGGCTCCGTCACGTTGATCCAGCCGCAGATCGGCCTTGCGGCTCTTTTCATCGAAACCGTGACAGCGGAAGCATTTGTTCGAGAGGATGGGCCGAACGTCGCGATTGAACTGAACTTTGGCCTCCGCCGCCTGTGTCACGCTCATGCTGGAAAGCATGAAGCCGATGACCCAGATGCAGCCGGAGATCTTCACGCGATGATTTCCTTCACCACATGCCCATGCACGTCGGTGAGGCGGAAATCCCGGCCGGCGTGGCGGAAGGTGAGTTTTTCGTGATCGAGGCCGAGCTGATGAAGGATGGTGGCGTGCAGATCGTGCATGTGGACTTTGTCCTCGACGGCCATGTGGCCGATGTCGTCGGTGACGCCGTGGGAGAAGCCGGATTTGAAGCCGCCACCGGCGACCCAGACGGTGAAGCCGAGCGGATTGTGGTCGCGGCCGGTGCCGTTGTTCTGCGCGTAAGGGGTGCGGCCGAACTCGCCGCCCCACCAGACGATGGTGTCTTCCAACAGACCGCGTTGTTTGAGGTCGGCGAGGAGGCCGGCGATGGGTTTATCGACGGCGGCGGCATGGTCGCCGTGCTTGGGGAGATTGGAGTGCTGGTCCCAGGCGGGGTTGTTGGAGTTGTCGCCGTAATTGACCTGGATGTAGCGCACGCCCTGCTCGGCGAGGCGGCGGGCCATGAGGCACTGGCGGCCGTAGTTGTCGGTGGGTTCCTCATTGATGCCGTAGAGCTTGAGGGTGGCTGCCGATTCGACGGAGAGGTCCATGGCACCGGGTGCATTGGTCTGCATGCGGGCGGCGAGCTCGTAGCTGCGGATGACGGCGTCGATCTCGGTGTCGCCGGGCATGGCTTTGGCGGCCTGCTCGGCGTTGAGTGAACTGAGGAGGCTGAATTGCTTGCGCTGCTGCTCGGGCGTCCAGAAGGTGTTGGCGATGTTTTTGATGGTGGATTCCCGGGCTGGCTGGCCGCTGCGACCAACGGGCGTGCCCTGGAAGACGGCGGGGAGGAAGCCGTTGCCGTAGTTGCGTGGGCCGCCGTTGCCGAGGCTTGGGCTGATGGTCATGAACCCGGGCAGGTTCTCATTTTCCGCGCCGAGACCGAACATGACCCAGGAACCCATGCTGGGGCGGATGAAGCTGGTGGTGCCGGTGTGCAGGAAGAGCGTGGCGGGGCCGTGGGCGACGCCCTCGGTGTGCATGCCGTGCAGGAAGCAGAGGTCGTCGATGTGGTGATTGATGTGCGGGAAGAGATTGGAGGCCCAGTGGCCGGTCTCGCCGTGCTGCTGGAAGTCCCACAGCGGCTTCATCACACGCTGGGGCGCGCCTTTGCCGGTCTTCGCCACGATGCGTGAGTCGGCCACGTCGATGAGCTTGCCATTGTCTTTGAGCAGGCGCGGCTTGTAGTCGTAGGAATCGACATGGCTCACACCGCCCTGCATGAAGAGAAAAATGACGCGCTTCGCCTTCGGTTGATGATGCGGGCGGCGGTTGGCGAGCGGATTGGCCAGGGCGGCCTGACTTTGCGCCATGGCCTGCCAGGCGAGATAGCCGAAGCCACAGCCGGTGGTCTGGAGGAAATCGCGTCGGGTGGAAAGCATGGGGCTTTAACGTGAGCGGGAGAGTGGTTTTGCCGGGAGTGGCAAAAAAAGTCCCATGCGACCGGACGGGAGGCATGGGACGGAGGGGAAGGATGTGCGCTGGTGTTTACTTCAGCATGTCGGCCACGAAAGAGCGCTCATCGACGAGCTCTTTGTTCGTGGCGGCGATCTTGGACTTGGCGAAGGCGTCCATCTCGTAGCCGGTGATGACCTCATAGCTGCCGGGCGTCGTGGTGCGGACGGGCATGCCGGCCCAGACTTCGGGATCGAAGCCGTAGAGGCCGTTGCTCTTCACGGCGATGGAATGGATCGCGCCAGGAGTGACAAGGGAGCGGACGTGATCGACGAGGGCGTTCGCAGCGGAGGCGGCGGAGGAAGCGCCACGGGCGGCGATGATGGCCGCGCCGCGTTTGCCGACGGTTTCGCAGAACGGGCCTTCGAGCCATGCCTGATCGTTGATGACGGACGCCGCCGCTTTGCCGCCGATGGTGGCGTGAGCAAAGGCGGGGAACATGGTGGGGCTGTGGTTGCCGTAGATGAAGATGTCCTTCACCTCGGTGAGGTCCACACCGGCCTTCTGAGCGAGCTGGGTCTGGGCGCGGTTCTGGTCGAGGCGCACCATGGCGGTGAAGCGGTCCGCCGTGAGGCGCTTCGCCTGGGAGGCGGCGATCATGCAGTTGGTGTTGGCCGGATTGCCGACGACGGCGACCCGGGCGTCAGCGGCGGCCACGGCGTCGATGATTTTGCCCTGCTCGATGAAGATCTGGCCGTTGTCCTTGAGCAGATCGGCACGCTCCATGCCGGGGCCACGTGGTTTTGCACCCACGAGGAGGATCCAGTTGGCGTCCTTGAAGCCAACGGCAGGATCGCTGGTCTGCACAATGCCTTTGAGCAACGGGAAGGCGCAGTCATCGAGCTCCATGGCCACGCCGGCGAGGGCGGCGAGCGGCTTTTCAAAGGGAGCCTCAATGAGCTGGAGAATTACGGGTTGATCGGGTCCAAACATGGCACCGGAAGCGATGCGGAAAAGGAGGGCGTAACCGATTTGACCGGCGGCGCCGGTGACTGCGACTTTGATGGGGGCTTTGGCCATGGAGGGGAGGGGAATGGAGCGCGCATCAGAGCAAGATGCGTGGCAAGGGCAACTGCTGGGTGAGATTCGTGGCAGAAAATGCTTGGGCGGCAGGCGGAGTCCTGTTATAAAGTTGATTTTCCAAAACCTTGATGCTTCCGCAGCCTTTCCCGAAACGCCCTGATGCCAAGCCCCTATGCCGCCTGACGAGCTGCGGCGTTCTTGTGTGCATGATGCTCATGCAGGGGGTGGAAAATGTCCTGTTTGCTCAACCGGTATCAGTGGCTTCGCTCGCGCAGTCAGAGGCGCGTCGCCGGGCCATTCAGGTGAACAAGGCCGGTGATGAAATCGAGCGTGGCTACCGGCTTATCGATGAGCGAAAGGCGGAAGAGGCGTTGCTGGTGTTTGAGGCTGTTTATGAATCCCTGCCGAACATCCCTCTCGCGCAGGAGCACCGGCTTGCGGCTCGAAATGGCTTCGTGGTGGCCGGTAGTTTGTACGCGCAGGAACTTGCGGCCAAGGGTGATATTGAAGGAGCCGGCAAGCTGCTCGAGAAACTGCTCACGCCAGAGATCGCGCCGAATGATGCGCGTGTTCTGGCGCTTCAGAAGCGTCTCGCTGATCCTGACCGTTTTCCTCCTGCGCTCACTGAAAAACACGTGGGAAATGTGAACGCAGTCAAAGCCTTGCTGCTCAAGGCGAACTCGTTCATTGAAATCGGCGACCCGGACAAGGCGATACTCACCTATCAGGATGTTTTGCGGATTGATCCTGCGAACAGCGCGGCTCGGCGCGGCATGGAGCGTGCTGAACAGGAGAAGCAGCGCTATTACAAGGCCGCCTACGATCATCAGCGTTCCAAAATGCTCGGTGAGGTGGACAAGACGTGGGAAGACCCGGTGCCGCTCTCTACGCAAGATGTCAGCGCGATGTTTGGTGCCTCCGCCGAATCCCGCGGCTACACGCAAAGCGGGCGTGAGGCGATCACACAGAAGCTGCGCACACTGATTTTCCCCAAGGTTGATTTTGCTGGTGCCACCCTGGATGAGGTGACCGAGCTGCTACGCGTACGCAGCCGTGATCTCGACCCGCAGGGCAAGGGGGTTGGCTTTGTCATGAATGTGCCGCCAGAATCGCGCAACAAGCCGATCAGCCTGAATCTTTTCAATGTTCCGATGGAGGAGGTGCTGCGCTACGTGAGTGAAATGTCTGGTGTGACCTACAAGGTCGATGACCACGCGGTGATCTTTGTCTCCCTCAGTGAGCGCGGCAGTGCTGTCACTACGCGCACTTTCCGCGTGCCACCGGATTTTATCCAAAACTCACCAGCGGGTGATCCCGCCGCAGCCGCGCCTGCGGATCCTTTTGGTGCCCAGGCTCCTGGCGGTGGCGGGCTTGTGATTCGCAGGATGGGGGCGAAGGAGTTTCTCGAAGCACGTGGTGTGGCTTTCCCCGAGGGGACCAGCGCCAGTTTCAACAACGCCACCAGCATGCTGACGGTGCGCAACACGTTGCAAAATATGGACATGGTCGAGCTGCTGGTGGAGCAGGCCACCAAGTCCGCTCCCAAGCTGGCCGTGATCACGGTGCGCATGCTTGAGGTGAATCAGAAAAACTTGGAGGAACTGGGGTACGACTGGCTGCTGGGAGGAGTGGGGATGAATGGAAACAATCTGTTTGCAGGCGGAGGCACGCAGGGGAATGGAAACCCATTTGCGGTGACTAACTACCCGTTTGGTGGCACATCTGTTATCCCGCCGGTGATTGTTGGTGGCGCAACGGTCTTTCCAGCGCAGACGGCTCAAAATGCGGTTGGTGGAGCGACTCCTCTAGGGGTCACGCCAGTCAATGGCGGTGGCGGTGGCCCCATCACTTCCGGGCTTAGGTCTGGTAGTCTTGCCGTTGACACCAATAATCTCGATAGCCTGCTGGCGACCGGGTCGGCCACATCTGCCGGGGCGGTTGCGCCGGGTATTCTTTCTGTGGCCGGTGTTTTCACCGATCCTCAGTTTCAGGGGGTTTTACGCGGACTTTCTCAAAAAAAGGGAGTCGATATCAATGCCAGTCCCAGCGTGACGACCAAGAACGGATTGAAAGCCACGGTGGAGATCACGCGTGAGATGCTTTACCCGACCGAATATGACCCTCCTCAGCTTCCCAACAACGGTAACACAATCACCATCGTTCTGGTCGCGGGAGCCGCTGCGCAAATGATTGCCACGCCCACGACTCCGACGGCCTTTGAATCCCGGAAAACAGGGGTTGAACTCGAGGTGGAGCCGATCATCGCCGAGGATGGGGGAAGCATCGAGCTGACAATCACCCCAAGCTTGACGGAGTTTGAAGGATTTGTGAACTATGGCTCGCCCATTTTCTCACCGCGGGGTTCGTCCTTTCTACCAATTGCGGCAGCAGCGGGTACCCTTACTGCCTACGTCCCGTTCAGCACACCGGAACAACTCATTACTCCCAACCTCATCCTTCAGCCGGTCTTTAAATCCCAAAAAGTCAGCACAGCAGTTAAAATCTGGGATGGTGCGACCGTGGTGCTGGGCGGTGCCAAAATTCAGAGGCACACGCTTGTGGAGGACAAACTGCCCGTTCTTGGCGATCTTCCCTTCGTGGGACGGTTTTTCCAAAGCAATGTCAAGCAGACGGAGACGAAGAACATCATCATCTTTGTCACTGTGAATGTGATTGATCCGTCAGGTCAGAAAGTTAATCGCCAGACCGCTGCGGTGGCCCGCTGAGCATTGTCGGATTACGGCTGGACACAAGGCTGAGCGACAGGCTCCAGGCGGCGTGCCAGATCCAAATCCAGCTCTGTCAGTCCGCCTGCGCTGTGCGTCGTCAAATGAACGGTGACCTTGCGCCAGCTCACCAGCAGATCTGGATGATGGTTCATCTCCTCCGCCAGGCGGGCGACTTGATTGACAAATGCAATGCCGGCCAGGTAGCTGGCAAATGGGAATTCCTTCGTCAGTTCCCGGCCTTCCACGTGCCAGCCCGGCAGGGCCATGAGCGCCTGCTGGACGTCTGCTTCATTCAAAAGCTCCGGCTTCATGACTGCCAGCATGAGGCATTTGGAACCCCGCTTCAAGCATCGGAATTGCATTCCCACTGGCTCTGGACTAGAT
>CAMCWM010000207.1 GCA_945882215.1 Akkermansia muciniphila | reverse complement strand
TCTCCACATAGGCCTCGGCGGCGGTGAGTTTGTTCAGAAGCGACGACTTGCCCGCGTTTGTGTAGCCGACGATGGCCACATGCGGCACAAACACCCGTGTGCGATCCTTGCGCATCGTGTCACGCTGCTTTTTCACGTCTTCGAGATCGGCACGCAGTTTGTCGAGACGCTTGCTCGCGAGACGACGGTCCACTTCAAGCTGCGTTTCCCCCTCCCCACGCGCCGCGCCGGCCCCACCCTGCCCGCCGCCCGCACCACCGCCTTGTCGATCCAAGTGCGCCCACATGCGCGTAAGCCGCGGGATGGAATACTCCAGCCGTGCCAGCTCCACTTGCAGCCGCGCCTCACGCGTCTTCGCCCGCATGTTGAAAATATCCAGAATCACCTCGTGGCGGTCGATCACGCAGATGTCACCCTCGCTTTCCCACGCGCGCTGCTGCGCCGGACTCAGTTCATTGTCCCACACGATGCAATCGGCTCCGATCTCTTTCGCCTGCTTCATCAGCTCCGCCGATTTGCCACTACCAATCAGGTAGCGCGCCGTGTGCTCGCGTGCAAAGACGAGTTCCTTGCCGATGATGTTGATGCCCAGCGTTTCCACCAATTCACTCAGCTCTTCGAGCAAATCGAAGGCCTCCTGCTTGTGGCGTCGGTCAAAGTAAGCACCGATGAGGAAGGCGCTCTCCACCATGTTGGGTTTTTCGCGGATGTCGAACATCGCTGCATCATGGAGAGCGGCGGCACATTGCCAAGCCGCGTATTCCATGCCATGAACACCCCCATGACACGACGCCATACTCTTTTCGCCGCACTCTGCCTCGGCCTTGCTGCCTGCGATTCCTCAGACACGGCCCCGCTGCCTCTCAAAATGTATGAGTGTGACGCCGGCGAGGCCGCCCTGCGTCATCTCATCGGCAAACTGCCCGATCTCAACCCCGGCATCGTCAAAAGCTACTCCATCGTTCTCGGCGAAATCAATCGCGACGGCATGACGCCCTCCACTGAAGCTTTCACCGCCCGCTTTGCCGATCTGAAGCTGAAATTCGTCAACGCCCAGAACCTCAAGGACATCGAGCCCGACCACACCATCGCCGATCCCGACACGCGCCTCGCCGCCTTTGTGCTGCAACTCCGCAAACTCCAGCAGACCAGCGCCACCACCTGGGAAACGGAGGTCGGCTGGAGCTACAAGAAGGAGTTTGGGCGCATGAAGCTGCGCATCGAAACCAAGGACGGCAAGTCCAGTGTCGTGAGCGAGGAAAAACTCGCGCCTTAGCTCAGCGACTCGCTGCTGCCATCCACATCGAGCTCGCGGACACGACGGCGATCGCGCTCGGCCTGGACGGCGGTGCGGAGTTTTTCGCGCACGTCCTCGACTCCGGGGATGGCGCGGAGGGCGACATTGGGATGAGAGGCGTCGGAGCTGACCATGGAGACGTTGCCCAGGCCGACGAGGCGCAGCAGGAAGGGCTGCTCCATGCTGTAATCCTTCACACGGAAGAGCTCCAACTCGTCCACCTTCTTGTTCAGAATGCCAGTGCGAATGCGGAGGCGCTGACTGGTCAGTTCATAGGTCGTGCATTTGGTGATCCACCAGCGGATCAGCCACATCACCAAGGGAATGAGCAATGCCAGGTATCCAAGCGCTCCGACACCGGCTGTGGCCAGCCCGACCATGGTGGCCGCCACGGCGATGCCTGCGGCGAGCACCACGCAGAACAGGTAATACCAGAAGTGAACCCACTGGGAGGTGTGGCCGCTCCAAAGAACGGTTTCCGCCGGAGCGGAGGCGATGGGAGTGTCGTCGGTAGGCATGAGGATGTGTGTTTGAGTTGAGTGGCGGTTGGAAAATCAGAGCATGGACGCGATCTCGTCTAGCGCCTGCTTGGTGCGTTTGATGCCTTCGATCTCAGTGTGTTTGTCGCCTTCGTATTCGATGCCGATGTAGCCCTTGTATCCGGCTTTGACGACGATGTCGATGAGGCGCTGGAAATCGAGGGTCATCTCGCGGCCTTCGCGACGATCCTCGGTGTAGAACTTGCCGGCGCCGGTGTCCCAGTCATAAGCCTTGGCGCTCATGCCCTGCTTCACCCAGGGCATGAACTCACGCAGGCCTTTGTAGGGGTTGTACAATTCGCCTTTGTTGCGGTCGGTGTAGAAGTTGCCGAAGTCAGGCAGGATGCCGACGCGGGCATGGTCAGCGGCTTTCATGACGCCGGTAAGCCAGAGTCCGTTGCTGGAGAGGCCGCCATGATTTTCAACGACGACGAACAGGCCGCGTTTGTCACCCTCGACGCAGAGACGGTGCAATCCGTCGGCGGCGAGCTTCATCTGCTCGTCCCAGGTCAGCTTGGGGTCGCTGGCGGCGTTCACGCGGATGCTATGGCAGCCGAGTGTGGCGGCGGCATCGAGCCATTTGAGATGGTTCTCGACGGTTTTGGCGCGCTTGGCCTCATCGGGATCACCTAGATTGCCCTCGCGGTCGCACATGATGAGCAGCCCCTTCACACCTTCGCCGTCCTGGCGTTTTTTCATTTCGCCGAGATAGGCGGCGTCCGCGGCCTTGTCGAAGAACATCTGGTTCACATATTCGACGCCATCGATGCTGAGGCTGCGGGCGATTTTGGCGAAATCGAGGTGTTCATGGCGCTCGGCACTGCCTTTGCCAAAGATGCCCTTGTTCAGCGACCATTCGGCGAGCGAGATCTTGAATGGCGGCTCCTTGTCAGCCGCGATGACTTTGCGTGAACCGGCGGCGGCGATGGCGGCGGTGGCGAGTTGAAGAAAATGACGGCGGGAAGAGGGGCGGGAGTTCATGGAACTTGAAGGCTCGCATTATGGCGTGCGGTGCCGCCAAAGCTCCAGAAGAATTTTCCTCCCGGCTTTGTAAGAAAGGCGCGTTCGCCAGCCTGCGAGCTTCATGCTTCGGCAGGTTGTGCAATGGGTTTCATCTGGAGGTTCCGAGCCTGCGGGCGAGTTTCTGACTCTCCTCAGCCAGCTTGTCGAGGGGTATCTTGAACGACTGCCCGGCCCTGAGCAGCAGTACAGTGTCACCCTCCAGGCGCACGAATTGAGCCTCGATCTCCCGACCATCGGTGCTTTTCCAACGCTGTGCTGGTGTGGTTCCAAGCGCGGAGAAGCGCAGTCCTGCGGCTCCCCATTTGTCCAGTTTCAGCACCAAGGTGCCTGTGCTGCCATCCTGGGCGCTCTCATCAAAGACAGACGCGATCTCGCAGCCCTTGGGGAAACCCTTGATCTCAATGATGAGCGGGCTGGCGGTGTCATTCGTGAGGAAAAGGTAGCGCGCGGTGCCGTAGGCCAGCTCGGCACTGGAGAAGGCGGGGAATTTCTCCGTCAACTTGCGGCGGTCGCTGGCGGAGATGTCGGTGGCCTCCTCGCCGCGGGCCTTGCCGAGCAGAAGCTCCACGGTGGCCGGTCCGGCTGTTTGCGTGAGCGCCAGCGACTTCCTCGGTTCTCCAAAGAGGAAAACCTGGCCCAGAGCCTTCGGGCCGGTGAGTTCCTTCGCCACGCCGGCGTACGCAGTCATCCAGGCCTCATGCGTCTTCGCCACCTCGGGCCGTTTGAAGAGCGACCAGACGGCCACGCCTTTGCAGCCATGAATCAGGCCTGCATACACATCATGCCGAACCCACACGGGAATGAGCGGCTCATCCGCAGGCTCGGGGTCGGCGGCGAGTTCGGGCATGACGAGGGCGAGGCCGTTTTTGCGGCCTAGTTTTTTCAACGCGGCCATTTCCTGCTCCGCCGACCACCTGACCCACACGCGGTCGTCTTTGAAGCCGGCGTAGTTCGTGTAAAACCCTTTTCCCATGATGTCCTGATGCCTGCCGGTGAGTGCGAGAGCCGCCGCGTCGCGGTTGTTGGGTTCATACATCCACAGCGGGCGCTTCTGCGGGTCGGTGGCGAGCGCTTTTCTGGCCGCTTCGAGATAAGCGATCTCCGCAGGAACCCAGTAGCGCAGTTCCTCCGGAGTCACATACCACCAGCACACCGCCGGGTCGGTCATGGCAGCAGCAGCCTGCTTTGAGATGGCCGCGCACACCTCATCGGACTTCATCTGCACGGACTGCGAGCCGCCTTTGCCGAGAAAATTCATCTCCAGTCCGACTCTGAAGATAAATGGCAGTCCGGCGGCCTTCGCTTCTGCCAGCGCCTTCATCTGGCTGGCCTCATCTCCATACACGGGGCCGAAGACGGTGTAGCCATTGTCCTTCTGCCACTGCGCCTTGCCGGAGAAGCCGATGAAGGGAAAGATGCGTCCTCGCGGAAAAATCTGATCCGCCGGCAGGGCTTCTGGTGGAGGTGACGGCGGCGTGAAAAAAGACTGGGCAGACAGTAACGAAGCGCTGGCCAGGAAGGCCATGATGAGCGGGGCGGACATGAGAAGGCGTGGCTGCCATCTGTTTCGCCTTCAAGACGGTTTTGTTTCACCCTGGAATGAAAAAAGCCACGGCCCGGGTGGTGCTCAGCCCAGGTGCAGAAGCAGAGTCCGATTAACTGCTGCTGAGGACTTTCGAGAGCCAGTCGATCTCTTCCTCATGTTCGGCGTCAAAGGCAGAACGATGGTGCCCGCCGCTCTTTTCGGCATGTTCATGGCGCAGGTGATCGTCGATGTGGGTGACCCACCGTGCCCCAACGCGTGGTGGGAAAGGCCGCGCCCGGCAGCGTGCCATGGGTGTGTCTGTCATCGCGGGTCCGGGCGGGATTCATGACGGCAGAATAATTCATCCCCAGCAGAAAATAATCTTGAACTACGACGCCCAAATTCAGATCATGCCGCCGCATGAAGACGAATCGCGCTCGTCTGGCGGCTGCCGCAGGCCTTTTCCTGCTGGTGCAGTCTGGGACGCTCTATGCCGCGAACAACCCGTCGAATGATGAGCGGCTTCGTGCGCGGTGCAATTGCGCAACGGGATTCACCCGCCTTGTCCTGCACCGCAACCTCGGCTGATGTTTTGCGCAGCCCTTCATCAAACCTGACTTCACACCCAGCCATCACACCCTTGCCACCACGAAAATGAAAACACCATACACACCCAAGCTCGTCCTGGCCGTCGCATGCCTCATGCTGACGCTGGCCGCCTCCCATGCCGCTATTGTCATCCAGGAATCCTTCGACTACGGCGGCTCGGACGGCAGCCTGAACGGCCTCGGCAGCGCTGGCAGTGGCTGGAGCGGCTCCTGGAGCACGGGCACCACTACCTATACAGGCTCACCCTCGTTTAATGAAGACTATCGATCTGCCGGGCTCACGTTCAGTTCGCTGGCGGTCAGCGGCGGCAGCGCCTTCCTTTCCGCCAACGGCGACGGCTTCATCAGTGCCGGTCGTTTGCATAGCGCGTCCGTCACCGGAACACTCTACGGCAGTTATTTGTTCAGGACTGCCAATCCCAGTCCCACAGGTCTCTACTCGCTGTTCGAAGGTTCCGGTCTCGGGGTGGGCAGCGCCAACGGGCAATTCGCCATCGAGCCGGATGGCTACGCCAGCAGCAATGGCGGCGTGATCACTGGCGGCGCCTACACTTATGCCAGCGGCACCCCTATTTCCGCGAACGAAACCTACCTCTCTCTCTTCAAAGTCACCAACCTCGGCGGCTCCTCGGTCAGCCAGACCGCCACGATGTGGCTGCTGCGTGAAAGCCAATATGACAATTTCCTCGCAGGCGGCATTGACGAGACCGAGCTGAACGCCGCCACGCTCGGCTCCGGTGCCAGCGATGTTCTCCAGCGCGCCACGCGGACCATCACCAACAGCGCCTCATTTTCCAACGGCGGGATGCTGACGCTGCAGAGTTACTTCGGTCCCAGCGGCCAGTTCGATGAAATCCGCATCTCGGACACCAGCCTCAACGAGTTGCTTGCTGTTCCCGAGCCTTCACATGCCCTGCTCGCCGTGCTGGGTTTCGCCAGCCTCATTCTGCGCCGCAAGCGGTGACTCCGGCTTTGGGCTCGAAACGAGTCTGGGGGCAGCATGGCAGGCGTGCTGTCGCGCACCTCGACAATTCATGGCATCCACGTGGAGCGTGAGCAGATCGCCCTGCGCATGAAATTCATGGCTGTGACTGGCCTTGGTGTTGAAGCACGGTGCTGGCCAAGATTACTGTTTGGAAGGCTCAGCATGGAGATCATTGATGGGGCGTGCATGAGAAGGCGTGGCTGCATCTATTTCGCTTTCAAGATGGCTTCGTTTCACCCCGGATTAAAAAAGCCGCTTGGCAGCCTCGGCACACACAGGCATTCATGCCCCACTTCCAACTCATGAGCACACCCGTCACCGCCAACAGCCCGCTGGGCGTCTTTGATTCGGGTGTGGGCGGTTTGACCGTGGTGCGCGCATTGCGGGATCTGCTGCCCAATGAGTCGATCGTGTATCTCGGGGACACGGCCCGGGTGCCTTATGGCTCGAAGTCGCCGGACACGATCCGCCGCTTTTCGATGGAGGACACGCAGTTTCTCGTCTCGCACGGGGTCAAGGCGGTGGTGGTGGCCTGCAACACGGCCACGGCACACGCGCTCCCCTTGTTGCAGGCCACGTTTCGCGTACCAGTGATCGGCGTCCTCGGGCCTGGGGTGGAGGCGACGCTTTCGGAATCGAGCTGCGAGCGAGTGGGCATCATTGGGACGGCGGGCACGATCCGCAGCCACGCGTATCAGCATGAGATCGCCATGCGGCGGCCGGACATCATGATTGAAGCGCGTGCGACGCCGCTGCTGGTGCCATTCGTCGAGGAGGGTTGGATCGACCATCCAGCGCTCAAATCGGTGCTGCGGGAGTATTTGAAGCCGTTGCTCGACAAGGGCATCGACACGCTCGTGCTCGGCTGCACGCACTATCCGCTGCTCATTCCCGTCCTGAAGCGCATGCTGGGCCAGAAAGTACGCCTCGTGGACTCCGCCAGCACCTGCGCGGCGCATGTGCAGGCAAAACTGGAGCAGGACGGCCTGCTGCGGACAGTGAAATCAAAACCCACGCTCGAAATCTTCCTCACCGACCACTCCGAGCAGGCGGAAAACATGGCGAAGCGCTTCCTCGGCACGGATTTCGGCAAGGTGAAGAAAGCGGTGGTTTGATTCACCCGAAGCCAATCTCGAATTGCCCGGCAGGGACATCTCGCTAGCCTCGTGGTCACATGTTCGACCAGACCTGGAACAGTCTGCACGCGCAGAGCCTGAGTTCAGAAGGTGCTGACTGATCAGGCGTCGAGCACGATGTCTCCCTCGGGGAGGCAGATGCAGGGAAGGCAACAGCCTTTTTCGATGTTGAATTTGGCGGGCTGCAAGTAGCGCACCTTGCCTTCAACCAGGGCGGTCTGGCAGGCGCCGCAGTGGCCGATTTTGCAGCCGGAGGGGATTTCGACGTTCTCTTTGTGGGCGAAGTCGAGGAGGTTGGTGGCAGCGCCGCTGAGTTCGAGATTCAGGCTGGATTTGCGGAAACTGATCTTGGTGGCGTTGATGGAAACGGCCTGTTTGACCTGCACGAAGGCTTCGTCATGCACGCGCGTGTCAGCCACGCCCCATTCCTTGAGGCCGTCACGCAGGCCTTGCATCATGGGACCAGGGCCGCAGGTGTAAAAATCAAAGTTGCTGGAGGGTAGCAGGCGCTTGAGGAGGGCCGGGTCCACACGACCACGCTCGTCGTAGTCGCGTCCCGCTTCGTCAGTTGGGAGGGGATCGCTGAAGACGACGATGATGTGAAGATTGGGCCAGCCGAGAGCACGCCATTCACGGACCTGGTCCCGGAGGATGTGGTGGGAGCCGTTGATGACACCGTAGAAAAACCAGATTTCCCGGCTGGATTTGGCGGCGACGAGGGCGTTCAACATGCTGAGCACGGGTGTGACGCCAACCCCCGCGCCGGAGAGCACCACGGCACTGCGGTCACGGGGATCGAGAACAAAATCGCCGCCAGGCGCCGCGACGTCCACGATGTCGCCTTCGTGCAACTGTTCATGGAAGTGGGTGGAGACGCTGTAGTGGGCGTCTTTGGGCGTCATCTTTTTGACGCTGACGCGGTAGTGATCCGGGTGGTGGCAGTCGGAGAGGCTGTAGCAGCGCACATGTTTGCGGCCGCCGACGTCGAGGTGAAAGGTCAGATACTGGCCGGGTTTGAAGACGGGCAGCGGCGTTTTCTCATCGTGAGGCACGAGATGGAAAGAGCAGATGTCCCCGCCTTCGGGCTTTTTGGTCTGGACGCGGAACTTACGGGTACCGCTCCAGGCGGCGGGGAGCGCCTGCATCTGGGTGCGGTATTCACGCATGCCATTGAGGCGCTCTTCAAAGAGCGTGAGCTCACGGCGGTGCAGAGCACGCAGACGGCTGGCGGACAGCGCCTGCTGCACGAGCATCAGAATGAGCGTGCCACCACCAGCGGCGAGCACGACAAAGGCGATGATTTCGGCAAGTGAGAAGCTCATGCTGGAACGGTGCCTGGAGGAACGCGCGGCGGATTAGAAGCGGAAGGAGAGCTCGCAGCGGAACCCCTGGCCGGTCTGACCGTCGTCAAACTGGCCGATGAAACCGTCCGCGCGAAGGATAGTGTGCTGGTCGAGCGCCTGCTGGTAGCGCAGGCCTGCGGCGTAACCGGAACGACCCGGGGACTGGGTGTGCCAGCGGGAGCCGATTTCCGCGACGAGCTGCCGCGATTTGGTGTCATCAAAAAAGTGCTGGTAGCCGAGACTGAAGCCGACGGAGCCGGTGGGGGTGCCATTGCCGAGTGCGGCACCGTAGCCACCGAGGCCGACGGCCTCAAACAAGACGCCCGTGGCCCCGAGCGGGCCGCCAACCGCCGGATCACGGGCGGCGGAGGTGAAGTTGTCCACGGAGAGGAAGGTGTCGAGGTACGCAATGTCGTCGTTGTAGTTCATCGTGCGAGACAACTGGTGGAAATAAACGCTGCCGGTGCCGATGGCGGCAGTTTCGTTATCGAGTGCCCAAGAGAATGCGGCGCGCAGGGTGGAGTTGATTTTGCCGAAGCGGCGTGTTTGACCGATGCCGGCGAAGAAGCCGTCGCCGCCAGTGGGGCTGCCACCATCGACATAGATTGTCTCAATCTCGTAGGTGCTGGCAGTGTAGTCGGCGGCGTAGGAGAGGGCAAAGAGACGGGCGTCGGGATCGCGACGATTGTTGCCACGGTGAATCTGGTCCCAAGCGAACAACGCGGTGGCGCGTGCGGCTGAAGCGCCAAAGAGGAAGAGCGAGGAGCGAGTGATGCCGACGGCGTCAATCACGTCATTGACGAGCAGTCCGTCCTGATAGGTGATGGGCATGCGGCCCACGGCAAAACCATAGTCCAGGCGGCGCTTGTCGGTGGGATCGAGATTGGGGAACAGCTCGCCGAAGTCGCCCTCAAAGTAGAGGGTGCGGACATTGCCGTTGAAATGGTCCATGAAATTCTCGCTGCCGTCACCCCCGAAGCGGTAGCCGGTGAACCGCCCCTCACGGTCCAGGGGGCGGAACCCAAAGTGAATGCGTTCGGTGGGGGTGAGGTAAATATTGCCGAAGAGATCGAGGCGGTTGACCCACTCGTTGACGTCCACCAGTCCATTGTTGAAGGACTGGAGGCCGGTTCGCATCTCGCCGTAAATGATGGTGACGGGCTGCCACACGGCCCCGGTGGGGATGGTGAATCCGGGGGAAATCTGACCGCGTCCGAGGAAGGGATTGGCACCAAAGAGGGTCTTGCGGTCAGGTGCTTCGAGATCCTCACCGGAGAGATTGCGTGCGGCGATGACTTTTTTGCGCTCCCGGTTGGATTTGAACACGAGATCCTCGATCACCTCGGTGACGGGAGCCGGGCGGTCCATGAAATCTTTGCCGAGTTCGGTCCAGGGCACGATGGTGTCTTTGAGCAGGAGATTGTCTTCCAAGGCAAGGAGCGGTTGGCAGACCA
>CAMCWM010000206.1 GCA_945882215.1 Akkermansia muciniphila | reverse complement strand
GGCCTGGCCCGAGGCGCCTTTGCCGATGTTATCTTCTGCACTCATCAAGATGAGTTGTCCTGCACGGGCATCGTAGGACCAGCCGATGTCCACGAAATTCGTGCCGGTGACGTTCTTGGTGTCGGGAGACTGGTTCAAGCCTAGCAAACGCACGAACGGCTGCGCGTCATACGCGGCATGCAAAGCAGCGCCGATCTGTTCGATGGTCGCGCCGGGCTTGAGCTGCGCAAAAATCGTCGTGCAGATGCCGGAGTGCGTCGGCATGAGGTGTGGCACAAAGGTGAGCTTCACTTCGCGTCCGGCGGCGATCGCGAGTTCCTGGCCGACCTCGCTCAAATGACGATGCAGCGGCACGCTGTAGCTGCGCACACTGTTTTGCACTTCGCAGAAGAGCAGGGGGATGCTCTCCTTGCGGCCCGCGCCGCTCGCGCCGCTCATGCTGGCGACGGATAGTGGCGAATCGGCCAGCAAGCCGGCTTTGAGTAGTGGAATGAGCGGCAGCAGGATGCTCGTGGGATAGCAGCCGGGGCACGCGATGAGCCGCGCGGTCTTGATCTGCTCCGCACGCACCTCGGGAAGCGCATAAACCGCCTCATCGAGCAACTCAGGCGCGGAATGGGCATGGCCGTAGAATTCCTGATACAACGCGGCGCTGCGAAGGCGGAAGTCGGCGCTTAAGTCGATCACCTTGAGGCCGAGCTCGAGCAACGGTTTGGCATATTCGACAGAAACACCATGCGGCAATGCCAGGAAGGCGATCTCGGCTCCCGCGGCTTTCAAAGCGGCCGCATCGGGCGCGGTGAAAGTGAGTGCATCGGCCACGCCGACACCACGGAAGCGCGGAAACTCCTTCGACAGCGCCTTGCCAGCCAATGACCGCGAAGTCACCGCCACCAGCTCGGCGTTCGGATGGCGCAGCAGGAGACGCAGGAGCTCGGCTCCTGAATAACCACTGGCTCCAACGACGGCGACTTTGACGGGTGCGGACATAGTGCGGGGGCGGAGTATGAGGGGTCGCAAGATACGTGCAACCCTGAAAAAGATCATTTCTGCGCCCTCCACAGCACGCATCGTGCCGCTTGTCAGCGGGCCTCGCCTCGCGCACTATCTGCGCCCCCACATGAGCGACCCCACGCCCGAAACACCCGAAGCCGACCAGCCGAAGACTCCCACCACGCCGGAGGAGATCACGCGCAAGCTGGAGGACTTCATCAAGAACACGCTGGGCGGCCAGGTGCTCTTCACGCGTGTGGACGGGCCCGCCGGGCGGCGTACGCAGGAAAGCGACGAAAAATCCGGCGAGGAGCCCCAAGATGACAACGACGAAAATTTTGAGTTCCATTACAAGCCCGCCGACATCAAAGCGCATCTCGACCGCTTCGTGATCCGGCAGGACGAGGCCAAGAAGGTGCTCGCCACGGCGGTGTGCGATCATTACCACCACGCGCAGATGCTGCGGGAGGACCGCGAGTCCGACTCGACCGGGCCGCCGCTCGAATTCTCGAAGCAGAACGTCATCATCATCGGTCCCACAGGCGTGGGGAAGACCTATCTCGTCAAACACATCGCCGACCTGATCGGTGTGCCGTTTGTGAAAGCGGACGCGACAAAATTCAGCGAAACCGGCTACGTCGGCGCGGATGTGGACGATCTGGTGCGTGATCTCGTGGCGAAAGCGAACGGCGACCTCGATCTGGCCGAGCACGGCATCATTTACCTGGATGAAATCGACAAGCTGAGCAGCGGGCCGGAAAAAATGGGCCGCGACGTGAGCGGACGTGGCGTGCAAACCACGTTGCTGAAACTCATGGAGGAGACCGAGGTGCCGCTCTACGCGCCGAATGACATCCGCAGCCAGATGCAGATGATGTTCGACACGCGCAAAGGCCGCACCGGACGCGAGGTGGTGAACACGCGCAACATCCTCTTCATCGTCAGTGGCGCGTTCAGCGGACTCGACAAGATCATCGAGAAGCGCACCAATCGGAAATCCATCGGCTTCGTTTCTGCCGGTGACTCAAAATCAACCGCCGCCGAGCATCTGTTCCGCGAGGCTCGCACGAAGGACTTCATTGACTACGGTTTCGAGGCCGAGTTCATCGGGCGCCTGCCGGTGCGCGTCGTGTGTGATCCGCTCAGCGCGGATGACATGTTTCAGATCATGAAGAACTCGGAGGGCAGCCTCATTCGTCAGTATGAGCGCGAGTTTGCCGCTTACGGCGTGAAGGCTGTCTTTGAAGATGATGCGCTGCGCGAGATCGCCAGCCGCGCCGAGGATGAAAAGACCGGTGCGCGCGGCCTCGTGACCGTCTGGGAGCGTGTGCTGCGAGATTTCAAATTTGAAATGCCCAGCCTCGGTCTCCCGGAGCTGCGCATTGATGGCGCGTTGGTTAAAAATCCCGAGCAAGTGCTCGCCCAATGCCGCACGCAGGCCGCCACCTTCGCTGTGGAGCTTGGCGTGGCGCATGCGGACGAGATCAAGGCCTTCGCCGAACGTTTTCAGCGTGATCACGGCTTCACGCTCGATTTTGACGCGTCCGCGATCGCGGCGATTGCCGCCAGGGCGCAACGTGAAGGCGCGCACGTTGACGCGATGTGCGAGAAGCTCTTCAAAGACTACCCCTTTGGCCTGAAGCTCGTCACCCGAAGCACTGGGGAAACAAGCTTCGCCCTCTCCGCCGACGCGATAGCCAATCCTGACAAGTTTGTCAGCGATCTCGTCGTCAGCGCCTGCCGACAGCAGCCGCCACCTGCTTCCAACATCATCGACATCACTCCCGACTCCACCGCCCATGAATCGTAATCATGCCGCCGCCATGTTTATCGGCGTGCTCATCTGCATTCCGCTGCTGGCCCTGTATCACTTCGGCTTTTTCCAAAGCACGGCGGACTGGTTCGCGGGGCTGTATGCGCGCGGCTTCATCCTGCCGCAGGGCGGTTTGAAGCAGCTCGTCTGGCTGCAATACGGTTACTACACGCTGATGGCATTCGTCAGCGCCTGGGTGTGTCTTGAAATGCTTTCACAGTGGCGGCGCTTCGCCTTTCTGCTCGGCGGAACCTTTCTTACCATCACGTTCTCCTGCATCATGGCGATGAGCGGCGTTTTGTTCGAGCCGGTGTCGGGTTCGCTGGCGATGTGGTTTGCCGGAATCGCGGGCATCGCCGTCAGCGGCTCGGTGGATGGCTATCGCCGCCATGTGATGCGCGAGTATTTCGTCGGCAGGCTTTCCACGCGGCTCTTTGAGGAGCTGGCGGATCAAAACAACCCCACGAAGATGACCGAGCGCCGCGAGATCACCGTGCTGACCTGCCGCTTGCTCAATCACGTCGAGATCGCCACCAGCATCGAGCCAAAGTTCTTCGAGGAGCTGTCCACGCATTTCCAGCGCAGCGTGTCGGAGTTCCTCATCGCCCGTGGCGCGTATCTGGATGATTGCGACGCCCGGCAGGTGCGCGTGTTCTTCGGTTTTCCGCTCACTGACGAACATCACGCGCTGCATGCCGTCCAGGTGGCCGCGGTACTGCGCACGCATCTGGCCGCGTTGGGCCGCGAGATTGAATTCCGCTTCGGCAAGAAGGCGCAGATCGGCGTGGCATTCAGCAGCGGACCGGCGGTGTGCGGACTGTATGGCGTGAGCCACTTTGAGAGTTTCAGCGCCGTGGGCGATGTGATCGATTTCGCCACCCGGCTTTGCATTTTGAACTCCGAATACGGCAGCAAGGTGCTGCTCAACGCCCGCACTTACGCTCTGGTGAAGGACAATGCCGAGGTGCGTCCGATGGAGATGGTCAGCGTCTCCGGCTCCAGCCAGATGAGCGAAGTTTACGAACTCCTGGCCGAAAAAGGCACGCTCACCGAGCAGGAGGGCCGTGCCCGCGATGCCTTCTGGCAGGGGGTGGTGCAGTATCGCAAAGGTGATTTGAAGCAGTCGCTCGAAAGCTTCAAGAATGCCACCATCGAGGACCGCGAGGATGCGCCATTGAAATACTTCATCGAACGAGTCGAGACAGCCTTGAAGGACAAGGCCGTTCCTGAGAAAGAAACGCCGAAGCATGCGCGCAAACTCGCCGCCACCTGATTTCTCGTCGTGCGCATCGACTATCCACCTGCCATCCAGCGCCTCGTCGCCCAGCTCAAGTCGCTGCCAGGCCTCGGTCCGCGCAGCGCGGAGCGTCTGATGCTCTGGCTGCTGCAGATGCGGGAAGATCGCATCACCTCGCTTTCAAACACGCTGATGGAGGCGAAGGAGCGCATCGTTCCGTGTTCCGACTGCGGCTTTTTCATTGAAAACGACAGCGCCTGCCTGCTCTGCCACGATCCCCGCCGCCAGCAGAAACTGCTCTGCGTCGTCGAGCAGGCCGCAGATGTGCTGCGTCTGGAGCGCAGCGGCGCGTTTCAAGGTTTGTATCATGTGCTCGGTGGTCGCTTGTCACCGCTCGACAACGTCACGCCTGAAGACTTGCGCATGGAATCGCTCGTGAATCGTGTGCGTGACCTGCACACGGAGGAGGTCATCATCGCCCTCGGTTCCGATGTCGAAGGGGAGGCCACGGCCAGCTACATCGCCGATCTGCTGCAGCCAGCCGGCATCGCTGTCACCCGGCTCGCCCAAGGCATGCCTGCGGGCGGCGGCCTCGATCATGTGGATGAGCTAACGCTTTACCAGGCCTTGCACGGGCGGCGAAAGATGGGCTGGGAAGCAAAGAGTTAGGCACGTCAAATCCAATCTCGACAACAGACGGTGGATGGGTAATAAGCCATCCTCGTATGGTCCAATACCACCTTGCACGCAACGGCCAGCAGCTTGGCGTTTTCTCCGAAGATGAAGTCCGGTCCGGCATGACCACCGGCCAGTTCCTGCCCGATGACCTGCTGTGGTCCGAGGGAAAGTCAGACTGGCAGTCGTTGAGTGTGCGTTTTGCCGCAGCCACGGCCGCGCTTCCGACAACTCCCGCGTCGTTCAATCCTTACGCCGCTCCGCAGGCCAATGTGGTGACGCCTGCGATGATGCCGCAACTTCAACTCGCCTCGCGCGGTGTGCGGCTTGGCGCGGCGCTCATTGATTCGGTGATCATGATGATTGTCATGATCGTGCCGATGATTCCGGGTTTTTTTGCCTTGGCTGCAGCCGAGCAGGCGGGGGATTTGGAGGAAAGCTTCCCTGTCTCTGCGCTGTATTGGTTTCTCGCGGCTGGCGTGGCCTCGCTGGTCCTGCTGGTGTGGAATGCGGTGTGGCTGGGCCGGTACGGCCAGACCATCGCCAAACGCATCCTAGGCATCCGGGTGGTGTGCTTTCCGAGCGGCCAGCCAGCCGGCTACGCCAAGGCCTTCTGGCTGCGCGCCGTGGTGAATTACATCATCAACAGCATCGTGCCGCTCTACGGCCTGGTGGATGCGTGTTTCATCTTCCGGGAGGACCAGCGTTGCGTCCATGACCTCATCGCTGAAACCACGGTTGTCACGGACAAGCCCGGCAACTGATCACGCCAGCCCCAGCTCGGCCACTTGGTCCTCATCCAATCCCAAGTAGTGCCCCAGCTCGTGGAGGAAGGTGATGCGCACCTCGTCGCGGTAGGTTTGGAGCTCGCCGTTGCAGTCGTCCCACAGGTTGTCGAGAAAGAGCCTGATGCGTGGCATTTCATCCGGCGCGGCGGGCAGGGGATCGCAGCGGGCGTTGCCTTCAAAGAGACCGAGAAGATCAGGATCGAGGTCTTCGTCGATGTCGATCAGCGCGTCCATCTCGCAGAACTCGATGCGGCAGTCGGCGGCTTCATTGCGAATTTCCTGAGGCAGGGCCAGCAGGGCGGACTTCACCACACTGGTGGCGACGGATTGGAGACGTTCAAAGCGCATGCGGGTTATTTCTTCGCGGTTTGCGGCTTCTTTTTGAGGGCTTCGATCTCTTTGGACTGATCCTCGGACTTCTTTTGAAGCTGCTGCACGCGGTCCCACAGGTTTTTCAGGTCAGCGGGGCTTTCGAGGCCGGCGCGGATGTCTTGCGCGGACTTGGCGGCAGCTTCGCGCGTCGGATCGATGCGGTCTCCACCACTGATGGTGAGCATGAGGTCGAGCAGGCCGAGCGCTTTCGGATCACGCAGCGTGCCGAGCGCCTTTGCGGCGGCCACGCGCCAGTCGCGGCGTGGATCGCTGAGTTTCTCGGCCAGGAAATCGCGCACGGCATCGCGATTTGGATTCGTGGGCCGACGGGCGAGGAAGGCTAGCGCTTCGAAAGCGGTGCTGGCATCGCGTCCGCGTAATTCGTGCGGTTGTTGCAGTCGTGCGAGCACGGCGGGAACGGCGGATTCATCATCCTGGGCACGCAGAGTTTTGATGGCGGCAAGTTCGAGAGTGCTTTGATAGCTGGAGGCGGCGAGATGCTTCTTGAAAGCCTCGCTGACCACCGGCTCGCCGGGTCGTGCGCTCCATGTCTCGACGATGGTGGCGAGAATGGCGGGATTTTTCTCGCTCTGGGCCATCTTCCACAACGTTTCGCGGGATTCAGGCGTGTGGAGGCTGGCGAGCGCCTGCACGACGGCTTTGCGCGTCGCCGCGTGTTTTTGATTTCCGCTGCCGGTGATCAATTCAGCGCGTGCTTCCGGCTCGCCGATCTTCGCGAGCACTTTGGCGGCCTCGCTGCGCACGGCGTGGAATTTGTCCTCGCGCAGGATTTGGCCGAGTTTGGCGATGTGTTTGCGGTCCAGCATCCGCACGGCCAGAAGGCGGCCGATCAGGTCGGATTCGAGCTGCTTGTCGAGCATTGGGCCGGGTGGTGTGAAGCTGATCTTTGCCAGCACGGTGAAATCCGGATCGATGCGCACGAGTTCCGGCTGCGCGGGCAGCGTGAAGTGGAAATCCTCGACTTCTTTGCTGACATCCATCGTGAAACGAATGGGTTCTTTCTGTCCGGCCACCTTGAAGCTCAGCGGCAGCGGCACACGGAACAGGCGCACCTGCTCGCTGAGCTTCTGCGTCTGGCGCACGGTGATTTTCGCCAGTTTGGCGGCGGAATCCCACGCATGATCGACTTTGAGCTCCGGCACGCCGCCGTGATGCAGCCATTGATCGAAGAATTGATCGAACGACAGGCCGCTGACCTCCTCGACCACATCCTGCAAGTCATCCGTGCTCACGATGCCGCTGCGGTGGCGTTCGAGATACGTTTTGATGCATTTGCGGTACAAATCGGGGCCAAGCTGGCTGCGCAGCATGTGCAGCACCCACGCGCCCTTGGGATACGCGCGATTGTCGAACTGCTGCATCGGGTCGCCGTAATCACGCCAGACGATGGGCCGTGTGTCGTTCGCGCCGAAAACCTCCTGCGCCTCCAGCCAGAGCGAGTACTTCATCGCGTCCGAGCCGAGCTTCTGTTCCTCGTAAAGGATGGTGTAGTAGCTGGCGAAGCCCTCGTTGAGCCACAGGTGCGCCCAGTCGCGGCAGGTGACGAGATCGCCGAACCACTGGTGCGCGGTTTCATGCGCGTCGAGGCGATGCAGGGTGCGCAGTTCCTCCGTGTCTGCGTTGAAGAGCATGTCTGCAGCTTCAAAGGTGCAGCTCGTGTTCTCCATGCCACCGGCCAGGAAATCGAGGCAATAGACCTGCCAGTATTTGTCCCACGCGAAAGGCACGCCGATCTCTTTTTGGTAAAACTCGATGATCTTCCGCGTGTCGCTGAATGCATTCGCCGCCTGCGCAGCATGCGAAGGCGGCACCAGCATCGCCAGCGGCAGCTTGCCCGCCTTGTCCTCCAGCTTGTGGAAATGACCTGCGGCCAGCGCGATGAGGTAGTTCACATGCGGCTGGCTTTGCAGCCAGTGAAACGTCACAAGGCCGTCGGCGCCCGGTTTCTCGCTTTGCAGAGTGCCGTTGGAAACGACCTGCATGCCCTTTGGCACATGGCAGACGACCTCGCTGGTGAAGCGCTCGTTCGGGTAATCGTAGCTCGGAAACCAGAAGCGATGCAACTCCGCCTCGCCCTGGCTCCAGACTTGTGTGTCGCCTGCTTTGTAGCCCATCTCCGGCGTGCGGAAATAGAGGCCGTGCTCCGGTTGTGCGGAGTATTTCACTGTGAGCGTGACTTCGGCATCAGGTGCGATGGCGGAGGCGAAGGTGACGATCAATTTCTCATTCGTCACCTCATGCTCGGCCACTTTAGCGCCTTCGGCCTTCACTTCGATGACCTGCAAATTCACCGCGTCGAGCTCCAATTTCGCCAGCGGCAGTGCGATGGGCTTGAACCGCATCGTTGCCGTGCCTGTGACCGACCGCTTCGAAAAATCCGGCGTCACATCAAGCTTCAGGTGCAGCACATCGACACGCCGGTCCCGCGCATACTTGCGACCGGCGACAATCTTGATCGGCTGCGGCAGCAAATGCTTCTCACAATGCCGGCAGTCGAAGGAATCGGCAAAAGCGCTCGAAATGAGCAGTGCAGCGGCGAGTAGGAGGTGATGGAGGCGCATGATGGGCGCGAGCATCCCGAAGGCGCCGTGGAATGGCAAGGACAAACCGGAAGGACAGCGCCTGCGGTCGCGTATTGGCCTCGTCATGCTCACCTTTTCCGACCATAGCCAGGGGTCATCACGCCTTCAGCGGCGTGATTTCCTGCGCATTGGTGGTCTGGGGCTGGGTGGGCTTGGTTTGAGTGAAATGCTGGCGCTCAAGGCCCTTGGAGCCTCGCAGAAGCGGCTGCTCAAGGACAAGTCGGTCATCTTTCTCTTCATGCACGGCGGGCCGTCGCAGTTTGAGACGTTTGATCCGAAGATGGACGCGCCCTCCGAAATCCGCAGCGTCACGGGCGAGATCAAGACGAAGCTCCCCGGCGTCACGTTTGGCAGCACATTTGAGCGGCTGGCGAAGCTGGCGGACAAATTCAGCATCGTGCGCTCCTTCGTCACGGGCGATGCGGTTCACGACATCAAGACCATCGTCGGCAAGGACACGCTGAAGGCGAATGTTGGATCGCTCTACTCGCGCATTGCCGGCCCACTGCGCAAGGGCAGCGCGATGCCGACCAACGTTGCGCTCTTCCCGCAGGCGATTTCATCGGCCGCAGGGCCGGTGATCAAGAAATTTGGTGATTTCACCTCCAGCGGTGAGTTTGGGGCCACTTATCAGCCCTTCGTGCCGGGCGCAGGCAGTGGTGCGCAGGCGGACATGACGTTGAGTTTGCCGCAGGGGCGGCTCGATGACCGCCGCACACTCCTGACCTCGTTGGATCAATGGAAACGCCAGATGGATGCCAGTGAGTCCGTGGGTGGCGCGTCGGAGTTCCAATCCCTCGCCTTCGATGTGCTGCGTCGCGGTGTGTCGGATGCGTTTGATCTCTCCAAGGAAGATCCTCGTCTCATTGACCGCTACGACACCTCCAAATTGCTGCCGAAGGACCGAATCAGCACGCAGTGGAACAACCGCGAGCATTACGCCGATAACGCCGCCACCCTCGGTAAGCTCCTGCTGATGGCCCGCCGCCTGTGCGAGCACGGCTGCGGCTTTGTCACCGTCACCACGAGCTTTGTGTGGGACATGCACGCGGACAACAACAACGCCCCTTGCCGCACTGGCATGGACTACGTGGGCCGTCCGTTCGATCATGCTGTCTCTGCTTTGATTGAGGACATCGAAGCACGCGGATTGAGCGAAAAGATCATGCTCGTCTGCTGCGGCGAGATGGGGCGCTCGCCGAAACTGAATGCCAAAGGCGGTCGCGATCACTGGGGTGGTCTGGCACCACTTATGATCTACGGCGGTGGCTTGAAGATGGGCCAGGTCATCGGCCAGTCGTCGCGGAACGGTGGTGAACCCGCTTCAGAACCGATCACGATTCCCGATCTGATCGCCACCATCATGCACACGCTGGTCGATGTCGGCGAAGCCCGCATCACCGACGGCCTGCCACCGAGTTTGCTCAACGTGTTGACCCGTGGCGAACCGATTCGAGGGCTGGTGTGATCACTCCTTCGCCTTTTTCTTCTTCCCTTTGCCCTCGCCTTT
>CAMCWM010000205.1 GCA_945882215.1 Akkermansia muciniphila | reverse complement strand
GTCCATCGCCTGAAACACCAGCAGCAGCCCCTGCCGGTCCTGCGCATACATGTTCTGCTGAAGATCGTCGATCTCCAGGCGGAACTCGGCGATGAGCGACTCGTAGTGCGCGTCATCCTGGTAAACATCCTTCACCTTCGTCTTCGCCTTCTTGATGCGGAACGGTTTGCCATCGGGCACGCGGAAGTCTTCGAGGTCGAGCTTGAGTTTCATGAATGGGGGATCGGAACACCACAGGCATAACAGCAACGCCACGCAATGAACAGAACGAACTGCAAGAAGCCGCCCACGCCGCGAGTTTTGTCGCCTTCATGCTCCATCGTCTCCTCGCAATCACCTTCCTTCTCACCAGCAGCGCCTTGGCGCAGGTGAGCGGTGATGTGTCGGACCTGGAGGCGGGGCTGCTGGCGAAGTGGTATGAGGTGATGCCGCTGGATGCCGACAAGCCGCTGAAGCTGCCTGATCCGGCGAATGGAGTGAAACTGGGAGACTTTGCTGTTTCGTTCATGCTCAGATTGGAGGGTTATCCCAAGGGTGATCATGCTCTGGAACTGCTCTGGATGGCTGTCGATGAGACCTATTTCCTGCGCTTTGAAGTCCCGCCAGAGCGTGGGCTGTTGTTTCGGCGCGAATGGAATGGCACCATCATTGCTGCTCCCGAAATGAATGCAGCGAAGATATGGCAACATGTCGTGGTGAACATCAAACGTGACGCGAGGCAGTCGTTGTCGGGCCTGTGGACCAATGGAGTCGAGGTGCAGTCATGGAAGGAACCGCTCGGAGCCATCGAACTGAAAAAAGCGGAGTTTCTGCTACCCGGTGTTCTCAAGCGTGGTCAGCTCGCCAACCTCCGCCTCTACAATCGTGCTTTGACTCGCCCAGAGATCCTCGAACTCTCCACGATGCCTCCGCTGGCGTCCTTGAAGCCGATGCTGAAACCATTCTCAAGCTCGATGAAGCTGATGGCGGAAGAAGTCATCGCCGTGATCGGTGGCACGGAGGCCGTGGCGGTGATGGAAGACGGGACGATGGAGGCACTGCTCATGACGCAGTTTCCCGGCAGCCGTGTGAAAGTGCGGAATCTGGCCTGGGAGGCAGACACGGTGTTTCGAATGGACCGTCCAATGAACTTCGGCGGCTTGAAGCAGCAGATTCAGCGAGCGCAGGCAACGGTGGCGATGCTGATGTTTGGACGACAGGAATGTTTGGAGCGTGGCGAGGCGGGATTGGCTGAGTTTCGCGCTGCGTTGGAGAAAATCTTGACCGTTTGCGCGGAAGTGACGCCACGTTTGGTTTTGGTGGAGCCGCTAGCCTATGAAGGTGAGCTGACGAAACACAACGCGACGTTGAAGAAGTATGCGGCGGTGATCGCGGAGGTCTCAAAGCAGCATGGAGCGTTGTTTGTGGCTCAGGATACCGATTTGCAGCCAGGATCGACGCGTGATGGACTGAATCTGACCTCGAATGGCGCGGCATCATTTGGAATGAGCCTGGCGAGGCTCTGGGGTGACGATGTGAAAGCACCGGATGCGCGATTGAAGGCACTGATCGTCGAGAAGAACAGGCTGTGGCATCGCTACTGGCGTCCGGCGAACTGGGCCTTTCTGCATGGAGATCGCACCGCGCAGCCGAGCAGTCGCGATCACACCGATCCGTCGCAGCGCTGGTTTCCGGGTGAGGTGGAGCAATACAAACCGCTGATCGAAACGAAAGAAACCGAGATATGGAAACTGGCGAACGATTTGGGAGGGAAGCTTCCGTGAATGGAGCGCACGCGTCCCGCGTGCAGCGATCCGCGTCTCGCGGATTGCTGGTCTGTCATGGGCGTGGCTCAGGCGTGAACGAATCAGGAACGCGGGCGTCAGGAGACGGATTGCGGCGGGACGCCGCAATCAGCACGCGGGACGCGTGCGCTCCACTCGTGCTGTTGTTCATGCTCCTCTCCATGAACATCGCCTTCGCCCAGCAAGCGAAGAAGGGCATCTCCGTCGGTGAGCCACCACCGGATCATTCGCCAGAGGCGGAGTTGAAATCGTTCAAGGTGCTGGATGGCTTCGAGGTGAATCTGTTTGCGAGCGAGGCGGACGGGATTCCGAATCCGATCGCGATTCGCTGGGATGAGCGCGGACGCTTGTGGGTGCTGCAAACGAGTGATTACCCGCAGGCGAAGCCGGGGACGGTGTCGGACGACAAGATCATCATTCTCGAGGACACAGATCACGATGGGCGTGCGGACAAGCGCACGGTCTTCACCGGCGGACTGAGCCAGCCGATGGGCATGGAGCTGGCTCCGCGTGATGCGGGCGTGAAGTCGCCGAACGGGCACTCGGTGTATGTGGGCGAGGGCGAGAAGCTGTGGCTGATGCACGATGACGACGGCGATGATCGCGTGGACCGGCGTGAGGTGGTCTTCAGCGGCTTCGGCACGGGGGACACGCATCAGTGCTTGAACAGTTTCATCTGGGCGCCGGATGGTGCTCTGGTGATGCATCAGGGACTGCACTGCTACTCACGCGTGACGACCGTTCACGGCACGAAGACTCTCTATGGCGGCGGCTTCTGGCACTACTACCCCAAGAGCGGTCGGCTGAATCCGTATCCGACCGGCATGCCGGCGAATGCCTGGGGCACGGCCTTCACGAAATGGGGCCAGCCGATCATGGTGGCGGGCGCGGCGGGCATGTTCTGGGCGCGGCCGATGGAGGTGAGCACCTCGCTTGAAGAAGACTCGCACGTTTCCAATCGCCACGGCATTCCGCATTTCCTGCTGGAGCGCTTTCAACTGCCCTACAGCGGCCAGATCATCAAGACGGACGGCCTGCGGAAGTTCTGCGGGATCGACATCGTGGGCAATTCACACTGGCCGGAAGCGATGCAGGAAGAAATCGTGAGCGGCGGGTTCTTTGAGAACGCGGTGTATCGCTACAAGCTCATCCCGCACAGTGAATTCCCCAGCGGCATGGAGGCCGTGGAGCAACCCGCGCTCATCACCAGCGACAACGTGGCCTTCCGGCCGATCGACATTCGTTTTGGCCCCGAAGGCGCACTCTACATCGCCGACTGGTATGATCCGATCATCGGGCATTATCAAGCCAGCTTCCGGCATCCGAACCGGGATGCGACGCATGGGCGGATTTGGCGGGTGGTCGCGAAGGGGAGGGCCAGTTCGCAGTTCTCGGTTCTCGGTTCGCAGTTTAGCAATGCGGAACTGCTGAAGACGTTGGAGAGGGGGGATCGCTGGCACCAGTATCAGGCGCAACGGGAGTTGGCGGGGCGACCAGCCAATCAGATCATGGAAGAGTCTGCGGTCACATCGGAATCCGATCTTTTCGGAGAGCAAGGCAAACACGGCTATGACCACTTTCGGGTCGCGTGGCAGATGCGCATGATTCACGAACAACCCAATGAGCAGCTACGTCTTGGATTGCATAATTCCAAGGATGCGGCGCTACGGAGCTTGGCAGCTCGCTGTTTGGCCCAGTGGTATCCTGTTGATGACGGTGATTACAATCTCAGAGCGCTTGCCTGGGATGATGCGCCAGCGGTGCGACTAGAGGCTGTTGTTGCTGCGGCGAAAATTCATTCTCCCGTCGCCATCAAGGCCGCTTTGGAGGTGCTCGACAGGCCGATGGACAGTTTCATTGAGCGGGCGTTGTGGCTGGCGGTGCATGCGACGGCTCCGCAGTGGAAGAAGCCGCCGTTTGAGATTTTGAACTCGCTGCCGCCGAAGCATCTGGCGTTTTTGGTGGAGAAGGAGGGCAGCGCGGAGTTGCTGGGCGTGGTGCGCACGATGCTGGCACAGAAGGGCGAGTCGATGGCGGCGGAAACGCGGCGTGGCTTGGTGGCGGCGCTGGTGCGCAAGGGCGAGCCGGATGACATGCTGATGGCGCTGAAGCTAGGCGTGAAGGACCAGGCGGTGCTGGAGGATTTGGCCGCTGCGGCTGCGCAACGTGGCCTCAAGACGCCGGAAGGAGCGGAAGCGGTGCTGCTGGGGATTTTGAAGGACGGGAAGGAGGCGCAGAAGATCGCGGCGTGCGCATTGGCGGGAGCTTGGAGGCTCAGGAGTGCGGATGCCCTCATCCGCGAGCTTTTGAAGGCGGGTGAGGGCACCCGCGCTCCGGCTTTGATGGCGCTCTCACGATTGGGCGAGCCGGTGGAGACGTTTGATGGCTTCGCGAAGGATGCGAAGCAATCGTGGTCGATGCGCACAGTGGCTCTGACGGCCTTGGTGGAGAAAAAGCCGGTGGTGGCAGGGCAATTGGCCGCAGAGGCGATTTCGAGCATCACTGACGCGGAAACGATGCGAGCGTGGCTGGCTCCGTTGTTGTCGCGTGAGGCCTCTCTTGCGGCCTTGGCGAAGGCGTTGGATGCCAAGCCGTGCTCCGCAGAAGCGGCGAAGCTGGCGATGACCGTGCTGACAGCAGCAGGTCGTGGCGATGCGGTTTTGACGACGGCGTTCGGGAAGATTTTGGGCGTGAAGAATGTGCTGCCAGCCTATGACGCGGCCTGGGTCACCGCTTTGACGGCGGAGGTGAAAGCGAACGGCGATGCGGCGAAGGGGAAGGCGGTTTTCAATGCGCCGCTGTCGGGCTGCATCGCGTGTCATAAGATCGGCGGGCAGGGCGGCATCGTGGGGCCGGAGCTGGATGCGGTGGGCCGTGGTGTGCCGGTGGAGCTGTTGATCGAGGCCGTGGTGTGGCCGAACCGGCAAATCAAAGAGGGCTATGTGGCAACGACGTTGACGCTGAAGGACGGTCGCAAGCTGCAAGGCTACAAGGTGAGCGAGGCGGGGGGCGAAATGCAGTTGCGTGAACTGGCGAGCGGTCAGACGAGCCGATTCACAGCGGCTCAGATCGCCGAGAGGCAGGAGGCAGGATCGCTCATGCCCGAGGGGCTGATCATGAACATGACGCGGGAGGAACTGCGGGATTTGGTGGCGTATTTGGCGGGGCTGGGGAGATGAGGAGCGGAGGCCGGTCAAGGGATGGTCAAGAGGTCAAGGAGGTGGCGGCTCGACACTTGACCACGTCTTGACGAGCGAAGCCTTGACCTGCTCCGCACAAACCACGCTCTCTCAATGCCAAGCACTGACGAGAGCCGGACGACTTCCTGTGGATACTGCGGACGTGATGAACGCGCCTCACGATCAGATTAACTGCACCCATTGCGGATCGCCGGTTCCGGCGGGCCGTGACGATGGGTTTTGCTGCGCTGGATGCAGCTATGTCCACGATCTCCTGCATCAGGAGGGACTGGATCATTTTTATGACCTCAAAGGCAGTGCCGCGCTGCCGCCGGTAGCACCACAGGCACTGCGAGAGCGGGATTATGAATGGCTGACGCTGCTGAGCGCGGAAACGGAGAGCACAACTGAAGCGGATGCGGTCGAATTGCGGCTGGCGGTGCAGGGCTTGTCCTGCGTGGGCTGTGTTTGGTTGATCGAGCGGCTGTTTGCACGGCATGCGGGCGCGTTGCGGGTGAATGTCGATGTGGTGCATGGCGAGGTGCGGCTGACGTGGCAGCGCGGGCAGTTCGATGCGGTGGCGATGGCGCGTGACCTGCAAAGTTTTGGCTATCTGCTCGGTCCGCCGCGTCAGGGTGGCGAGAAGAAGGAATCTTCCGGCCTAGAGCGGCGCATGGGCGTGTGCGGGGCCTTTGCGATGAATGCGATGGCGTTTTCGCTGCCCGCGTATTTCGGCATGCCGCGTGATTTTGCCTTCGCGCACTGGTTTGACCTGATCGCGGCGTTTTCCGCGACGTTGGCGATGGCGGTGGGCGGCAGCTATTTCATCGAGCGCTCGTGGCGCAGTTTGCGCGCAGGCGTGCTGCATATAGACACTCCGATCGCGCTGGGTGTAACTGCGGCGTATGCGGGCTCGATGGGCGGCTGGATCGCGGGCGTGGAGGGGCTGAAGTATTTTGATTTCGTGGCGGTCTTCATCTTCCTGATGCTGACGGGCCGCTGGGCGCAGCAGGCGGCGGTGGATCGCAATCGCCGGCGCTTGATGCGTGACACGTCGATCCCGGATGCGGTGAGCGTGATCAACGAAACCGGCATGGAAGAGATGCAGCCGGTGGCATCTTTGAAGACGGGCACGCAGTTTGTGGTGAAGCCTGGGCAGACGGTGCCGGTGGCGGCCAAGCTGGTCAGTGAGAGCGCGTCGGTTAGCCTGGAGTGGATCAATGGCGAGAGCGAGGCGCAGGCGCGTGAGGAAGGGCAGTTGCTGCCCTCGGGCGCGTTGAACATCGGCACTCAGGCGCTGACGGTGCAGGCGGTGGAGACGTGGGAGGATTCGACGCTGCGCCGTCTGCTTGATGCGCGGCGTGAGGCGGAATTTCGCGATGTGCGGCTGGAGAAGCTGCTGCGGGTGTATCTGGCCATCGTGGTGATCGTCGGCATCGCAGGAGCGATCTGGTGGTGGAGTCATGGCTCTGGCATCGTGCAGGCCTTACAGGTGATGATTTCGATTTTCGTGGTGTCGTGTCCATGCGCACTGGGCGTGGCGGTGCCGCTGGCCGAGGAGATGGCGGCGTCGCGTGCGGAAAAACTGGGTGTGTTTGTGCGCACGCTGGGCCTGTGGAAGCGGCTGATGCGCGTGAAACGCGTGGTGTTTGATAAAACAGGCACGCTGACACTGGAGAACCCCGTTTTGGAGAATCCCGAGGTGCTGCGGGCGCTGGATGCCGAATCGCGCGCGGCGTTGCGTCATCTGGTGACGGGCAATCTGCATCCGGTGAGCCGCAGCTTGTATGACGCGGTGGCGTTTGAAGGCGATTCGCATGCGCTAGATGACTGCACGGTGAAGGAAACCGTCGGACATGGGCTGGCATTTAGCGATCCGAAGGGCCGTGAATGGCGCTTAGGCAGGCCGGAGGCGGCCATCGCCGGTGATGCGGTGCTGACGCGGGATAACGCGGTGCTGGCGGCGTTTCGTTTCCGCGATGAACTGCGCGCGGAGTCGTTGCAGGAAGTGCGGCATCTGCGGGAACGTCACATCGAGGTCTGCGTGCTCAGCGGAGATCGTGCGCCGAAGGTGGCGGACATCGCGCGGAAGCTGGAGCTACCGGAAACGTGCTGGCGGGCTGAATTGACGCCGGAAGCGAAGGCGCAGTGGCTGCGGGAGCGGAATCGCGATGACACGCTGTATGTCGGCGATGGCGCGAATGACAGCCTAGCCTTCGATGAGGCGCTGTGCGCGGGCAGTCCGGTCACGGGACGCAGTTTCCTGGAACAGAAGGCGGATTTCTTCTTCCTGGGCCACAGCCTGCGTTTTGTGAGCGGCCTCATGCATGTGGCGAAGCTGCATCGCAAAGCAACGCGGCGTGTGTTCGCTTTTTCGGTGACTTATAACCTTGTCACGGCAGTGGTGGGGCTGATGGGGCACCTGAGTCCGCTGGCGGCGGCGATTTTGATGCCGCTGAGCTCGCTGTGCACACTGTCGCTGGTGGCGTTTACTTTTCGGCGTTCGTCGCAGAAGGCTTCGAAAGGGGAGCCCGCTCAAGCGAGTGTGGCTGCATTGCCTATGACTGTTTGAGGGCACAAAAAAGGGCGGGGATAAACCCGCCCTTTTAGAAACTGTCTTTTCCCAGTGCCGGATTAAGCGGCGGACGTTGTCTCAGGAGCGCCCGGAGCCTTGGGGAGGGTGAAGCGATAGCGGATCTTGCCACGCTTGGCGGCGGCACGGGCCTTGCGCTTGGTGCGCTCTTTCGGCGTTTCGTGGGCGCGCAGGCGGCGGACTTCTTCAAGGATGCCTTCCATTTCGAGACGGGTCTTGAGACGCTTGAGAGCGCGGTCAACGGGTTCGCCTTTGCGGATCTGAATTTCGGTCATAAATCGGGTCTGGGATGGTTTGGGAAAAGGGCGGCAAGAGTAGGGGCAGGACGGCTTCCGTCAAATGGAATGTCGGGGGCGTTTCTGGCTATGCCACAAGGGTCTGTTCACGGTCGGGGCCGACGCCGAGGAGGCTGACGCGGGCACCGGTGAGTTCTTCGAGGCGCTTGAGGTAGTCTTTGGCCAACTGGGGCAGGTCGGCGAACTTTTTGATGCCGCTGAGATCCTGCTTCCAGCCCTGGTGGGTCTCATAGATCGGGACGCAGGCGGCGAGGTCGGCGGCGGTGCTCGGCGGGTAGTGGATGGTTTTGCCGCGCAGGGTGTAGGCGGTGCAAATTTGAATGGTTTCGAGGCCGTCGAGGCCGTCGAGGTTGGTGATGGCGAGTTCGTCAGCTCCGTTGATCATGACCGCATAGCGGACGAGGACGGCATCCAGCCAGCCGCAGCGGCGGGCGCGACCGGTGGTGGCACCGAATTCGCGGCCCATGTTGTGGAGCATGTCGCCGATGGCCTCGTTCTCAGTGACGAAGGGACCGCTGCCGACGCGGGTGGTGTAGGCTTTGCCGACGGCGACGACTTTGTCGATCATGCGCGGCGGGACGCCGGAACCTGTGCAGGCACCGCCTGAGGTGGTGTTCGACGAGGTGACAAAGGGGTAGGTGCCATGGTCGATGTCGAGGTAGGTGCCTTGAGCGCCCTCAAAGAGGAGGTTTTTGCCGGCTTTGATGGCCTCGTGCAGATACACCGTGGTGTTGGTGATGTGCGGGGCGAGCGTCTTGGCTGCTTCGAGGATGATTTTGACGGTTTCTTCGACGGGGACGATCTCGACGCCGAGGGCCTCGAAAGTGGCGTTGTGACGGGCTAGGCGCTCGCGGAGTTCCTCTTCGAGAATCTCAGGCTGCGTCATCAAAATGGTGCGCAGGCCGTCGCGTTCGACTTTGTCAGCATATGCGGGGCCGATGCCGCGGCCGGTGGTGCCGATTTTTTTGTCGCCACGCTGAAGTTCGCGGGCCTTGTCGAGTCCCCGGTGGTAGGGCATGACGAGATGGGCGGTTTCGCTGATGAGGAGATTTTCCGGCGTGATGGTGACCCCCTGGCCGCGCAGTTTGGCCATTTCTTCCAGCAGTCCGATGGGGTCCATGACGACGCCGTTGCCGATGACGCAGACTTTGTCCTTCCAGAGGATACCCGAGGGGATGAGGTGCAGGATGTACTTGGTGCCGTTGCTGATGACGGTGTGACCGGCGTTGTTGCCACCGGCGGCACGTACGACGACATCGGTGCCCTCGGTGAGGTAATCGACTATTTTTCCTTTTCCTTCATCGCCCCACTGGGCGCCGACAATGATCGTGTTAGACATGGGATTTCTCTTTTCTTCGGGTGGCGGCCTCAGAAGGCCGCAAGGGTTGGTTTCATGACGCGCAAGCCGTGCCATCGCGGCCGGTGGGACCGCAGGAATGCTCCAAACCGGGAGCGTGGCCGCAAACGCGTGCGTTATGCTGGCTTAGGAGGCTCCCATTTGCATGGCAAAATAGACGGCCGCTCCACAGGCCAGGAGGCCGACGAAGCCGAGCAATGTGAGCAGGCCGCCACCGGAACTTTTTTCCTTCACCTTGGGGCCGAAGCCCCGGCGCAGCTTGCTGTTGTAGGGATGGCTGCCGTAGCCGCTGGATGGTGTGGAAACCGTCATGGTCGGGGCAGCATAGGCGGCTTCTTCGCCATCACCGACGAAGACGCAGTTCACATTGCCGAGCTGGAAGGCGGCGCCAGAGGAGAGATTGACGCTTTCGACACGGGATCCGCCGACTTTGGTGCCGTTGGTGGAACCCAGGTCGGTCAGCGTCCAAGAATTGCCATCGAAGGTGACTTCACTGTGGTGGCTGGACACCGAATCATCGGAGATGATGAGCTGGTTGTCATCGGCGCGACCGAGGGACATGCGTTCGGCGTCGAGTTCGAGAGCGCCGGAGGCACCATCAGGAGTGGTGAATTGGATGCGAGGCATAGCGGCTGAGTGTTAGCAGGCCGGGGCAGGGGAGGCAAGGGCGAGTTCGCGGTGGCTGCGAGCTTGCGCGGGCCGGGGTTCTCGCTAGGGAGGCAGGAAACCATCCCCGCCACCTCTGTGACCCAAATCTTTGAAATCCTCGGCAAGTTCGACACCG
>CAMCWM010000204.1 GCA_945882215.1 Akkermansia muciniphila | reverse complement strand
AGCCGATCAAGGGCATCAAGATCGACGTCGCCTTCATCGGCTCCTGCACCAACGGCCGTCTCAGCGACTTCCGCGAAGTGGCGAAGTACATCAAGGGCCGCAAAGTCGCCGCAGGTGTCAAAGCCATCGCCGTCCCGGGATCGCAAATCGTCGATGTCCTCGCCCGTCAGGAAGGCCTCGACAAAGTCTTCAGCGAAGCCGGCTTCGAATGGCGTGGCGCAGGCTGCTCCATGTGCCTCGCGATGAATCCCGACAAGCTCATCGGCGATCAACTCTGCGCTTCCTCTTCGAACCGCAACTTCAAAGGCCGTCAAGGCAGCCCCACGGGCCGCACCGTCCTGATGAGCCCCATCATGGTCGCCGCCGCCGCCCTCACCGGCAGCATCGCCGACGCCCGCGAGGTGTTCACGATTGCAGGTTAATTCACACCTTCACAACGAGGGCGGATTCGCGAGAATCCGCCCTCTTTTGTTTGATTCGATGAATCCATAACCGCAAATCAGGCGGATAGCATCCGTTCCGTGAAACTCGTGGCTCTCCTTCTGGCACTCATCATCCTCTCACTGCTGGCGCTCAACGCCCGGATGATGGCACCCACTCGACTGCAATGGCAGTTGCAGCTCGTTACGACGGAGTTCGGTCACTGGCTGGCACTGTTGGCGCTCGTTTTGATTTATCCGGCTGCGCAGACTTCACGTTGGTTCGCGTTGCCATTCCTGCTGCTCGCCTGCGTCTTCCTCATGCCGGCCTTCCAGGCATCCCGCGTCGCCAAAGCGCAAGGATTGCCCTTCTCCTGGCTGCGTCTGTGGCTGTCGTTTCACTCCAGTAAGTTTGCAGTTCACAACGAACGCCGAACCTACTGGCAGGAGGGCGATGAATCACTCGACATCGTGATTTACCGGCCTGTCGGAGCCGACAAGCCGCTGCCGTGTCTGCTCATCGCCCACACCGGCGGTTGGGACAGCGGCGATCCCGGCGAATTCATCGGCGCGAACACCGAACTCGCCTCCCACGGCTACATCGTGTGCTCATTCGGCTATCGTCTCGCGCCGAAACACAAGTGGCCCGCCCAATCCGACGACACCCGTCATGCTTTCGAGTGGATTCGCGAACACGCCGCCGAAATTGGCATCGACACGAATCGCATTGTCCTCATGGGACGTTCCGCCGGTGCGCAAATCGCTGCCGCTTGCGCTTATGGCCTGCCTGGACTCGGCGCACGCGGCTGCATCTCGGTTTATGGCACACCGAACATGCATCTCGCGCGTGAATGGTCCGTGCCGAACGATCTGCTCAAGTCACTCACGCTCGTCCGCCAATACATGGGCGGTGATCCGCACGAAGTCCCCGAAGCCTACCGCACCGCCTCCGCCACCGAGTTCCTCGATCAGCACAGCCTGCCCACGCTGCTCATCCACGGCACGCTCGACTCCCTCGTCGGCATCGGTCACAGCCGTCGCTTCACGCAATTGCGGGCAGATCGCGACGATCACAACTTCCTCGAACTCCCCTGGGGCACGCATGGCACCGATTACTTCCCCTCCACGCCCGGCGGCCAGCTTTCCATGGCCGCCATCCTCCGCTTCATGGAACGATTCGTCTCCGCTCCTCCGTAATCGGAGGCCATGAATCGATTCCTCAGCCTCGTCTTCCTCGCCTTAACGGCTTCCGTTTCTGCTGGTGACCTCCAGCTCACCCTCCCGCCCGTTGTTTACGCCACGCCGGACGTGCCGATGAGCATCTACCACGACAACATCGTCCTCACCGAGAAGCCCGAGGACTACCGCTTCGAGTTCGCCTGCAAGCTCGGCACCAACGAACCCCGCCGCTGGACCATCACACCGACTGATCGCGATGTCGGCGATCACCCGCTCGCAATCACCGTCAAAGACGCCAGCGGCAAAGTCTTGGAACAGGGCAAGACCACGCTCCGCATCTCGCCACGCAAATCCGCCTCCACCAAATCGCTGCGCCTCATCATCATCGGCGACAGCCTCACCAACGCGACCGTTTACCCGAACGAGATCGCCCGCCTGCTTGCCACGCCCGGCAATCCAAAGTTCACCCTGCTCGGCACGCACAAACCCGCAGGCGCGCAGCCCGGTGTCGCGCATGAAGGCTACGGCGGCTGGGCCTGGACCACCTTCCTCACCAAATTCACCCCGGAAGCTCCCGGCGTCACTGCCGGACCGCTCGCCCGCAAGGCCACCAGCCCCTTCATCTTTCCTGCTGCCGATGGCAAAACCGGTGTCTTCGATCTGAACCGCTATTTTAAAGAGCATTGCGACAACCAGCCGCCGGATGTCGTCACCTTCCTCCTCGGCATCAACGACTGCTTCGGAGCCGATCCCACCAAGCCCGACGCCACCATCAACAGCGTCCTCGACAATGCCGACAAACTCCTCGCCGCCTTCCACAAGGCCGCGCCCAAGGCCATCCTCGCCGTCGGCCTCACCACGCCGCCCAACGCCCGCCAGGAAGGCTTCACCGCCAACTACAAAGACAAATACCCACGCTGGGGCTGGAAGCGCATCCAGCACCGCATCGTCCAGCTAATGCTCAAGCGCCTCTCCAACCGCGAAAAAGACGGCATCCACCTCGTCCCCACCGAACTCAACCTCGACCCCGTCGATGGCTACCCCAACAACAACGGCGTCCACCCCAACCCCGTCGGCTACGCCCAGATCGGCGCGAGCTTTTACTCGTGGATGAAGTCGAAGCTCTGATGGAGCGCGGGCTTCAGCCCGCAGCACTCCGCTTTCTCCAATAGATTTCGTAGTTTTGTCGGGCTTGTTGTTTGTGGATACTGATTCACGGTGCCTATCATGAAGAAGTGGATCATCATCGTCTCTTTCTCGCTACTGTTAGGAGTGATTGCTATGCTTATTCAGCGATCGAAGAGTTCGGCCTATGTAGTGACTCGAATTGCAGTTCTGGATGACGTGGCTGGGATTGAGAAGGCATTCAATGCTCCGCCAGGACAGCCATTCATTTTTGTTGCGTGGGGAGAATGGCTCGGAGCACAATTGAAATTGCCACTCGAGGAACGGCAGTATGTGCTCTGTTCAAGATTCGAATTGGCTGGCTTTCAAAAGCGGTATGAGACGGATGATTCTCCAGAGCCAGTCATGCTGAGCGACCAGATTGGCAGCAGGGCCTATCTTTATTCTATGAATAAACGACTCAGATACCCGCAAAACGCCCCGTATCCGGTCGAACTCCGCGTGGTAACACCATGAGTTACTTCACCACGCTCTTCCTCCACCCATTCACGCCTTCGCGGAACAGTTCGTCCTTCAACTTCGTTCCCAGCCCCGTTCCTGTCGGCAACTGCGCTTTGCCGTTCGTGATCACCGGCAGTGTATCGACCAGCTTGTCATAGAAGGAGCGAATGTGAGCTCGCACCGTCTCCTGGAAAACGACATTCGCCGATGAAGCCGCGAGATGCAGGCCGCTGAACAACGTGAGCGGGCCTGTGCAGTCGTGAATGGTGGCGGGCACGTTGAAAGTCTGCGCCATGTCGATCACGCGACGCGTTTCGCTGATGCCGCCGTTCCACGTCGGATCGACCATGCAGTAGTCGCAGGCCTGTGCTTGCAGCACGGCGAGGTATTCCTTCCGCCCGAGCAGCATCTCGCTCGCAGCGATGGGCAGACCGCTTCTGCGGCGAAAATCGGCCAGCGTCGCCGCGTTATCGACGCGCAACACGTCTTCGAGCCACAGCGGCTTGATCTCGCGCAGTGCCTCCGCGATGCGTTCCGCCGCTGGGAGTTGGAAAAACGCGTGTCCTTCGATGGCGATGTCCATTTTCATGCCCACACGCTCGCGAATCTCGCGCAGCGGCTTCATGGCTTCTTCAACGTCTGCCCACGAGATGTGCAGGCCGCCGTTGCGATGTGCGGCGCGATCAAACGGCCACAGCTTCATCGCCGTGATGCCCTCGGCGAGCAGTTCCTCCGCCAAATCACCCGCCGCGAAGTGCGAGGCCCAGTTGTCTTGCAACGGTCCCTTGCTGCCGATGTCGCCATAACCCGGCCACCCCGGATGACGCGGCACATCGCTCGTGCCCGTCAGCGCACCGTAGCTTGGTCCGCCGCTCGTGTTATAGACCGGAATCGCATCACGCACCGGCCCGCCGAGCAGGCGATACACCGGCTGATTGCAGGCTTGTCCGAGGATGTCCCACAACGCGAGATCAATGGCCGACAACGCGCGCATCTCCGCTCCTGGATGCCCAAACGGTGTGCAGCGTTCATAGAGGAAGCGCCAGTGCGCTTCGATGGCCAGCGCATCAGCTCCGAGCAGGCGCTCTGCCATCCAGTCATGAATCAACGCCGCGATGGCATGTGGTGTGTAATACGTCTCGCCGCAGCCGATGAAACCGTCCTCCGTGTGAATGCGGACGAGCAGCAGATTCGGCATGATGCCGGACGGAATGGCGGTTTCGATGGCGGTGATGCGGGACATGGCGTGGATCAATGAGAGAAGATTTGATGGAACATGGCGAAGGAAATCGCTCCGTAGAACAAGGCGGTCAAAACGAGCGCGATCTTGCGCCACAGCGGCGGTCGCAGCTCGCGTGGCAGCAGTGTGGTGTTGAGTCGCAAGATTTGCAGCGCGGAGAAGGCCGTGATCGGCGCCGCAGTGGCTCCGAGGATGGTGAGCAGCAGCTTCGCATCACCCAGAAACGCGCCGAAACACGCGATCACCGTGAAACCGAGCAGCAACAGCCCGTAGAGCCGTCCCACGGGCATTTTTTTCGGCACGGCACCACCCGCCCAGGCCATGTCAGCCACCACGCGAGCCAACACATCGACATTCGTCAGCGTCGTCGAGAACAAGATCCAGAACCCATTCATCAACGCCAGAAACCAGAAGCCTTCCCACAGCTTGCGCATCTCCGCCGCCTGAAACACACCCGCCGCCACGCCTGAGACCTGCATGCCCGGCTGAAACAGCGACGAGGCCAGATTCACCATCAAGAACATGCCCACGATGCAGCCAAGCATCCACAGGCCGGATTGATCAATGATCGCGTAGCGCCACCAGTCACGCCAGCGGCGCAGATTTTCCGCATTGATCGGAAACACACTGCCCACCGGCGCCAGCGTCTGCTCCGTGCTCCACACACCGCCCATGTTGCCAGTTTTTGAGCCCATGCCGAAACCCTTGTCGCGGAACCAGTTCGCGATGGCGAGATTGCCGATGCCGCCACTGCCTGCAAGCGCCGCAAACACCGCCAGCATCACGAAATCGACGTTCTCAGGAATCGAGCCGAACGAGAAGAAGCCCGCTGACGTGCTGATCCAATCCTTCAGCGGCACAAAGGTGAAATTCACCCACAGCAGAAAGCTGAAGATGAAAATGATCATCATCCACGACAGCCGCTCCAGCAACCGCTCGACTTTTTTTCCTGACGCCAACACCACTGCCGAGATCAACACGAGCGCCACCGTGATCCACGTCACCATCGACGCATCACCATCCGTCGGCGCGCGGCCTTGCAGCATGGCAAACGCCACGCCCGCGCATCCCGCTGCCGCCGCTGGCATGCCGAGCTGCGCAAAACCCGCCAGCGCATAAAACACTCCCCACACTCGCGATCCGGGCCGCATCCGCATAAAACCCGTGAGCACCGGCTCGCCCGTGTAGAGCGTGTAGCGAACCGCTTCGAGGTTTAAGAGCGATTGCAGCACAAACGCGAGCGTCGCGATCCACAGCACACTGCGCCCATGCTGCACCACAAACAGCGGCCCCGCGATCCACTCACCCATCCCAATCGCTCCCACGAGCAGAATGGCCCCAGGTCCAATGGTGCGTAGTGCATTGCGCAGGCTGAAGGGGAGAGGCGCGGGCAGTTCCTCGACCTTCCAGGGCGGGAGACTGCCGTGTGTGATACTCCTTGTTTCAGGATTCATAGAATGAGAGCACGTACGCGGGGATTCGCGCTTCTGTGACTGGTTGCCTCAAAAGAAATGGCCCCGAAGGTTGGTTTGGCAGTGTTGTTGCTGGGGGCACGCAATGCAAGAAGCCCGTGGGGCGGCTGGAAATGAAGAGCCCGCCGCAGCAGCAACGGGAGCAGGGCCGGCTTCCGTCGCCGGTTGAAATCGAAAGTGTTGAGCGCTTTGCGTGTGTCTCTCAGCTCGGTCCGTCATCGGCCGGCCGTGCCGTCTTCAGGCCGTCCCCTTCTTCTGATTGAAATGGCCATTGTCGTTCTTGTGGCCGGACATGACCGGGGTAAAGCGGGGCCGCTGCTGAAAGTGGCGCGCCGGAGGCCAGTTGAGGAAATCGCTACAAGCTGGACCAGCTCTCCAAAGTGCTGCGGGGCGGCTGAGCAGTTCTATTTCCGCGTGATCTCCACGATCACCGCTTTCTGCGCGTGCAGACGGTTCTCGGCCTGGTCGAAGATCACATCAGCGTGGGCTTCCATGACTTCGTCCGTGATTTCCTTGCCGCGATACGCGGGCAGGCAGTGCATGACGATGGCGTTCGGTTTGGCGTGCTTCAGGAGGTCGGAGTTGATCTGCCAGGGCTTCAAAATCTCGATGCGGTCGGCGCTTTCGGCCTCCTTGCCCATGCTGACCCACACGTCGGTGTAGAGCACGTCGCAACCCTTCACGGCTTCGGCCGGATCATCGACAACGCGGATCGTGCCAGTGGGAACGCGCTGCATGAAGGTCTCCTGCGGTTGGAAGGCCTTTGGCGCACCAATGACGAGTTCAAAGCCGAGTCTCGCGGACGCCCAGATCCACGAGCGGGCCACGTTGCAGTCGCCATCGCCGAGGAAACAGACGCGCTTGCCCTTCCAGCCGCCGAGGCGTTCATGGATGGTCTGCAAATCGGCCAGGATCTGGCAGGGATGTTCGTCATCGGTCAAAGCGTTGATCGTGGGGATGCCGCTGAACTGCGCGAAATCCACCACGTCCTGCTGCGCGAAGGTGCGGATGACCGCGCCATGAATCATGCGGCCCATGACGCGGGCGGTGTCCTTGATGGGTTCGCCGCGGCCAAGCTGGATGTCCGCGCCGGAAAGAAACATCACCGAGCCGCCCAACTCACGAATACCGACTTCAAAGCTCACGCGTGTGCGAGTCGATGACTTGGTGAAGATCAGCGCCCACTGCTGGCCGTTGAGCACCTGCGGTGATGCCGTGCGGTCCTTTTTCAGCACGCAGGCGAGATCGACGAGTTTCTCGATCTGGGCTCCGCTGAGTTCTTCGATGGAAAGGAGGTGTTTCATGGGCGGCTTGTCAAAAGGGTCAAGGATTGGTCAAGAAGGTCAAGACGCGGCGATGGCATCCAGCGTGGTTTTGAAAATGGAAAGCCCCTCCGCCGCGTGCTGCGCCGTGATATTCAGCGGCGAGAGCCAGCGCACGACGTTTGGGCCGGCAGGCGTGACCATCATGCCGGCATCGAGCAGCTTTTGCGCGAGGAAGATGGATGGCAGCTTGCCGCCAGACTTGGCCGAGATGGCTTCGGCATTGAGTTCAAAGCCGATGAAGAGGCCGAGTTGTCGCACTTCCTTGATGAGCGGATGATTCCAGCCGCGTGCAGTCGCCGCGATGGCCGCGCCGCGTGTTTTGGCATTGTCGCAGAGCTTCTCATCCAAAATCGTGCGCAGCGTGGCGATGCCGACGGCACAGGCGAGCGGTGAGCCGCCATACGTCGTGCCGTGCGTGCCAGGGCCGAGCACCTTGCTCAAATCGCGGCGATCATTCACCCAGAACGAGCCGAGCGGGAAGCCGCTGCCGATGGCTTTGGCCCAACTGATGCCGTCGGGCTGAATTTCATCGCCAGGGATGATGGAGCGCCAGCCAGCCATTTCACCTGCGCGGCCAAAGCCGCACTGCACTTCGTCCGAAAGCAGCAGCAGATCCTTCTCACGGCACAAACGCTGCGCTGCGCGCAAAAACTCCGGCGTGACCGCATTCACGCCGCTTTCGCCCTGAATCGGCTCCAGTAGAATGGCGACGGTTTTGTCCGTGATCGCGGCTTCAAGAGCCGTCACGTCGTTGAACGGCGAATAAACAAAGCCCGGTGGCAGCGGGCCGAATCCACCGTGGATTTTCTCCTGCGCCGTGGCGGTCATCGCACCGAACGTGCGTCCGTGGAAGGAGCCGGTGAAGGTGATGATCTCATAGCGACCACCAGTCTGCTGGCCGTATTTGCGCGCGAGTTTGATGAGGCCTTCGTTCGCCTCCGCGCCGCTGTTGCAGAAGAAGCACTTGCCGGGGATCTGCACACATTCCTCGACCAAAATGCGGGCCAGCTCCGCTTGCTTGTCGATGCAATACCAGTTTGAGACGTGAATCAGTGTGTTCGCCTGTTCTGTGAGCGCTTTGACGACTGGTGGCGGGCAATGCCCGAGCGGGCACACGGCCACGCCGCCCGCGAAGTCGAGATACTTCTTCCCATCGCGATCCCATACATAGGCGCCCTCGCCGCGCACCGGCCACACGTCATAGCGGCCATAGTTCGGCAAAACAAACTCCTGCATCAGTTGATCACTCGTTCTCATCTCGTTCTTCGTTTCTAAAATCGTCCCGCCACTTCACAAATGGATCTCCGTTCCAATTCCGCCATCGGTGAAGATCTCGAGGATCAGCGCATGCGGCAGGCGGCCATCAATGAGATGCACCTTGCCCACGCCGCCGCGCAGTGAGTCGAGCGATGAATCGACCTTCGGGATCATGCCGCCGCTGATGATGTTCTCCGCCTTCAGTTTGGCGATGCTGGCCTCGTCGAGGCTCGGGATGAGCGTGGAGTCGTCTTTTGGATCGCGCATCACACCGCGCACATCGCTGAGAAAGATGAGCTTGGTGGCCTTGAGCCGTTTGGCGAGCGCACAGGCGGCGAGATCGGCATTGACGTTGAGCGTTTTGCCGGAGGACAGCTCACGGGCTACGGGTGAAACGACCGGCACGAACTCACCTGCGACGGCAGCCTGGATCAAACCGAGCTTGCAGTCGTTCACTTCGCCCACCCAGCCGAGGTCGCCCTTCATCTTGTCGCCGAGAAACACTTCCGTGCCGGGAACGCCGACGGCCTTGCCGCCGAAGGCGTTGATCTTGTTCACGATCTCCGGGTTGATCACGCGGGCGAGTGTCTCCTCGACGATCTTGATCGTCTCGTCATCGGTGACGCGCATGCCGTTGACGAACTTGGCTTGAAGACCGGACTCGGTCATCGCCTTGGAGATCGCCTTGCCTCCGCCATGCACGATCACGGGGTTGATGCCAACGGCCTCGAGGAAAACAACGTCGCGCAGAAAGCTATCTACTTGTACAGGGTCTTCCATCGCGCTGCCGCCGACCTTGATCAGAAACGTGCAGCCACGAAAGCTCTGCATGTAAGGCAGTGCTTCGAGAAGTACGGCGGATTTGGTGATTTGGGTATCGAGGGAATTCATCGCGAGGGGAATGAACGAGTGCAGCGATCAAGCAAAGCCCTTCTGTCGCTTCGCATGCACGGCGGCGGAGTATTCGGCGCTGTTGAAATCGACGTACTCCTCGGAGAGGTCGCTTGTATAGACGGTGTAGCCGCTGGTGCCGAGATTGAGGTCGATGGAGACGGTGAACTTCGGCTCTTTGACGACTTTCTCCATCTCCGCGACGGGTGTTTTGGTCACAAGGCCGCCTTTGCAGGCCTGCAGGCCGCCGAAGTAGATGTCGATGAGTTCTTCACGAATGCGCGCACCAGAATAGCCGACGGCGTGGATGATGCGGCCCCAGTTCGGGTCACAGCCGTGGAAAGAGCACTTCACAAGGAGGGATTTGGCCACCGCTTCAGCAGCCTTGCGGGCATCGCCGAGCGTGCGGGCATTGCGCACGCGAATTTCAACGAACTTGGTCACGCGCTCGCCGTCGCAGACGATCATCTTCGCAAGTTCGAGCATCACCTTGTGCAGGGCGCAGCGGAACAGCTCGCCTTCGGGCGTGTTCTTTTTGATCAAGGGCACGTCGCTGGCGCCATTGCTCATCACGATGACGGTGTCGTTCGTGCTGGTGTCACCGTCGATGGTGATGCAGTTGAAGCTCTTCTCCACGGCATAGCGCATGGCACGGTGCATTTTATCCTTGGCGACTTTCGCGTCCGTGGTGA
>CAMCWM010000203.1 GCA_945882215.1 Akkermansia muciniphila | reverse complement strand
CTACACGCTGCCGGCGCTGAAGGATTTGTATGGCGTGAACTTTGAAGGCATCACGGATGCGCAGGCGGTAGCGCTGAATGAGCGCATCACGACGAACTATCGCGATCAGCGCTGGCTCTATGAGGTGATCACGGAGCGGGCAAACATCGAGGTGGTGCTGAATGATCCGTATTGGGAGCCGTTTGATTTTGAATCGCACTACGGTTTCGTGGCGAACGTGCTGCGGCTGAATCCGCTGTTTCGCGGCTTTCATCCGTCGGAGTTCGCAGTGACGAAGGGCGGGCGGAAGGAGAGCCCGTATGATTTTGCGAAGGCCAAAGGCATCCAGATCGAGAGCTTCGATGATTACCTGGCGTTCGTGGAGCGCGTGTTCGTTTTGGCGAAGGAGGCGGGGCTGGTGGGCTTGAAGCACACGCTGGCGTATCAGCGCACGCTGGATTTTGCGAAGGCGACGAAGGAACAGGCGGCGGAGGCGTTTGGGCATCCGAGCAAGGACTTGAAGCCGGAGCAGGTGAAGGCGTTTGAGGATTTCATGATGTGGCATCTGTGCGAGCTGAGCGCGAAGCATGCGCTGCCGTTTCAGATTCACACGGGCCACGCCCGCATCCAGGGATCGAATCCGATGCTGCTGGTGGATTTGATCGCGGCGAATCCGAAGACGACCTTCATCTTGTTTCACGGCGGCTATCCATGGGTGGGTGAATCAGGTGCCATCGCGGCGCGGATGCCGAATGTGTATCTCGACTCGGTCTGGCTGCCGACGTTGAGCCAGACGATGGCGAAGCGGGCCTTTCACGAGTGGCTGGATGTGATGCCGAGCAATCGCATTCTGTGGGGCGCGGACTGCAATCACGCGGAGGGCATCTACGGTGCCACGGAGTTCACACGGCGCGTGCTGGCGGAGGTTCTGGCGGAGCGCGTGGATCGTGGTGATCTGCGCATGGCGGATGCGGAGCACATCGGGCGGCAGATTTTGCGCGAGAATGCGCTGAGCGTGTTTCCAGGGCTCAAATCGAAACTGTGGCGGGACAAACAGGCGAAAATGCTGCCGCGCTGAAGGATTATCCTGAACAGGAAACGCGGTGCGTGCGTCGGAGATTGCGCTCTTGCCACGATGCGGGCCACCTTTTACGATCAAGCCACTCAACCTCATGAAAACATCCCTTCTTGCCACGCTGGCCCTGCCGCTGCTGCTCTCCCAATGTGTCGAACCTTATTATGGCCCGAATGGCGGTGATCCGTATGCCAACACCTACCGCCAGGACATGCGTGATCAGGGTTCGCAGATGAACCGCCAGGCCTATGAAATGGGCCAGCAGGACGGGCGGATGGATGCGCAACAGCGCCAGAGCCAGAACTACAATCGCTATCGCACGCGTTTCGATCGCAACACAGAAATGGCCTACCGCGATGGTTACAATCAAGGCTACAGCCAGGCGCACAGCAGTCTGGGTGAACTCGGCTACGGCAATCAAAGCACGACTCAACAACCTCCTGCACGTGATCCGGCCTACAACCAGGGCTACGACTACGGTCTGCGTGATCGCACGGGCGGACGCGTGGCTGATCCGGCGGCGCATGTGGGGCGTTATGATCCGCGCTACCGCTCCAGTTTTGAACGCGGCTACTACGATGGCTACAATTCAAGCTCCTCGCAGAACGTGCCGCCGAATGCAGGTGCCGGCGGCAGTCTCTGGTTCCGCTGAACGGACGATATTCGACTCAGTGCAAAAAAACACCGTCGGGGGCATGCCCCGACGGTGTTTTTGTTTCAAAGTGAACTGGTTGAAACCGCTTATTCCTGCACTGCTGCCTCAGGCGCTGCAGCGGGAGCGGTCTCGGCGGCGACTTCCGCAGCCTTGGGCTTCGCGGGAGCCTTCTTGGCGGCGGCTTTCTTGGCAGGAGCCTTCTTCACAGCCTTGGCCTCGGATTTGACGGCGCGCGCTTTGCGGGAGACACCGGCCTTGACCAGAGCCTTCTTGCGTTCGAGGTACTTTTTGCGGCGGCGGCGTTTGACGATTTTGTTGAGTTGCTGACCCATGATGGATTGATCGGTTGTCGTTTGCGGTTTTGAGGGCGGCAAGAGTTCCACCGATCAAGGGTGAATCAAGACCAAATGCAGTCCGCCTCCGGTTTCCCGGATCTGCCCGCTGGGTGAGAGCGGCCCGGAGCCGGATTCAGGGCTTTTTATCCTCGGGCTTCGGCTCGGAACTGACTTTGGGAGTCTCAACCTTCGATTCCTGGCGCGAATCCGTGTTGTTGGAAGCCTGCTGGCTCGGCGGAACTTTGAACAGCTTGCCGGTGTACGGGCATTTCACGGTCTGGCCGGTACCCATGCCGGAAACATCGACGAGCTGGGTCTTGCCTGCGTACGGACTATTGACCATGTTGACACGGCCGGGAACGGGCGTGCCGTAAGGCAGGTCGGCTGCGGATGAACTGCTCGATTTCGGAGGATTGGGATTGGCGGGAGCGGGCGGATCGTTTTTCACGATCTGGGGCGCGGTGGCGGGTTCATCCTGAGGAATCTGCGTTCTTGGAGCCGGGTCGCTGGAACGAGGACGCGGCGCGGGACGGCTCTGCGAACGTGAAGGGGACGGGCTGTAATGACGGTTTTGCGAGTAGTAGGAACCGGAGGATTGATAGGGGACGCGGTTGGGCGTGCCGGAGTCCCAGAACGAAGACCAGCTACTGAAGGGACGATAGCTGTAGCGCGGTGCGCTGAGGCTGCTGCGGCTGGTCGTCGCGTAGCGCTGCGTGTTGCGCGAAGAGGTGCCGGTGCGGAAGGGCGGGGAGGAATGCTGGGCCTCATAATTCCAGTAGGTCAGCAATCCGTGAGTCTGGATATACTGCCATGCCTGGCGGGATGGCATGGCGCATTGAGTCAGAAGCACGGGGGCTGCCAGCAGCACGAGCATGCCCATGGCCCGGACAGAGAGACAAGGAGAAGCTTTCATGTTGAGTGCAAATGAAGGTGATGAAGTTGGCGCGGAGCTTTGGCACCGCGCAGAGTACGAAATGCTGACAGGATTCCCCGCTGAGAGCAAGACTTCCGGTGAGCAAAATCTTCGCTCAGACCCTTACTTGCTTAATTATCATATCAACCAGACTGAGTAAGTCTTCATGCTGCCAGCAATTGACTTCTCTCCTGCTCATTGAGGTAACACGAAGGATCAGGTGCCCAGAGGTCGCCGGTCATTTGCAGCGCCCTCACGCGGAAGCCGCCGCCGCAGACATCCAGGAAGCTGCATTCGGCGCATTTGCCGGTGAGGTGCTCCTTGCGATTGCGCAGGGCGTTGAGCGTGGCGTTGTCGCGGTTGCTCCAGATGTCGCTGAACTTGCGCTCCTTCACGTTGCCGAGCGTGAGCTCGTGCCAGAACTGGTCGGGATGCACATTGCCCTGAGTGTCGATGTTGCTGATGCCGGTGCCGCTGCTGTTCGCGCCGCCGCCGTTCCAGTTCATGAGTTCCATCGCGCGGGCGGCACGTTCCGGGTTCTCCCGCTTCAGGCGCATGTAGAGATAAGGGCCATCGACGGGCTGATCCACGGTCAAAACCTCGCGTGGGCGGCCTTCGGCGGCCCATTTGGCGGTGCGGTCGAGGATTTTGTCGATGGCACCGCGTGTCTCCTCGTGCGGCACTTCCATGAGTTCGGAACCACGTCCGCTGTAAACAAGATGGTAAAAGCACACGCGCTCGATGTCCTCGCGCTCGATGAAGTCGAGGATGCCGTCGAGATCGGCGATGTTGTGGCGGGAAAGCGTGAGCCGCAGGCCGACTTTCTGCCCCACGGCCTTGCAGTTGCGAAACGCGGCCACCGCCTTGTCAAACGCGCCTACTTTGCCACGGAAATGGTCGTGCGTGGCCCCCATGCCATCGAGCGAGATGCCGACGTAGGAGAAGCCGATGTCCTTGATGCGCTGCGCCCACTCGGGATTTATCCGCGTGCCGTTGGTTGAAAGCGTGAGGCGCAGGCCCTTGCTGGTGGCGTATTCGGCCAGTTCGAAGAACTTCGGGTGAATCGTCGGCTCGCCGCCGGAAAGCAGCAGGGCGGGCACTTTGTAGTCGGCCAGATCATCCACAACGCCCTGGCACTGCTCCCAGTTCAGTTCGCCGGGGTAGTGCTTGGAATCCGAATCCTGGTAGCAGTGGACGCACTTCAGATTGCAGCGGCGGGTGATGTTCCAGACGACAATCGGGCGGCGTTCTGCTGCCGAGGTCGGAGATCCGTGACCGCGACCATAGCGCAGGTGGTCCATGGGCTGGGCGACATCACAGTAAAGACGGGTGAGATTGATCATGACCCTGTATCAACGCACGGAGGCCATTGTGTTGCCCCGCCGATCTTGCGCAAGGCATGACCTTGCTTGCCAGCTTCACCATCACGCTGTCACAAATTCAATCGCGATGCTCCGGCATCACGGCAGCGGCTTCGGCTCAGGCACCAGCATCGCTGATTTCTTCTCCGGCTTCTTCCGGTCGGCCACTTTTTCGCTTGGCGGCACTCCGTCGATGACTGGATTAACGCGAGCGCCATCCGCCGGGAAGGGGATCGGCGTGAGACAGAGCACATCTCCCTCTTTAGGAGCTTTCGCCGCGTTGGCGGAGACGACGATGTGCTGGTTGGTGCCGAAGACCGGCTCCACAAACATGCGCTTTAGCGTGTTTTGCGGTGTGATGAGGATGATCTCATCGCCCGCGCGCACGGCGGAGCGGGAGATGACGAAGACATCGTTCAGCGCCTCGCCTTCGATTTCCGCTTCGATGAACTGGCCGATCTTCAGCGGCGGCGCACCATCCGCACGTTTGGAAAACGGGTTGTCGATCTGCGCCACGGCGGTGGTCTGGCGTGTGCTTTCATCCAGTGCGCTCTCCACCCGCACGAGGCGGCCTTCCCAGATCACACTCTTGCCGGCGGCGGTCGTGCGCAGCTTCACCTTTGCCGCTGGCAGCGCGGAGCTGGCGTCGCGATAACGTTCCGGCAGTTGCACATGCTGGCTTTCGCGTTCCGGCAGCGGCAGGCGCACCTCGACGAAGTCCGTGGCAAAAATGCGGCCCAAAACAGTGCCCTGGCCGACATACTGGCCCACATCGACCGCCTGCTCCAAAACTTGGCCTGCATACGGTGCACGAATCACGGTGCGCTGCGCATCGCGCTCGGCCTTCACCACACGTGCCTCGGCGGCGGCGAGATCGGCCTTCGCCCGCGCCACCTGCGGTGAGCGTGAAACCAGCTCGCTCGGCGTTCCCTGGCGGCCCAGCGCCTTCCAGTTTTCGAGAGCCTGCTCGGCCTTCGCGGCTTCTTCCACCAGCGTCACCTTCGCCAGCGCCACGGCGGCCTTGGCGGTCATCACGGCGGTTTCGTAGTCCACCGGGTCCAGCTTGATCAGCACCTCGCCCTTCTCAAAAAAACCGCCGGGTCGGAACGACGGGCTCACCTCGGTGATCATGCCCGCCACCTCCGGCAGCAGCGTGCTGCGTGTGCGTGGCTGCACCGCGCCCTGCGAGGCCACGCGCACGGGATAGCTCGTCTTTTTCAAGGTGATGCCCTCCACCGTCACCAGCACCGGCTTGGTCTCCATCGTCTTCATCTCCGGCTTGTGCGTGATCAGCCACCAGCCATACCAGCCGCAGGCGGCCAGGATGATGAGAGGGAGCAGTGCGCGGAGGGTTTTGACCATGTCAGAAGGTAGAACGTCTGAAAGTGCGCCCGGATTCACCGCACGCACGATTTAATCCGCCAAATGCGGGGCTCACAGCTTCGCCAGCGAATCATCCAGCGCGGCGATCACCGTGCTGATGCTCGCCTCGGTCTCGTCGCCCATGTTCGAGACGCGGAAGGTCTTGCCCTTCAGCTTCCCGTAACCGCCGTCGATGATCATGCTGTGGTTCTTCTTCAGCAGGCCGATGAAGGCCGCCACGTCGATGCTCTTGTTGTTCGCCACACAGGTCAGCGACTTGGAGCGGTAACCTTCCGGCGCGAAGAACTCGAAGCCGTTGCGGCGCACCCACTCGTGAACCATGCCGTTGAGCTTGGCATGGCGCGCGTAGCGGTTGTCCACGCCCTCGGCGAAGATCTTGTTGAGCTGATGACGCAGGCCGTAGATCAGCGAAATGCACGGCGTGCTCGGCGTCATGCTCTTCTCGCCGTTCGCCTTGAACTCCAGGAAGTCGAAGTAGTAGCCGCGGTCATTGATCGTCGCCGCACGGGCCATCGCGGCCTCAGAAGCAGTGAACAGCGCGAGGCCCGGAGGCAGCGCGAAGGCCTTCTGGCTGCCCGTGAGCAGCACGTCCAGGCCGAGTTCGTCGAAATTCACCGGCACCGTCGTGAAACCGGACACCGAATCCGTGATGAACATCACGTCAGGGTACTTCTTCTTCAGCGCCGCGATTTCCGCGATGGGGCTGAGCACGCCGGTAGAGGTTTCATTGTGAATGAAGGTCACCGCGTCGAATTCGCCGGTGGCGAGACGCTTGTCGATCTCCGCCGCCAGGATCGGCTGGCCCCACTCGACCTGATAAGCCTCGGCTTCCTTGCCGCAGCGCTTGGAAACGTCCAGCCACTTGTCGGAGAAGGCCCCGTTGCAGCAGTTCAGCACCTTTTTCTTCACCAGATTGCGGATTGATCCCTCCATCACGCCCCAGGCCGAGGAAGTGCTCAAAAACACCTGCTGCTTCGTGCCGAACAGCGTCTGCAGCATCGGCTGGATCTCGGCATACAGATCCTGGAATCCCTTGCCGCGATGCCCGATCATCGGCTGCGCCATCGCAGCGTAGGTGTCAGGGGAAACTTCGACGGGACCAGGGATGTAAAGTTTGACGTGGGTGCTCATGCGTTTGGGGGAAAGGGAGCGCCGAGTGTAGGGCGCTCAGCCACTCACGCAAGGGCTGTGTGGGCTGCTACAGGCGGGGCTGGAAGGCGACCGTGCCCATGGCCAATCCCAAGCCGGAGGCTCGAAAGAAAACAGCCGGTGGTGAAACCACCGGAACCGGCGAAACCACTCGATTCCGCAAGCCGCCGCGCCCCGGAGGGAGCGCGAGAAGCTGACGAAGGCCCGTGACATGCTCCACTGCGAATCACCACGATTTGTGATTCAGACTTTTCAACGACAGCAGAATGGGGGCAGCAGAAATGAAACCGATTCGGCTGTCCTCATTCTGCTGTCTTTTGAAGCCACCAAGCCTGCCACCGTGAGGCATAAAGACCTCTCGCGTTCTTCCAGGGTGCCACGCTTTTGTGGGAGGCGGTGCAGACACGACCCGGTCTTGGATCATGGGTGCCCCTAACTCGGATTTGCCAAATCCGAGGTTGGTTTTTGGAAATCCGAGGTCGGATTTGGCAAATCCAGGCTGGGTTTGTGGGCACACCGGGATGGGGTTGCGGGCACACCGAGGTGGGTTCGTGGGCACACCGGGGTGGGTTTACCGGCACACCGAGGTGGGTGTGCGGGCACACCGGGCTGGGTTTGTGGGCACACCGGGCTAGGGTTGTGGGCAAACCGGGGTGGGTTGGTGGACAAACCAAGCTGGGTATGTGGGCACACCGGGGTGGGATTACGGGCGCACCAGTGCGCCACTCCCGCTTCAGCCGATCACCGGCGCATCGTCACCGCTCAGCTCGGCTATCTCCTGCTTGAGCCGTTCCGCCTCGGCTTTGAGGTTCTCAACTTCCTCGCTGGGTCGAGACTCTGGAAAGCTTTAGGGGCTTTCGTCATAGAGCCTGCCCATTTGTTCGATCAGTTCTCGCACCTCTTTCACCAGTGCTGGCGGCCCGAGCACCTTGCAATACGGCCCCCATTTCAAGACCCATGGTGTCACGTCTGCAAAAGAGTAGGTTTGAAACGCCACCTCCACCGTTCCATCCCCTGCGTTTGATTCGGTGATTGTCATCCCCGGATGGCGGCGCTCTGCTTCCTGGATGATTCGTGCTGCATAGCCGAACATTTTCACCTTCACGTTCATCGGCTTCCCGTCGCCGGACCAGACGCCGTAGATGTTCGCTTTTTCCACCCATTGTTTGGGATCATCAAATTCAGCCGGACGCACGAAGGTTTCATCCAGCAATTCGGCGGTGTGGGTCCGCCACAGCATGAAAGTTCTGCTCTCTTTCGCTTCCGTGCAGTGTGAGATGCAATGCCAGCGCCCCTCGAACTCAAGCAGGTGGTAGGGGTGAATGACGCGAGAACGTGGCTGCCGGTCTTTGTTGCCGGTGTAGGTGATGCGCACCGCCCGTTTCTCAATCAATCCCTTCACCAGAGTTCGGAAGATCGACACCAGCCGCTGCGGCATCGACAGAGCTGTGCTTGAAATGAAGTTACTCAGCTCGCCATATTTCAAATGATTCTTCTCCAGCAGTTCACCCGCCTGTGCCAAGAGCACATCGGCTCCGGCGGAGGGGTCGAGCTTGCTCACCGCGTTCAGCACTCCGCGCATGACCACAATGCTCGCCAGCATCTCCTCCCGTGAATTCAGCAACCCGCGCAGCTTGTCCTTCGACCCCGTGCAGGTGTAGCCGCTGGTTTTCGTAAAGGTGATGTCGATGCCCTGTTTCTTGAGGTAAACGATGTCTCGTTGGAGCGTTCTCACGCTTGCCTGGCTGAACCCCTTCCTGCGCAGGTTTTTGATCACGTCTGCTCGTGTAGCGGCAGCTCCCTTGGTCTGCAGGATGCCAATGAGACAGCTCAGCCGCTCAAGCATGGGCTTGGAGGTTCCGGCATGCGTTTTGCCTGGCTTGCGGGCGGTGGTAGGCATGAGTCTGAGATTATTTCGCGACTGGTTTTCACAGTGCCAGGATTTGGCACTGCCCCTCAGTTATCCTTGGGGCATGATCAAAACAAACCAAATCAATGAGTGCGCCTCTGTCTTTAAACCCAAGAAGCATTCTACGGAGGGTCAGGATATGGCACACGGCAGGGGTTAAGTTTGAACTCATTCATTCCTAACCTCATGCAATACCTGCTCACCATTCTTTTCGCTGCGGCTGTCCTGTGTGTGCAGGCGCTTCTCATCATCATGAAACTCACCGGTGAATTCACCACCGGCTGGGGACTCATCCTGCTGCCCTGCTGGTTCGTCTGCGCGGTGATTGTGATCGCCCTGCTGATCTGGCTGTTCATCCTCTTCATGTAAAGCAGCCACTGCCATGCCCTCTCCCTTCCTCACGAAAACAGACTTCAAGGCCGCCTACGACTGCGCCACCAAACTGTATTACCGCAAACAGGGGTATCCCACCACGCTCGATGACAACGAGTACATGAAGTTCCTCGCCAACTCGGGCTTCATGGTCGAAACCGTGGCGAAGGCCAAGTATCCTCAGGGAGTGAACCTGGTGGATGAACGTGATCCGCTGGTTGCCTTCAGCAGGACGCGGGAACTTCTGATGGCAAACGACAATGCAGTGGTGTTTGAGGCCGCCGCGCTGGTTGGAAAGTTTTATGCCCGGATCGACATCCTGCGCCGCGAGGACAACACCCTGCACCTGATCGAAGTGAAGTCATCTTCGATCAACGAGGAGGATGAGGAAGGTGACGGCGGCTCCCCCTTCTTAAAGAAAGATGGAGATGTCGCCGCCAAGTGGCTGCCCTGCCTCCTGGATGTGACGTTTCAGCTTCATGTGCTGAGGCTCGCATTCCCTGAGTTTGAAGTGAAGCCCTGGCTCTGCGTGATCAACAAAGGCAGCAAGGCCACGGCCAACGAGACGCTGGCCCACTTCACCGCCGCCCGGGACAACGATAAGCCCAAGTCCCGTCCTAGTGTCCACTACGCGGGTGATCTTGAGCAATTGAAGGGCACGTCGCTGCTGACTTTGCGAGATGTGACGAGCGAAACCGGTCTCCTCATGGACCGCGTGGAGAAACGGGCCGACGAGCTGGCCGCGTTGATCGGTCCCGAGGAGCAGGTTAAGCGGGTTCAGGAGTCGGTGGCTGATCTCTACAACACCTGCCGCACATGCGAATTCCGCTTCGGACCCGGCAAAGAGAAGACACCTCATGGCTTTGCCGAATGCTGGGGCGCGATGGCCTCCGTCCAGCCGCATATTCTTGATTTGCACCGGGTGGGGCAGATCGGAGACGCCACATCTGTGCCGGATCTCATCCTCGCTGGGAAAGCCTCGTTGCTTGATCTCAAGGAAGATCAACTCGGCAACGAGGGTTCCTACACGAAGCGCCGTCACATGCAGTGGTCGAAC